>NZ_CP011388.1:3570000-3882500 GCF_001644605.1 Paenibacillus swuensis | reverse complement strand
GAATCTTGTCCGCCGAAAGCCTAAGGATTCCTGAGGAAGGCTCGTCCGCTCAGGGTTAGTCGGGACCTAAGGCGAGGCCGAAAGGCGTAGTCGAAGGACAACAGGTTGATATTCCTGTACCACCGTAAGCCGTTATGAGCAATGGGGTGACGCAGAAGGGGAACGTTGCGGACTGATGGAAGTGTCCGTCCAAGCAGTGAGGCTGATGTGTAGGTAAATCCGCACATCGTTAAGGCTGGGCTGTGATGGGGAGCGAAATATAAGTAGCGAAGAACATGTACTCTGGCTGCCGAGAAAAGCCTCTAGCCAGGTGATGGTGCCCGTACCGCAAACCGACACAGGTAGGCGAGAAGAGTATTCTAAGGCGCGCGGAAGAACTCTCGTTAAGGAACTCGGCAAAATGACCCCGTAACTTCGGGAGAAGGGGTGCCTCGGTAGGGTGAATAGCCCGAGGGGGCCGCAGTGAAAAGGCCCAAGCGACTGTTTAGCAAAAACACAGGTCTGTGCGAAGCCGTAAGGCGAAGTATACGGGCTGACGCCTGCCCGGTGCTGGAAGGTTAAGGGGAGCGGTTAGGAGCAATCCGAAGCTGTGAACCGAAGCCCCAGTAAACGGCGGCCGTAACTATAACGGTCCTAAGGTAGCGAAATTCCTTGTCAGGTAAATTCTGACCCGCACGAATGGCGTAACGACTTGGGCGCTGTCTCAACGAGAGATCCGGTGAAATTTTAATACCTGTGAAGATGCAGGTTACCCGCGACAAGACGGAAAGACCCCATGGAGCTTTACTGCAGCTTGATATTGGACTTTGGTACGATCTGTACAGGATAGGTGGGAGCCTGAGAAGGGGGAGCGCAAGCTTCGCCGGAGGCGCCGTTGGGATACCACCCTGATCGTATCGGAGTTCTAACCTGCGCCCGTGAAACCGGGTGAGGGACAGTGTCAGGTGGGCAGTTTGACTGGGGCGGTCGCCTCCTAAAGAGTAACGGAGGCGCCCCAAGGTTCCCTCAGAATGGTTGGAAATCATTCGAAGAGTGCAAAGGCATAAGGGAGCTTGACTGCGAGACATACAGGTCGAGCAGGGACGAAAGTCGGGCTTAGTGATCCGGTGGTACCGCATGGAAGGGCCATCGCTCAACGGATAAAAGCTACCCTGGGGATAACAGGCTTATCTCCCCCAAGAGTCCACATCGACGGGGAGGTTTGGCACCTCGATGTCGGCTCATCGCATCCTGGGGCTGAAGTAGGTCCCAAGGGTTGGGCTGTTCGCCCATTAAAGCGGTACGCGAGCTGGGTTCAGAACGTCGTGAGACAGTTCGGTCCCTATCTGTCGTGGGCGCAGGAAATTTGAGAGGAGCTGTCCTTAGTACGAGAGGACCGGGATGGACGTACCGCTGGTGTACCAGTTGTCTCGCCAGAGGCATCGCTGGGTAGCTATGTACGGACGGGATAAGCGCTGAAAGCATCTAAGCGCGAAGCCCCCCTCAAGATGAGATTTCCCAATCAGTAAGACCCCTTGAAGACGACGAGGTTGATAGGTTCGGGGTGGAAGTGCAGCAATGCATGGAGCTGACGAATACTAATCGGTCGAGGGCTTATCCAATGACCTGAATTAACAGGTTAACGCGTAGTTTACATTCATTCATATTCAGTTTTGAAGGATCAAACCTTCAACAGTTTGGTAACAATGGCGAAGGGGAACCACGCGTACCCATCTCGAACACGACCGTTAAGCCCTTCAGCGCCGATGGTACTTGGACCGCAGGGTCCTGGAAGAGTAGGACGTTGCCAAGCAACAGGAAGAGCCTGATTTGTCTTTAAGACAGATCAGGTTCTTTTGTGTTTTCAGGTTCGGATACACTTAACGATTATCCTAAAATTCATGAACATAAAGATATAGTAAATATGTCTTTACAGGAATATTCCTTATATGGTATATTGTTTTCAGCAAGAGAAGCAGTCCTGTCAAATTACCTTTTAGTAGAAGTGTTCAACAAACCTGAAAGAAGTACTTATATCTGAGGAGGAATTGTAATATGACGAATCAAATTATTTCTAAGGTAGAAGACAAAACCCTTACGCTAGAGCGTATATTCAAGGCACCTCGTGAACTGGTTTTTAAGGCTTTCACGCAGGAAGAGCATCTGAAGCAATGGTGGGGACCAAGAGGCTGGTCTTTGCCGGTTTGTAACTTGGACTTCCGTGTGGGCGGCGTATGGCATTATTGCATGAAATGTGAGGACAGAAGTATGGGTGAATATTACGGAATGGAATCATGGGGCAAGGGAGTATATAGCGAAATCCAGGCGCCGGAGAAGATTGTATATACTGATTATTTCTCTGATGCGGAAGGCACTGTTTCTGAGTCCATGCCAGCTACAATTTGCACATTGACGTTCATCGAAATCGAAGGCGAAACTAAAGTCATTAGTACGTCTGAATATGCCACAACGGAGGGCTTAAAACAGGTAATGGACATGGGAATGCTGCAAGGCATCACCGAGACATGGGATCGTCTAGGGGAACACCTGGAAGCTATCCAATAGTGAATATAATTAAAATCCCAATCTCTCATGATAAGTGAGAAGTTGGGATTTTTTTGCTATCATCGGATTCCTGCTAGATTGTTGCAGCTTAGGATTCTTTCGTAATCCGGTTGGAGAGTAACAACATGACGAACGATAATAAGATCATAATTCCTGCCCAGGTCCAGGCCATAGACATATTTCCGCCTTCTGCGGCAACATAGATGGCTGTAGGGATGGTTTGCGTCTTACCTGGAATGTTTCCGGCAACCATGAGTGTTGCTCCGAATTCACCTAATCCCCGGCAAAAACCAAGAATGTATGCTGATGTGAGAGAGCGTTTGGCCAATGGAACGGAAATGAATCGAAACACTTGCCATTCGTTGGCTCCAATGGACCTGGCAGAATCTTCGAGGTCGTCATCGACACTTTCAAAACCGGCTTTCATCGTTCGATAAGCAAGTGGAAAGGCGACAATCACGGCGGCAACCGCTGCAGCTCCCCACGTGAACAGAAGCGGCCCATTGAAGATGGCTTCATAGGCTTTGCCAATCCAACTCCGTCGTCCAAGCAGGACAAGCAATACCAATCCGACAACCGTTGGAGGCAATACAAGCGGCAATAGCAGAATGGTTTCAACAATACTTTTGCCAATGAACCGTGCTCGCGCCATCTTATAGGCTACAGTTATTGAACAAATAAAGACGATCAAACTGGCTGTGATTGAGATTTGTATAGAGAGTGAAATGGGTTCAAAAACTGCTTTCCAGTCCAATAGAGATCAATCCTGACTTAAAGTGATTAACGTAGTTTGAATCCGTACTTTTTAAAAACAGCATCAGCTTCATTGGATTGTAGATAGTTATAGAAAGTGGTTGCCTCGGTCATGTGTTTGGATTCCTTCAATACGCCAGCAGGGTAAGAGATAGGCGCGTGAACGCTGGAAAGGATATGGATAGCCATCTTCACTTTCTTCGAAGCCAGAGCATCCGTTTTATAGACAAATCCCGCATCTGCATTTCCTGTTTCAACATAAGTTAGCACCTGACGCACATCTTTAGCATATATGAGTTTATCCTTAAGTGGATCCCAGACCTTACGCACAGTTAATGCTTCTTTCGCATATTGACCGGCAGGTACAGATTCCGGTTGACCTATTGCTACTTTTTCGATGTCTTTATTGGTCAATTGTTTAACGGTTGTTAATGTGTGTTTAGAATCAGAAGGGATAATCATTACAAGTTCGTTGTTCAAGATGTTTGTGCTTTGCTTAACTAAGTTACCTTTCACGAGTGCATCCATTTGTTTGCGGCCCGCTGAGAAAAAAAGATCGACCGGTGCGCCTTGTTCAATTTGTTTCTGCAAAGTGCCGGAGGACCCGTAGTTAAATGTTAAATTAATATCCTTATGTTTCTTCTCATAAAGTTTCTCGATCTGATCGAGACTGCCTTTAAGGCTCGCTGCAGCAGACACAATTAACTCAGTTTTTGGATGTGTTGATTGAGCCAGTTGTGTCGACACATACAATGAAACAACCGTAAGTACAGCCGCAAGAGTAAGGACCCCATTTCTTTTCAACATAAATGCCCCCGGTTACGTAAAAAGTCTAACATGTCAACTATAGTATCATTTGTGGAATATATTTAGTAGTATTTTGATATATTTGATAATATTCTGTTATACATTCTCGTGGATGAACCTCTTTAGTTATGCACTAATTTAAAAGTAAGGAGATGATTGATCGATGATTCATCAGCGTGAATGTCCAGTTGAGACACTCATTCATGTATTAGGTGGCAAATGGAAGCCAATGATTTTATGGCATATACTTGATTCCACAAAGAGATTCAACGATCTGGAAAAGCTCATACCTGATGTTTCACAAAAAATGCTTTCGCAACATCTCCGGGATTTGGAACGAGAAGGCGTAGTTGATAGAACGGTATATCCCTCAGTACCTCCAAAAGTAGAATATTCTCTTAGTGACTACGGCAGAACTTTGATTCCTGTAGCAGAAGTCATGTGTGCTTGGGGAGAAAATCATAATAAGCGGAAACATGAAGAGTCAGCTTCATAATTAAGCCGATTCGCATCAACTAGTACACTAAACTAAATTACCTCATTACAAGAGCTGCCACGGGATCCCGGGCAGCTTTTATTCGCCTACATTTTCCTGTCATGCTTACTTTTAAGTAAGTACCCTACTTAAAAGTGGGTTCTTAACATACTACTGAAGCGATGTTAAGCTTGAGTTGAACAAATGAGGATCCAGCAAAGAGGAGGAAAGAACATTGAAAATTGTTGTTTTTGGCGCGACAGGGAATACAGGGAAAAGAGTGTTGATACAAGGGATAAAGTTGGGACATGAAATGACTGCATTTGTGCGTAATTCTGAGAAGCTTTATGAACAATTAAGTGAGCATTCCCCAAAGCATATGAAGGTGATCGTGGACGATCTGATGAATCAGGAAAGCATCTGTGAGGCGCTTGCGCATCAAGACGCCGCTATTATTGCAGCCGGCCATGCGGGCCAGGGAGAAGAGTTTGTTCGTATCGTAGATCATATTATAAGTCAATGTGAAAGCCAACCCAGTTTCTCTGGGCGAGTATGGATTATGGGAGGAGCCGGCCTGCTAGATATTCCATATACTGATCTCATCGGCAACAATTTACCCGGCTTCCCGCCTGAGTATAGAAACCACAACCTGAATTTCGAAAGGATAAAACAGACTGGGCTCGATTGGTCTATGATGTGTCCGGGAACCATGATTGATTCGAGAGAGCACACAGATCAAGATTATTTACATGTTACAACGGATACCTTGCCCATTCAGATCTCGGAAACGATCAAGGAATATTCCGAGGCAGAGATAGCCGGTCACTTGTTCAGCCGATTTCAAGAGCTGAATGTTACTTATGACGATGTCGTCAAATGTATGTTGGACCATCTTGAACTCGGAGGAACATTTAGAAGTAAAAGGGTCGGTCTAGCTTATCAAAGTAAAGTTACAGTGAGCTGAGGAGAAGGGGGTTAGCGAGTTTGTTTGAAATACTGCTCGTATTGCATCTATTGTCCTCGATCGCCATAATTGGCCCGGCTTTCGTGATACCCATTATTCGAAGATCCGCTAGAACACTCGGCCAGTTGCACTTTGCCTTTGATATAACGACTAAACTTGCCATAATACCTAAAATAGGCGGAGCCATGCTTATTTTAACCGGGGTTTGGCTGATGATTATAACGAAGACAGGGATGTCCCAAATGTGGCTGAATGTATCCATTCTTTTATCGCTGCTCTTGGTAGTCTTAATTGACGGTTGGATAGAGCCGCGTATGACAAAGATTATAAAGATCATATCTGAGAGTGAAGACCGGGGTAATGAGATACCCGCCGAATTCGAACTGCTGACAAAAAAGATCTTACCCATCGAGACGGCAACACAACTGCTAATGATTGTCATATTGATGCTTATGGTCGTTAAGCCATTCTAGAGGAAGCGAATCGGATGGTTGTGTAGTTTAGTTACTCTAAAGCGGGGAGATACAAGGTTGCTACAATGTAAAAGTAAGGCGACTGTGAAGAAGTCATGTTCACAAAAACCGTATTTTGTACATATGTAGGGCAAAAAAGGTAAACCGATAAAGAAGCTATCGGTTTACCTTAAAGTTAATTTTGCTACCCGTTGTGGTGCTTTGCAGTTGTGGTGTGGCCGGTTGACCTGGTGTAATGAATTCAGCGGCTTGTCTAACTGTATTCGTCACACTATGCAAAGCTTCACCGACATCATGCGCAGTTTCAATTAAGGGATCAACAGCTTTAATTTTGTCCTTAACATCAATTGTGATTTCATTGGCCGTATGTATTAATTGTTTGCTTTCAGAAGTAATTCCGTTAACGGCTTTACGAACATCTGACAACGCTGAATTGGTTTCATCTAATACATTCATAGCTTTTTTCAATGTCAGAATCAAATATACTACAAGTGCCGTAAATGCAAGGGCGATTAAAGTGACGCTAATCTCAACAGACATAAAGTAAACCTCCAAATGTTTTTTTACAAAGATATGCTTGGACAACATTTGCTAGAACTAGTCCAGGAATACGTTTCTCGAGTTTAGTTTACATAATATATATTATCGGACGTTATAAAATTATTGATATTGCTCCGTTGTTTTGTCGTGTTTAATGTCGGATGACAACAATATGGTCCCATAAATGACAACAATATAGTCCCTTTTCAACATAAATTAAAATCCCCTGTTATTATAAGGGAATCCTTTTCTTGCATTTTGATTATTGTTTTTTAACTTTTAGTTAACATTAAAAAATTTTAGGATCTCAGTATATCTTTTCCGCTATCAATTAGAATTTGATTGATTTTACTATAATCATATTCACTTTTAATTTCGTCTAGTAGACGGGAATTAATATTGCCTATGATTACTTTCTGTTTAACTTTAGCTAGGTCCAACAATTCATACAAGGAATATAATAAATCAATCGCACCTAATGGCGGGTATAAGTCAAATATAGTATTATGGCTATTCCTTCCACATTTCGGGCATACAGCTTTATGACCCTCATGATTACAATCAATTTGCAAATTGGACAAACATAATCAAGAAGACCTTCTTCAAAAAGACTAACTTCCATTGTCTCATCACCATTCTATATTTAAAATGACTTTCGATGATTTCACCTAACGTTGTTGTGTTCACAACTTCCAACTCCCTTAAGCCCGAAGGGCGGCCGCGACGCGGTTAGGGAGTTGGATGTGTCCAGCTGAATATACTTACCTGCTTATGCCAATTACTTCTTCGAGTACTCATCTAACTCCTGCTGGACCGAGGGCCGAATGGCCCGATGCGTGAAAACTGTGTTATAGGATGTCAACGCCTTCTCGAGCTACTAACACCATTTATTTAACTAGAGCGTATATATGAGTATCTCTTATCTGACTCTTATCTGTTGATAAATCATTACCTCTTAATGTTCCTTCTAATTGAAAGCCTAATCGTTCTGGAATCGCCTTACTCTTATAATTTAAAGTATCACAACGAATTTCTACTCTTCTAGCCTTCAACTCTGTAAAAGCAAAATTGGTTATTCCTTGAACTGCTTCAGTCATATACCCATTTCCTCTCATACGTGTATCAATCCAGTATCCGATTTCAAATTTACGTATCTCCCAATCTGGCTTATTTAATCCTGATAAACCAATAAATTGTTTAGTTTCTTTATCAAATATCAGCAGCCGAAGATCTTCTCTCTTAATAAACTTTACATGTGATTCCCGTAAATTTGCTTCGATTGACTGTTCAGAATGTTCGTTCTGCGCAAAAAAATGAAACCACTCCTTGAGCTCATTGATTGATGAGATTATACTTTCGTACACTACCTTGCCATCACCAGGTAGAGGTGTTCTAATCAACAACCTTTCGGTTGTAAATTGGTCTGGAAAATCTATTAGTATTGGATTCATTCTATAATCCCCCTATATTGAATAAGATACTTTTATTCGATCTTGCGTTGATTTCCTATAACGTCTTTTTTGCGAACTTCGTAAATTCTCATGACTTAAGCTATTCGCGAAATCATTTAACTATCCTGCCCGTTAGTGTAACGAGGCTGCCGTTCTTCTCCGCGGCAGCCTCGTAAAGTATATATTGCTGCTATACGCAGCCGAGAAGGGTATCCATAAGGAGTCCCGCCTTCCTGGGCGATAGAAACAAGCTTTATTAATTTTCCTTTGGCCAACCGCCCCAGAGGTTTCCAAAATGCCCGTCCGGATCGCGGAAGGTAAAGCTGTAACCGCCTTGTGGCTTATACACCATCTCTCCTACTTCCATCCCTTTACTCTTTAGTTCTTCGTACGCTTCGTGGATGTTCTCCACCTGTAAAGAGATAATTGGTTGCAACTGACCCTGGCTATTGGCAAAATCCAACTTTGGTACCTCCTGGCAGTGGATTAGTCCGAGGCCAACTCCTCCGACATTGAGCCAGGCCTCCTTATCGCCTGGAGTGTATTTAAATGTGAACGGAATGCCAAGTACCTCCTTGTACCATTTCACGGATGCTTCCAGATCGCGGACCGGCAATTGGACTACCGCATAATTTTTCACTTTAACAGACATACTGTATCCCTCCTTCAATTCGTTTTTCACTAGTAATAAACGTATAAAAAATTAGAAAAGGAACGGGTAGTGCTAAATATTTTGAAAAAAACCGATTAAATGACCGTTCGGATCTCTCAAGGTGAATGAATATCTACCTTTGCATATAGATAAATTCTCGATCGTTACGCCTTGGACGGCCAGATTTAAGTAGGCCTGACAAATCATGTTGGCGTCACCTTTTCGAAAACCAGCTATGAAGGTCTCGAACAACGCAGAGGTCATTTCCCCACCAGTCGGCCTACCGTGTTTACGAAAATCTACAATGTCCGAGCCATCCCCTCCGGCGACTGTGTGCAAGCGCCGGCGAGCCCGTTTCAGCCCTTCCTTCACTGCGCCTTCGGTCATCGTTAGTAGCTTCCCTGACTCCGCTGTGCTGAATTTGAATGCATCAATTAGAATGACAAGTACCATTTGTCTGGGATTCAACGATTCGGCTAATTGCTCCAGCAATTCACGCGCCAACCACTCGTTCATGATAATTGGGACATTCAAATAATTGTCCTCGTCGAATGTCGAATCACCGCGCCGCTTCCGTTCTGCCGGTAATGATCGATCCACGCGTTCTTTGCAATCCGAAACAGATATGACCGGCTAATCGGCCGCTCAGGCGAGTGCATAATTGCATACAGCACCTTCGCTATTACATCTTGAACCAAATCCTCTGTGTCCCAATCGGTGCCGGCAAGTGAACGGCAGTAAAGCCTCAATGGTGGTAGATAAGGCTCTATTTTTGATATTACATTCACGCCTACCAGCTCCTGTCGATAAATCTTGATTTATATAAACAATGTGTGCATCACCCTTTTTGTATGGTTGGATCATAACTAGGCTAGATCAATTTTATTACAATGGAGTCTTCGCCGCTATCCTTGTCTTAGCTGAACTTTTAACAGGCTGCCGACGTTCTCGGCAACCTGTTGTCATTGCGCACTCCTGCCCGTTAGCTTAATGCTTGATTTATCATCTTTAGTACGGTTCATATCCATAGTAAATAGTACATTTTGACCACAAGGTTTAAATAGTGCTCACAGTGCTATTCGGAAAAGGAATCATGTTGTTGTCACAAATCGGAAAAGGGATCAAATTGTTGTCAATTTTATTTGACAACAATTTGATCCCTTAAAACAAAAAAACCGCATTATATGCGGTTGGATATGGGACCATATTGTTGTCATTCGACAGCTGTTTACCATCTAACCGAAAATTATTCTTTAGTAAAGTACGGGCATCAATAATGCCGTAGTCTAAAGCTTCTTGGGCAGACATGAAGTAATCACGGTCTGTATCTCTTTCTATTTTTTCAATCGGTTGTCCCGTTTGTGTTGCTAAAAGTTCATTTAATTTCCGAACGTAGATTCAGGATTCTTTTGGCGCTAATTTCAATATCTGATGCTTGCCCTTGTGCGCCGCCTAGTGGCTGATGCACCATAACTTCACTATTTGATAAGCAGTAGCTTTTTCCTTTAGCACCGCTTGATAAGAGAAAAGCTCCCATTGAAGCTGCCATCCCGATGCACAATGTGCTGACATCTGGTTTAACATACTTAATAGCGTCGTAAATGCCCACCTCCTACTGAATTATCCCTTCAATCCGATATTTCTTTTCCCATTTTGAAATTTGGCTAGAGTCAATCCTAATTATCTTCGTTTGGGAATAATCCATGAACTCATTTTCGGCTGAATTTTCGTTATGCTGCTGTAGTTCCTTTATTTTATTAACGACAACATCGTCAATAACGACTTTATCCATTTTTTCTTCGGGAACTACATCCAAAGGAATAAAATGCTCGATTCGAGTGAACCTTCCATTTTCATCGTTGTAACAAAGAGCGACCGAAATGGTTTTCTCACCAGAAGGTATGGGCTCTCTAGTGAAGATTTCAATAACAACATCGTTTTCCATTTCGGGGTTAACGATTAATATTTCTCCCGTCTGTTCTTCATAGTATCCATTAAGGTTACGAAGTCGATAAATTCCTGTTGGAAGTAAGAGCTGTAAACGAGCATGTTTAACAACTCTAGCAGATGCTAATTGAATCCACATGTGATTCATGCCCTCTTCATTTTCAATCGCTGATTTGGCTAACAGGACTTTAATCATTTACTCCCTCCCCTTTCAGTAAATGCGCAACGGTCTCAATCATTTTCGCCCTTAACTCTTGTGGTATTCGCGGGCTCATGGAAATGATTACGTCTTCGTTTACTACATGTGTCTCGTTCTGGAGTAGTTGATTGATTTGGTAAATACGCAGATTCTCACCGATCTTGATAATGTCCTCCATCGATAAACACTTTAACTTTTCTTGCGCGGAAGCCAAAGTTTCACCGCTCTTTGATAAGGCGAGGATGGCGCGAAAATGGTGCAGGTGAATATCCGTATACATTCTTTTGTTTCCAACCAATTCAAGAGGGGGAATAATCCCAATTTGTGTGTAGTACCTGACGGTTCTTAAGTTTATTTGTGAATCATCATTTTGCAATACATCAGCTATTTGCTTAGCAGTGTAGACATTCACTATATTCACCTCTCCATCTTTATAATTACACTTAACTGTTACATGTACTGTTAAGTGTAACAAATGATGTTTGTCAATATTCGGTATCCTGTCTGGAATGATGACAACTAAAAAGCGACAACCATGGATTGGAAAACAACGTCCTAGGCTACCGCTAAATGACCGGCCATTAGTTTATTAGTTCATATGCATTTCGAATTCGCTATTCAGCCAATGCTGATTTTGCACTGAGATGTATTGTTCCATCCGAATAAGCATATCAACCGATTCTGGCTTGGTAAGCTTCATATAGCGCTGTCTGACTCGATCAATGTCATTATATCTTTGAAAGCAACAATATTTACGAAAACAGCGTATTAAATTTATCTCGTAAGTTGCTCATAGTTGATACGGTTCATATCCAAGCACATACATTTTGACCACAAGGTTTAATAAATAGTGCTCACCAGTGCTTTTCGGAAAAGGGACTTAATTGTTGTCATTTTTTTTGACAACAATTAGAATACTTAAAACAAAAAAACCGCAGTATATGCGGTTAGTTATGAGACCATATTGTTGTCACTCGACATCCCACCATAAATAAAGACAGCCAATCTGAAGTTCGACTGTCTGCTTCATCATTGCCAGCCTTGCAAAACGGCTAATTGTTCCTCTGTTAGAGGCCCTTGCTGCTCGGCTCTTCGATTGGTATCGATCCACTCTGTACGACGCATGGACACAATAACTTGATCCACATGAGGCTGGCTCGTGAGCCATCGAAGCAGCAGCTCAGATGTCTTAGCTGGTTCAGAACCGTTCTGCTCCAGCTTCCAGCCCCGCTGGAATGGAGATAAGGCGAAAGTTCCAATGCCTCTACGCTTAGCTTCTTCGAATAGAGAAAGTGATTCTTGATGAAAGTAATTGCATGGCGCAAATACAGTTGTCACATGAGAATCAGGTGACAACTCCTTCAGATGCTCCTCACGACACATACCAATACCAATGCCCTTAATCTGACCACGGCGAAGCCATGATTCAGCTAGAGCTAGTTCTCTCTTAAGTCCTTCTCGATCGCCATGTGCATGTAC
The DNA here is from genome assembly GCF_001644605.1 of Paenibacillus swuensis. Taxonomy (NCBI): domain Bacteria; kingdom Bacillati; phylum Bacillota; class Bacilli; order Caryophanales; family Paenibacillaceae; genus Paenibacillus; species Paenibacillus swuensis. The sequence continues at coordinate 3,870,216 of NZ_CP011388.1, read as the reverse complement.
AACAAGCAGATCCACATAGTCCGTCTTCAGCTCTTCCAGCATAACAGCTAGGTGATGCTCCTCCAGCCTGACGAAGGCAGGAGTCTCACTCTGACCAGTTGAATCCGTGAAGAAGTTCCATACCGCCACTCGAGCTTCCTCACGGCGGCCAAGCTTCTGCAGACAGCGGCCAAGGGCGATCCTCTCCGGTGCATAGGTCGTGTCGAACCAGTCCACACCTGAATCCAAGCAAGCTTGAACAATGTTGAGCTGCTCCTGCTCGCTTGGAACAGGTTCATTCGCTAGGGACGAATAGAAGGAATGACCTCCAAGCCCGAGCTTACTCTTCATAACCATTTCTCCCCCTCTATACCCATTATAGCGCTTGCTCCAGTAATGCTGTAAAACTAAAAAAAGCCTACAAATCAAACTTTCTCTAATGGGGACTTTGTTGTCACTGAACACAATCCTCTTTCCTCTAGGCGGTGTGATCTGGGAATAACGAACTGACTATCGTGGACAGAGTCTTCCTGTATACGTCATGAGCCAATTGTACATCTCCCAAGTGTCCACCCATATAGAGATGAATAACGCCGTGGAGCGACGCCCAGATTACTCGTACAATAGATTCCGTGTCGTACTGTCCGGGAATCCGTCCTTGCTCTTGTGCATTGCCAATCAAGGTCAATAATTGCCGCATGGCTGTTACAGTGCCCTGCAAACTTTCTTCGTCCGGTTTGAAATCTGCGAAGGCTCCTCCGAACATCAGCTTATAATAGCTGGAGTAATGCTGCCCAAATTGCCAAAAGGTTTCCCCTAAATTCAGCAAATGCTGCACCGGATCAGCAACTTGCGGCGTCCCCTCAAATTCGTTAGCGAGAAGCTTACAACCTTCCAGATACAACTGCTGAGCCAAACCTTCTTTATTAACAAATAAGCTATAAATGATTTTTGTCGAGCAATCCATTTTCTGCGCAACTTTACGCACCGTAACGGCTTCCGGTCCCTCTTCTTGCAAGAGCGTGGCTGCAGCATCAACAACGAGCTTGCGGAGATTTTCGATATTTTGTAAGCGAGCCTCTTGATAGGTTTTCAACACTCGTGTATTCGTATTAACGGAGTTATCCTGGTTGCTCATAATCATCACCTACGTTTATCATGTTTTCGTAAAGAAACAATGTTTCTGGTTTGCTTACAAAGAATTTTATACAGTGATTAGATAGTTGTCAATGAGACATGGATGTTCCAAAACGTATTGACTTTCTAAAATATGTGGTTACAATGAAACTGATAAGAAACAGTGTTACCAAATGACGGATAACTCTTAATTTCCAGTCAATTGAGAACTAATTTGGAATGTAGGGTAACGATTATTCTATACTATCATAACGAAGTATCTAAAAGGAGAGTGACACAATGTCATTTCGAGGAAAATGGGCACTCGTTACGGGAGCTTCTTCCGGTATTGGAGAGCAATTCGCGAGACAACTGGCCAAACAAGGCAGCCATTTGGTGCTCGTGGCCCGATCGGAGGGCAAGCTTGAGAACCTGGCATCAGTGCTCACAAAGATGTATGGCATCAAAGCTAAGGTTATTTGTATGGATCTCTCAAAAGAAGGCGCGCCCAGCGAGTTATATCAGCAATGTCAATGTTTTAAAGTGGATATCGAACTGTTGGTCAATAATGCAGGCTTTGCTACACATGGCTTTTTTGAACAAGTGTCAGGTGAGCGTCAACATGAAGAGGTTATGCTCAATGTCGCCGCTGTTGTAGATATGACGCACTTGTTCTTACCGGATATGTTGCGTAAAAACTCAGGTGCAGTTATCAATGTTGCTTCAACCGCCGGATTTCAACCGCTTCCCTATATGGCTGTATATGGGGCTACAAAAGCTTTCGTCCTGTCGTTTACTCAAGCGTTATGGTGGGAAAACCGCTCCAGAGGTATCCAATTTTTCGCACTTTGTCCAGGTTCGACGGACACCAGCTTCTTTAATGTTGTAGGAACGGAAGAAGCCTCTGTTGGAAAGAAAGATGCGCCGGAAAGAGTTGTAGAGGTTGCACTTCGTGCGTTGAAGGAAGGGAGAACTTACGTCGTTCCGGGTGTGCAGAATTATATCAGGGCACAGTTATCGAGATTCATTACACGCAAACAAGCTCTTCGACTTGTTGGAGGCATGCTTCGTCCACGCGTAGATTCCGGCAATAATAAGTATAAGAATACAGGTAATCAATCTGATCTTGCAGGGAGGACAATTCGATGAAAGCTATTCAACTGACCACATTTGTTGTATTCCGTGAAGTAGCCAATTCCTGATCCATATAATGGATTCCCAAAGAAGACAATCTAGTTCTATAAAGCAAAAAAACCGTATTGAATGCGGTTGGTAAAAAAAACCGCATTATATGCGATTAGTTATGAGACTAGATTGTTTTCATCCGACACGTGCTTTTTGTCGGATGACAATAAAAGACCGCCAAATCGGTAGCCTACCTTTTAGTGAAATCTATATATCTATCAATAAATTAGTAACATTTTTCAAATTCGGAATAGATCGCAAAAAATAAACCGCCCTATTAGTAGGCGGTTTCAGCAGGCATGGTCATACATTCCTCGCCCTTCACCTTGTTTCCTATCAGAGCGTACTAGCGCTATCCCACGCCAGCTTCTTGGCTTTCCAGGCAAGCTTTCCCGTTATAATGACATCAAGTCCCCATTTGCGTGCCCAAACTAAACCGCGATCTTGCCCCAGGCCGATGCAAAATACATCCATCATCGATTTGTGAACCGGCGCGGGACGGCCCTCCAGATCAGCCAACACAATTTTCCCCAGACGAAGCGCCTGCATCCCACCTTCTTTGCACGTCATTTGATCCACTTTACCGGTACGCGGATCGACGATCCTCGTACAGTCGCCAATGCTATACACGCCCGGCGCCCCTTGAACGCGATAACATTCATCCACCTTAACTTGACCTTCAGGAGTAAGCGGCAACCCCATACCGCGAAGGGCCGGGTTTGGCATCAATCCAATCGTCCAAATACATAAGCTGGCGTCCAATCGTTTCCCATTATTCAACGTCACCACGCCTGATTTCTCCCTTATCGCCTTGCAATTGTGAAGTACTGTCACGCCACATTGGCCAAGTGTCTGATCCAACTTCCGTCCAATCTTCTCCGGCCCTTCCGGAAACAGCCGCTTTTGCGCATTCAACAAATAAACCGATACGGCGGAAGGGCTCAGCCCCAGCGCCAACGCTTCTTCCCTCATGGCAAACACCAGTTCGGCGGAAGCCTCCATGCCGCTGATCCCCGCTCCTGCAACAGCGATGGTCATCAGTCGCTTACGTTCTTCGGGATTTGTCTCGCTGGCAGCCTTCCGCAAATTGCCACGCCACTGCTCACGGATGTCTGCCGCGGCTTGCGGGTCGGTCAAAGAGATACCGCCTTGATTGGGGTCCGGTCGACGAACGATGCTGCCGACCGCTACGACTAGAAGGTCATAACGAATTTGAGTATCCTTTCCTTGAGCATCCGTATATCGAATTCGTTTCTCCCCGCTTTCCACAGACGTAACCGTTCCTTGCACAAATTCGACTCCTTCTGAACCATAATGCGACCAGGGAACCACAATCTCTTCCCCACTCGCCGCCGGCCGAAACAACATCACTTTGCGCACATGGCCGGGCTGCTTGTCGATTAGAACAATCCGAATCCGCCGTTCCTTCGCCATGTTCCGGGTCGTTTCCTGTATTTTTTTGAGCGCTCCAAGCCCTGTGTGGCCGCCTCCGATGATGATGCAGGTCAAATCGTTCATATTTCATCAGCTCCTATCCGTTTTACACATATAACGATGTAAGGCTCTGATTTGTGACATTGGAAATAAACGAATTTCAAACCTTTTATTGACACTGATTCAATACTGTAATAATATGTAACTGAATTTAAATCATAGTAATTACATAGGATTAGGTGGTGATTTGCAGAAGTATAACATCTTTAAATCCTGATAACTTGCTTTATCCAACTTTTAAGTAGCGATGAGCTGACCAGATCACTGGAGGTTAAGGGAAATTTCCTTGGCCTCTTTTTTCTTGACCACTGATGGTTGAGAAGAATGAGGTAATGGATTTTTATTTTTGATAATACGAAAGCGAGGTTGTGTTGATGAACATATTAAATTTTAATTTCTATTCCCGAAGATGGATCATAACGCTGATATTGGTGCTTGCCCTGCTCTCCGGCCTCATCTACTCCGGTGATAACCTTACGACGAAGAAGGCATTGGCTGCACCGACCCAACCTAACATCGTCTTTATTCTAACCGATGATCTCAACGAGGATGTTTTTGCTAAAGATGCCGGCCTTCAATCGCTCCTGACCCAGAAGGGAACCAAGTTCGACAAACATTTCGTTGAGCTTTCCCTCTGCTGCCCATCTCGGACTTCAACCCTGAGAGGACAGTACGCTCACAACACGGGAATTTATACGAATGACGCTGCCAGCGGCGGAGGCTTCCAGACGGTGTATAGCAAAGGTTTGGAGAACTCCACAATCGGTACCTGGCTCCAGGATGCAGGATACAGAACGGCATTTTTCGGCAAGTACCTGAATGGCTACCCCAACGGTGCACCTTCTAATACCTATATCCCCCCAGGCTGGACTCGTTGGTTTAGCCCGATCGGCGGGACCCCGTATGCTCAATACAATTACAGTGTTAACGATAACGGTAACATTGTCACCTATGGCAATACGGATGCCGATTATGGCACCGACGTAATCTCGAAAAAACTTACGACCTTCATAAAGAACTCGACCACCAATTATCCGAACAAACCTTTTTTCACCTGGGTCGCTCCTTATTTACCTCATGGACCCGCAACACCTCCATCACGTCATGCCGGTAAATACGCAGGCGAAAAGGCTCCGCGTACACCGTCATTTAACGAGGCTGATGTAAGTGATAAACCGGAATGGGTCAAGAACAAGCCGCTCCTGACTGCCAACCAGATCCAGAATATTGACGATTTCTATGTTAAGCGCAGGGAATCTCTTCTAGCAGTAACAGACCTTGTTCGTAATGTAATCGACACTCTGACGGCTCAAGGTATTATTGATAATACTTACATTGTCTTTACTTCTGACAACGGCTTTCACCAAGGACAGCACCGCCTGGATTCAGGTAAAAATACAGCCTTTGAAGAGGACCTTAACGTTCCCCTCATTATACGCGGCCCAGGCGTACCTGCAGGTCAGGTAGTCAATAACTTTACAGCACACATAGATCTTGCAACAACCTTTGCCGCCCTGGCCGGAATTACTCCGCCAAACTTTGTGGATGGCAGATCTCTGGTACCGTTCCTAAAGGGTAATACACCTTCAGTGTGGCGACTTGCGCTGTTAAATGAACATGCCGGTCCGAGTACGCTGAATAGTAATACTTCAAACGGTTTATTGGAGCCACAGGATCCTAACGACGTCCAAGCAATTGCTAAAGGCGGTGCACCTGTGTACCTCGGACTGAGGGTCAAACCGGTCATCACTACCGCTGTCAAAACATATGGTCCATTGAACTATGTCTCTTATGATACGGGAGAACATGAGCTATATGACCTGAAGGCAGATCCTTATCAGCTCAATAATTCCTATAATGCTTTAACTACCGCCGACCCGGTTCTCAAGCGCAAGCTAGACACCTGGATTAACAATTTAAAAAATGCTTCAGGTCAGGCACTTCGTGATGCCGAGGAGACGATTCCACAATAAACCCCGGTATGACCTCATTTGCACAAAAAAGCGGCTGGAACAGGATTTTCCCTGACCAGACGCTTTTATTTTTTTATGGTTTAGCCTAATGCGTTTTATTTGGACTTAGTAATCATGGGAGTTCCAGTAAGTTGTTGTATATCGGATTTCTTTTTTTCGTTTCTTCCTCATAAGATATCCCATAGTCAATAAAAACAAGTTCATCAAGAACCATGCGCATGTTAAAAGTAGACTCCAAACCGTATCATTTGAAGTTTTATTCATCTTGACATCTGTTTCGGAAACTAAAGTTTGCTCTTGCTGTTCAGACATCATTAGCAATGAACCCGCATGGAGGGTGCCTAATGAAGTCTTCACACTTACATTACCTAGATGATCCACCAATACATTTGGGGTTTCATTATTGGGAATTACGGTTATTATTTCAGCATTCGCTATAAATTCAATTTGTTTGCCTTCAAAGTTTAGTACATGTTTCTGTTGATCCTCAAATAGTTTCACGGAAGAATACTGTTCAAAGCCGTAATCCAGTAAATCGGTCATCTCCTTATACAGAGATTTGCTGTTTTTGGAATTTAATATAACGCCGATCAGCTCCATATCGTTTCTTAAAGCAGAAGCCACTAACGTATGACCCGACTTGCTTGTATAACCATTCTTGAGCCCTGTTGCTCCTTGATAACTAGACAACAACTTATTATGGTTCACCAACTGGGATTTCCAAGTCAATCCATTCCAGGTTTTTTTCTTCGTTGCCACAATCTCACGAAATTTCTGGTTATTCATCGCGTATTGAGCGATCTTAGCCATGTCGGCAGCAGTAATAAAGTGTTGTTGATCAGGTAAACCATGAGGATTCATAAATTGACTGTTTGTCACTTGAATTTGTTCTCTGACAAATACATTCATCGTTTCGGAGAAAGCCTCATTGCTACCGGAAATATGTTCAGCAATGGCTGTTCCGGCGTCGTTCCCTGAATTAACCATTAACGCATAAATTAAATTCTCCATCGTTTGTTGTTCACCTTCTTCAAGATAAACCCTAGTGCCTTCTTCGCCCCTCGCACGCTTAGATACAGTCACCATATCATTCAGCGGACTTGTTTCCAAAGCGATAATGGCTGTGACGATCTTCGTGATACTGGCGGGAGCCATTTGCTTATTTTCATTCTTTGCGAATAGAACAGCTCCAGATTTCCGATCTATTAGAATTGCTGATTCAGCAGATATCTCAAGGGGAGATCCTTCTTGCGCCTTTACGGCTTCCATAGGATAGATTCCGTAAACTAAAGTTGAAATCATAATCAGCATAATTTGTATACGCTTCTTAATTATGTCCGTCACCTCGATCAGAATTTTATGCCGGCTTCCCTACGCATTATACCAGAGAGAACTTCCAAAAATACTTTCATACTGCGTATCTCCTCACGTTCTATACAATTCATTATATTATACTCGCGCCATTGTTACGATACTCAGGCTATAAACGGATCCGATCCTCAGGCAGAAGCTAGACACGTGGATCAATAATTTGAAAAATGCTTCAGGTCAGACACTTCGTGATGCCGAGGAGAAAATAGAAAAACGGTAGATCAGAATTTTCCTGATCGGCCGCTTTTTTTGTAATCTAATATAAATCAACTAGTAATAGATGCTGCTAGCCGATATGGTATAATCATCCTTAACAGTAGGTGCTCTTGAATCTTCTCACATACCTAAAAAAGAAGTAGGCCGCCCTGGGACAAGGATCGGCGCTACTTCTTATTTAGGGGTACCCATTACCTATCTCAACTAGCCACCGCTCTTAAAGTTTGATTAGGACCACGTTGTTTATTCTATTCATCATATAGTAACTTGCTCGTATTAGCATACATCAGGAATCCACAGCCATGGACCATAGCCGCTTCTACGTTGCGGCTATCATTAAAATGGTGATTTTACTTCCCGCCCTACTTCTTCGATAATCATTCGCACCCCTGCTTCGATTTGCTCCGGCTGTGCCCGTGAAATGCTGATCCTTATAAACTTCTCCCGTTCCATATAACCTGATAAATAAAATTGCTTTCCCGAGACGACAAAGATATTCATTGCTGCAAGCCGCTCTACTAGGCGCTCAAGATTCACCTTCTGAGGCATCTTGAACTGTATGAACACACCGGATTGAACTTCTGATATTTGGAGTAAACCTGCGGCGTTATGCTTCTTCACCGCCTCATTTAAAACGATAATTCGCGCAGCATATTGTTTGGATATTTTACGTTTATGCCGCTCATACATGCCGTTTTGGATGTACACTTCGAGAGCCGCTTGTGACAGTTGCGAGGTATCTGCATATCTCTGGTATTCATAGAACGTCTCTATTACCTTTTCCGGCAATACGGCAACACCAAGCCTAAGTCCCGGGAAAATAATTTTTGAGAAGCTTTTCAAGTAAACAACGTGAGACGTAGCGTTATAAGAGTAAATGGGATCCATGCCTCGTTCTTCTCCTAAATCGGCCATATAATCGTCCTCTACAATGTAAACATTATATTTGCTCGCTAGTCGGGCAATTATTCTCCTGTCATCCGCGCTGTATGAGGTGCCAAGCGGGTTATGGTACCTCGGCATGGTATAGAAGAACTTAATTCCGCCATGTATGAACTTCTCCTCTAATTCACGTAAATCGATACCCGCTGTCGACCTGCTAATCCCACATACCGGAATACCCTCTGCCTCAAGAAAACGTAAATACAAATCATAACTCGGCTGTTCAACCAATATGACCGAATTTCCGTTAGGAAACGGCATTTTTGCCAATATTTCGAGCGCCCTGTTGGCACCCGACGTGATGGTTATCCAATCTACTTTAGCAAACACTTGCTCGCCGGCCAAATGAGAAATGAGTGTATGACGAAGCGTTTCCATTCCCTTCGAATCACCGCAGGTGAAAAGGTCGAATTTGTAAGTGTCTAAGGCTTTGTCCAGGCTGTGCTTGAAATCCAGATACGGAAACACGGACGGATCCGGTGATGTGGAGGCAAAATCTATCCGGTTGCTCTCCGATACGTTTGGCCGGTTCCGCTGCTTTTCCACCACATAATAGCCGCTTTGAGCAATGGAGTAAACAGAGTGGTTGTTCTCCAATTCCGCGTATGCCCGAGTGATCGTACTGACACTACAGCCGTAATGCTTCGCCGCATTTCTTACGGAAGGTAGCTTTTGACCCGAAACAAATTGTCCATGATTCATTTTTTGCTCTAGATCAGAGAGAACTTCCAAATACTTCTTCATTCTGCTCCCCTCCTCACGTTTTATATAGTTCATTATATTATTGTCGTGCAACTGTTACGATACACTTCTGAAAATATGCTATCGATTCAAGACGTAATTTGGCATAAGATGTAAATAATTCACATTCAAAGGAGACGATTGAATATGACAACATCTAGTATCCAAAACGATGCTCTCAAGGTATTCCGTGAACGTCATTCCGTAAGACATTTTGATGCATCTTACAAACTCAGTGAACAAGAAATTAAGGAGTTACTGGAAATCGCTGGCGGTGCTCCTTCATCATGGAATCTTCAACATTGGAAGTTCGTCGCCTTTACCGATGCGGAAGCCAAGGAAAAGCTGCTTCCTATCGCGAGAGGCCAAAAACAAATCGTCGACGCTTCCGTTACCATCGCCATACTCGGGGACTTGGAAGCTAACCGAAATGCCGAATTAGTGTACGGGTCTGTCATCCGAGCCGGGCTTGAAGATACTTATGCAGGCTATAATTCCCACCAAGTCCTGTTGTCTGATATCGAAGAGGCTTATGCGGTAAATGAAACATCCTCCTATCGACGAGACGAAGCGATTCGTAACGCATCGCTTGCAGCGATGCAACTTATGCTCGCCACGAAAGCGAAAGGCCTCGACTCGGGCCCGTTGGTAGGGTTCGAAGCTGACGCCTTCATCAATGCGTTCCATGTCCCGCCGCGTTATATTCCAGTCCTACTCGTAGCCATTGGCAAGGCTGCTAAACCTGCCCGGACTACCTCCCGCTTCCCTGTAGAGCAGACGATCATCTGGAACGGGTTTGAGCCCGATGCCACATGACGTAGCGGCAAAACGCGATTTTCTTAGCTGCGTTCACGCACAAATAACGCAGCCTCTTATAGGCTGCGTTATTTGTGCGACAGAAGCGCAGAGGTCTGCCATAGCTAATTGGAAGTCCATCAAACACTTGACAACTTTTCAATAGCCTGATTCTCATCGGGCAAAAAGAAAATATCCCTGCCCCTGTTGCTCTCATATATAAAGTCTCGAAGACTTTTGCTGGAATAGGTCGTGAAGTCACCAATGACTGCAAGTTTGGTTTGGTAATTTATAAACTTTTGCAATATATCACCAGCCATTCTTGTCTTCAAGTCAAAAAACTCCTCACTAACCAACAACTTAGAAATAATAATGTGATTGCTGTCAACCTCATATCTTACTGTTGCCATAAGGTCTAATGCAGATTGCACATCATATATAATGATTTCGTCACTATGAACAATGGCAACATTTACTCCATTATTGTGTACTGTTGAGATCTTCATAGCACCCTCCGCGTAAAGTTATATTTTAAATCATCTGATTAACAGCACTGAACAGGGCCTTCACAGAAGAAGTCATAATATCTACATCAATACCACAGCCCCAATATACAGTTCCGTCCGCTGATGTAATACCGATATACGAAATCGCTTGGGATTGCGAGCCGGTTTCCAGAGCATGCTCCTTATAGACCAAATCGCTGTACTCAAGCCCGAAATGGGTTTGTAATGCACGGCTGATCGCATCAAGCCGCCCATTCCCATTCCCTGTAATCTCTTGAACTTCATCATTAATCCGTACAGTCACAATGGTTGAAGCATCTTCACGGTCCGCATCCCGATATTTAATTAATTCCACAGGCGTGCCAATATTCACATATTCCTTCGTGAAAATCTCATAGATATCATCCGCCAACAATTCCTTCTGCTGAAGGTCCGAAACGTTCTTCACTCGATAGCCAAAGTTCTCGCGCATCTTCGGCGGCAGATCGAGCCCGTACTTGTGCTGCAGCACGTACCCAATCCCTCCTTTGCCGGACTGACTGTTGATGCGGATAATATCCCCTTCGTACGTTCTGCCGATATCCATAGGATCGATGAGCAGATAAGGGACGGACCAATGCTCCCGTTTCTCCTCTTCGCGCCACTGCATCCCCTTGGCAATCGCATCCTGATGTGAGCCCGAGAAAGCGGTGAATACAAGCTCTCCCCCATACGGATGCCGCTCTCCTACTCTCATACGCGTCAGTCGTTCATAAACCGCAATAATTGCAGGAATATTCTCAAAATTCAACTTAGGATCTACCCCATGCGAGTACATATTCAGGGCCAGCGTCACGATGTCCACATTCCCCGTGCGTTCACCATTCCCGAACAGCGTGCCTTCGATCCGTTGAGCACCTGCAAGTATGCCCAACTCCGCATCGGCTACTCCTGTTCCTCGATCGTTATGCGGATGTACGGACACAATTACATGCTCCCGATACTTCAGGTTCTCACTCATATATTCAATCTGACTGGCATAAATATGCGGCATTGACATGGAGACTGTTGCGGGAAGGTTGATAATAACCGGGTTGTCCGCACGGGGTTCCCACACATCAAGTACGCCATTGCATATATCCAGAGCAAAATCGATCTCTGTCCCCGTAAAGCTCTCCGGTGAATACTGGAACTGGAAGTTCCCTTCTGTTTCCTCAGCACATTGCTTCAACAGGTGGGCTCCGGCCAGAGCAATTTCAATAATTTCTTCCTTGGATTTACGGAATACCTGCTCCCGCTGTGCGACTGAAGTCGAATTGTACAAATGTACAACCGCTTTCTTGGCGCCTTTAAGCGATTCGAACGTTCTGCGAATGATATGTTCTCTCGCTTGGGTCAGGACCTGAATCGTCACATCGTCCGGGATGAGATTCTGCTCAATCAAGGTGCGCAAGAACGTGAACTCGGTTTCCGACGCCGCGGGGAAACCCACCTCAATTTCCTTGAACCCGATCTCCACGAGCATCTGAAAGTATTCCAGCTTCTCCTCCAGATTCATTGGAACAATTAATGCCTGATTCCCGTCGCGAAGATCAACACTGCACCATATCGGCGCCTCTGTAATATATTCCTTCCGAGTCCAGTTTAAGCTTGTTTCCGGCGCCGCAAAATACCCTCTGGCGTATTTATCAACTTGTTTCATAATTCTTCTCCCCTTCATCAGTTCATTGTACCTTTCTTTGGCCCGACGGAACGCAAAAAAGTCTTTCGTCTCTACTAAACAGAGACGAAAGACTGTGAAATCTTACGCGGTACCACTCCGAATTCATGCCTTACACGGCATGCGCTCATAGATACGGGTTAACAAATATACCCTATATCCTCCTGATGATAACGGACAGGCTCCGGCTCCGCCTACAACATTCTTGTTCAGCGAGCAACTCCAAGGCGAGTTCAAATTTTCTCCACCGCTGTTTCACACCATCCAACAGCTCTCTGATTGCTTAGAAAATTTTACTGTTCCTCTTCAACGTCATTAGATTCTTTGTATGTGATTTTATACCTGGAATAACAATCTGTCTATAGTAAATTTAACTTAAAGCAATTCATAGCTCCAAGTCTTTAACTATTAACTAACTGTTTCCCGTTTAAACCCAGCACCTCTGATGTAGAAGTATGAACTTCCCTTAGGAGCTCCGGATTAGCCATTAATGATTTACCTGCAGAGGGAATCATCTGTTTAATTTTAGGTTCCCATTCTTTCATATGTTGCGGGAAGCATTTACTTAGAACCTCCAGCATCACGTGCACTGCCGTAGAAGCGCCTGGAGAAGCCCCCAGCAATGCTGCAATGGAGCCGTCAGCAGATGTAATTACTTCGGTACCAAACTGCAGTGTGCCTTTGCCGCCGGCTTCCGTATCTTTGATCACTTGCACACGTTGGCCCGCAACTACTAATTCCCAATCCTCGCTCTTGGCATTCGGGATAAACTCTCTTAACTCTTCCATGCGCTTTTCTTTGGATAACATGACTTGTTCAATCAGGTATTTGGTTAAAGACATGTTCTTAACACCCGCTGACAACATCGTCACAAGATTATGAGGTTTTATGGAAGTGACCAAATCAAATAAGGATCCGGTTTTTAGAAACTTTGGCGAGAATCCGGCAAAAGGTCCGAATAGCAATGATTTCTGATTATCTATAAATCTTGTATCCAGATGGGGAACCGACATAGGCGGAGCTCCGACCTTAGCTTTACCATATACTTTGGCATGATGCTGGGCTATTACATCCGGATTCGTACAAGACATGAACAGTCCGCTTACCGGAAATCCACCAATATGTTTTTCTTCAGGGATCCCGGATTTTTGCAGTAAATGCAGACTTGCTCCTCCCGCTCCGATGAAGACAAATTTAGCTGTATGGTGTTCCATGTGACCGCTTTCGTTTCGAACTTTCAATTCCCACAACCCGTCGCTGGTACGTCTCATCGTATCCACTCTATGGTTGTAGTTCATATTAACTTGCTTACTCTTCAGGTGGTCAAATAAAATACGTGTTAAAGCACCAAAGTTCACATCCGTACCCGAATCAATCTTGGTTGCCGCTATAGGTTCATCCGATGGACGCCCTTGCATAATAAGCGGAATCCATTCCATCAGTTTCTGGGGATCATCTGAAAATTCCATCCCTTGAAACAGAGGATTCTTCATCATCGCTTCAAACCGTTTTCTCAAAAAGGTTATATTGTTGTTCCCTTGTACCAAACTCATATGAGGCAACGGCATGATAAAATCCTGCGGATTGCGAATCAGGTTACTCTTGACCAGATAAGACCAAAACTGCATCGAAAGGTGAAACTGTTCATTAATTTGAATAGCTTTGCTAATATCTATAGAGCCGTCTGGTTGTTCGACCGTGTAATTAAGCTCGCACAGCGCGGCATGCCCTGTTCCCGCATTGTTCCATTCGTTAGAGCTTTCTTCTCCTGCCGTATCAAGCTTCTCAAACACTGTAATTTTCCATTCTGGTACTAACTCTTTCAAAATTGTCCCTAGTGTAGCGCTCATAATTCCCGCACCAATTAAAATAACGTCTGTTTTCTTTTCACCGCTGCTCATGTTTACCATCCTTATACCCTGAAATTTGCAAATAGGATGTAGGCGCTCTTGCTTAGGCTTTAATACCAAGACAAGGCGTGACCTAGTCACACACCTTTACTGTTTCAATTATAACTAACCTATAATGAATTACAATTATTTATAGATTAAAATATCTACTATTCCCGATAATTATAATCTATTGATACAGCTAGTTTACAAAAAAAGCTTGCCGCAAATAAGCGACAAGCTACGTTAATTTAGATTAATGATGCATGACCCCGTTGTAGAGTAGAATCCACATCGATCCGCCAACAATGGTGACTAGAATGATTAATCCGAATATTAATGTCATTAAATTGTATCTGGGCTTCTTCTCTTCCCGTAGATGCATGAAGAAGATCAGTTGAACGATAAATTGCAAGGCACCCATACCGATCAGCACTACGATCGCCGCTGCTCCCTCAAGAAGATCATTCAATACGATGATAAGCGGAATTATGGTTAATATAATGGACAAGGCAAAGCCGATCACATATTGTTTCAGGGTTCCATGCCCTTGACCATGTTCTGAATGCTGCTGGTCCATCATGTTACATCACCCCCATCAGGTAAACGATGGTGAATACGAAAATCCAGACCACGTCCAAGAAGTGCCAATATAAGCTTACAATATTCACTTTTCGGATCGTTACCGGATTGATGCCATACTTCTTGATTTGAAACATCAGCGCTACCATCCACACTAAACCAATGGACACGTGAAGACCATGCGTTCCCACCAGCGTAAAGAAAGCGGACCAGAATGCGCTGGTTCCGATCGTTGCCCCTTCATGAACCAAGGTCATAAACTCTGTAACTTCGAGTGTTATGAACGTTGCACCGAGAAGCGCTGTAACGATTAACCAATTAATTAGCGCATTCTTCTTCCCTTGATGCATCGCAAGCACGGCCAAACCGCTTGTGAAGCTGCTTGTTAGCAGAACGAACGTGGAGATAATAATCCCGTTGAGCTCAAACAGCTCTGTTCCGGGTCCTCCATTGGTGCTGCCGCTCAATACAATATAGGTTGCGAACAATACGGAGAACAGGATAACGTCGGTCATCAGGAAAATCCAGAAACCGAATTGACGAAGTTCTTCCTGATCATGATGGCCGTCATGTCCATGTTGGTGCTCATTCATCATCTCATGGTTCAATGAATTTGCCATCACATCGTCCCCCTTAAAGTTGCTTCTGTGTGTTTAACTGTCTCAGCAGGGATATAATATTCATTATCGTACGTAAACGAATGAATTAACATACATGCGGCAATACCAATCAATCCTGGAATTGCCATCCAATACCATCCCCAAATGAATCCGAAGCCGGTCACAAACCAACAAACCGATTTAATGAACGGGATGCCCGATTTACCCGGCATATGAATAGGTTCGATCGGTTGCTCAGTTACAGTAACAATACCCTCTGCGCGGCGTTTCTTTTCTTCCCACCATGCGTCTTGCTCATCGGCTTGAGGGATTACAGCAAAGTTGTACTCAGGTGCAGGTGACGGAATCGACCATTCCAGGGTTCTGCCGTTCCATGGATCACCTGTAGTATCCTTTTGCATAAATCTCACACTGTGAGCGATCTGCCATACTTGGAATATGAATCCTAGACCCATCATGAATCCGCCAATCGTGGATGTAAGGTTAAGTTCGTACCATCCCTTATCCCAGCCAAATGTGCTTGTTCTGCGAGTCATGCCGTCTAATCCTAAGAAGTATTGAGGCATAAAGCATACATAGAAACCGATGTTCCATGTCCAGAATGCCCACTTACCTAATTTCTCATTGAGCGTAAATCCGAACACTTTAGGCCACCAATAGTACAACCCTGCGAAGAATCCAAACGCGACCCCTCCGATTAATACCTGGTGGAAATGGGCAATCAAGAAGTAACTGTTATGGAACTGGAAGTCGGCAGGTGCTACGGAAAGCATCACGCCTGTTAGACCGCCAACAACAAAGCACGGAATAAATCCAAGAGTCCACAACATCGGCGTCTGGAAGGTTATTCGACCACGGAACATGGTGAACAGCCAGTTAAATACTTTAACGCCTGTCGGTATGGCTATGATCATCGTTGTGACTGCAAAAAATGCTATGACATTGGCATCCGTACCCATCGTGAAGAAGTGATGAGCCCACGTAAAGAAGGAAGTGATACTAATCGTCATGAGCGCAAATACCATGGATTTGTAACCGAACAATTTCTTCTTAGAGAACGTTGAAACGATTTCCGAGAAAATACCGAAGGCAGGCAAGATAACGATATAAACCTCCGGATGACCCCACATCCATATTAAGTTAATGTACATCATCGGGTTCCCGCCACCGTCAAGGGTAAAGAAGTGAGCGCCGAACGTTCGATCCAACATCAGCAGGGCAAGAGTTACGGTCAAAATAGGGAAAGCAAAGATGATCGTAACGCTGCTTGCCAGTACAGACCATACAAACATAGGCATTTTCATCAACTTCATGCCAGGTGCACGCATTTTTAAGATGGTTACAATAAAGTTAATACCCGTCATTAAGGAACCTATACCTGAAATCTGGATCCCCCAGTTATAGAAATCTTGTCCTACACTCGGGCTAAACACTTTCTCGGAAAGCGGCGGATAAGCAAGCCACCCCGCATCCGGAGAACCTCCAATGACAAAGGATAAGTTAAAGAGCATAGCTCCCATTAAGAATAACCAGAAGCTTAGGGAGTTCAAGAACGGAAACGCGACATCCCTCGCTCCGATCTGTAAAGGTACAACTAGATTAAATAAACCGAACATTAAAGGCATGGCCATGAAGAGAATCATGATAACACCGTGAGTCGTAAAAATTTGATTATAATGTTCAGGCGTCAGGAATTCCATATTGGGCAGAGCGAGTTGAGTTCTCATTAATAAAGCGTCGACGCCGCCCCGGAACAACATTAGTAAAGCTGCGATTACATACATAATCCCGATTCGTTTATGATCAACGGTTGTGATCCACTCGCGCCATAGCCAACCCCATTTTTTGAAATAGGTTAGTGTAGCGACCAGAGCGATCATGGTAAATCCAATACTGACCATCGCGCCGTAAATCAGCGGATCACCCGTCACAAAAAATTCAGAAGCGAATTTCTTAATCGATTCTAGCATGTTCGTATTCCCCCTTTCCTTCGTCAGTGATGCCCATGATGGGCAGGCATATCTTCAAGTTGTTGATCCATGTTCTCGTGATCTTCTTTGTTCATCTTGTGGTCGTGTGAAGGTTTAGAATTTGGTTCCTTGTACGATAATTCATGGTTATAGTGAGCAGAATACTTTGTAACAATTTTCTCATACAATTTGTTAGGGAAAGCCGAATACAGAAGTGGGTCTTCCACACTCTTTTGTGACAATTTCTTGTATCCATCAATTGTTAATACCGGAGAGTCCAATTTCACCTTGTTGACCCAAGCATCAAAATCCGCTTGTGAGGTTGCTTTAGTATTAAATGTCATCTTACCGAAATGTTCACCGCTGAAATTCGCGCCTGAGCTCAAGTACTCTCCTATTTCATCGGCTTGCAAATAAAGCGTGCTGGACATGCCGGACATCGCGTAGAGTTGACCGCCAAGCTGCGGAATCCAGAATGAATTCATAGGCGCATCCGCCGTAAGCTCGAACCGAATCGGAACATCTTCCGGAATTTGCAAATAGTTTACCGTCGCAATGCCCTGATCCGGATAAGTAAACAGCCACTTCCAATCCAACGCTGTCGCTTGAATGGTAATCGCCTTTTTCTCTGAAGCAATCGGTTTGGCCGGAACGAGATCGTAGGTGTATTTCACAGTAACCGTTCCGAGTACGATGATAATCAAGATGGGAATCCCCCACCAGATCGTTTCCAGCTTCGTACTGTGCTCCCAGTCAGGATGATAAGGAGCCTTGTTATCTGCTTTATCTCTGTATCTCCATATGATAAATGCGGTTAATCCTAATACCGGAATAAGGACGGCAATACATATTGCAATCGTAAACCAGATTAAATCCCTTTGCTGATCTCCAATGGGCCCTTTAGGGTCCAAGACGATGGGATTGGTACAGCCTGTCATGAACACAATAAATACAATCCATGTCGTAAGGAAGGCAAGTTGTTTGTACCATTTCCTGTGTTTCATAATCCTTTCCACTCCTGTCCCTGATACCTTGGTAATACTAAGTACTCATAAAATATCATAATTTGAACAGTGAAAGTGGCGTGTTAACAAATGCGACAAACAATCGTCTAAAATCCGTAACGAATTTGTTCACGATTTAGACGATAAAAAAGCCAATGCACGAATCCGTACATTGACTGCCTCCACACTATTTAATTCAGAAGACCGTGATTTTCAATTTTGACTTCAATATGAGGTACCATTTTAATGTGCGGATATTGTTCATTCCAGTTCATTTTTTTCCAAAGGTTATCATTCATTCCCTTAATCCGTTGACCGATTCCTAACCCGTCGCAATTCGCCTGCTGAAGCTGGCTCAGCATTTCTTCCGCACGTTTCGTCAGCAATTGTTCCAATTGCCGCTCCATTTCATCCGTATCAGACTTCTTGATGCGAACGCCTGAAGGATTATCAATCAACTCACAGGTGATACTCGTGTACAGATCTGCTTGAATACGTCCTTTCGTATTGAGCTTAATGTGATGCCCGCTCGTCCTGAACATAAATGTATTATAAGTGTCCTTGGCTCCTATCTTTTCTGTTAATGAACCGTACGTTTTTGTGTTCATGAACATAACGAACATTTTGGAATATACATTATTTAAATGTCCCGTCATCTTCGCGTCATGGAATAAAGCAACCCCGTCCACCATAGCACGGTCTTTCAAACTGGATTTCCGGATATAAGGTAACACATTGTCAATTCCGGTAGTAGCCATAACGGGCATGATTAAATAAGGCGCACTATTGGGAATCAACCCTTGTTCTTCGGAGCTGATTAACAAGTCATACAAATACTCGCTGATTAAAGAACGGTCTTCAACCTGGAGTTGGACAATATCTTGTGCGGATGAATCGGTAACAGCAATATAAACATTTACGGGGTAATGAGCTTCGCGATAGAAGAAATCCAACCCCTCATATAAGTTATGTTCGGCAAACTTACGGTTCACAAGTAGAATTCGAGTTTCCCGAAGATCCATATGCTGAGAAACGACTTTTTGCAAATTCATACTGGCTTCCTGGACGCTGTGACCTTCTCCGCTGAGTTTCGGTATTACCACGCTTCCTTGTGATTCAACGGAAGATTTGACTGTGGGGATGGAAACCGTAAGACGAATGTGGTTGTGAGTAATCAAATCAACACCCGCGGTATGAACCATACGAATATCCTTCATTTCCCTCTGATCCCAGCAACCGCACAGACACAGCAATAACAGTAAAAGAAAGCTCCTTCCTCCAAAGAATTTGATCATGATTTTCTTATTCCTTTCATTCCGATGAGTTTAATCATGAACAAGATGATGATCAAAATAACCAAAGACACGGCTGTTAACGTTTGATCAATGTATTGCTGAATAAAACTCAACATGTCCACGTCAACCTCATAAAGACTTGCGATAAACAATATCCCCCCGCAACAGACTACGATGCCCATGGGCGCCTCTTCCTTCTTCTTAAACATAGCCGCGATGGACGAGACAAAGAGAATAAAGTAGGAGCAGAAGGATGACATTACAAACAAGATCCAGACGGAAATGATAATGAGATCTATCCGCTCAATAATATCGAAGGAAATAGCCTTCATCTGATACAAAAGCGGTTCACGAATATAGGTGATCATCTCTGTACCGAAGACAATCATGGAGGCGAATACGCAAAACGTGTACAGCACCGCTGTCGTTCCGTTGCTCAACATGGCTATCCGAAGTACTTTCTTAGCGCCTAAATGCTGTACATATCGTGGGAGCACTAACATGATTTCAATGCCGGCCAATGCCCAGAGCACCAAGAAAGATCCATGCAATAGATTCAAAGGACTTGCATCCAGTATGGGTAATACATTATAAATGTTGGAATCCTTCATCGTATAGATGGCAAAAATGATAAACAAAGGCGTGAAGAACGTTGCAAACACCGCAAACCTGGCGTACACGCTAATGGGCTTGATCGTTAAATAAGTACACAGCGCAATAAATATAAAGCCTAACATCCATGCGGGTGTCCTTTCGTATGCCCATGCGTTTGTGGTGAAAATCCAGTTTGTTAGGATGATATAAGCGAATATGCCATAGAGTACGGACAATATGAATAACAGGAACCGTCCTCCTATATTCCCAAACCGCTGCATTATCATTTGAAAAACGTTAGATTGAGGAGCTTTGGTAACCAATAGCCAGATGAAGTAAATGAAGACCATATTGATGCCCCCGCCGATTAGACAGGCCATCCATGCGCTTGTTCCCGACGTATCATTTAATTGATTGGCGATGGAAAGGATCGAGGAACCGAATTGAGCTTGCAAAAAAATACAATACAACTGAAATGAACCAATTTTAATAATGGGTTTATTCATTTGGCATTACTCCTTATGGGTAAGCAATACGGAATACCAAATGGTTCTAGTGTAAAGAAATGAATTAATACACCAGCCGTCACAAAAACAATTCCATAAAAACCTAACAGGGAAGCGCCAAGCAATAACATTAGCTGTACCATTAAGGCAAAAATCCGCATTTGATAGGTAGGGATAATGAAAGAGCCAATCATGGAGATGGCGATGATAACGATAAATACATTTGATACGAAACCAACCTTCACAAGCGATTCACTAATGATAATCCCACCCGCCACACCTACCATCTGGGCTAATTGCGAAGGTAATCGAATGGTTGCTTCAGCAATGAGTTGAAAGACAATAATCATAATAATCGCTTCAATAATTGGCGGATACGGCACATTCTCCAGAGAACTCTTAATATTAATCGTCATCTTGGCCGGAAGCACTTCGTGATGAAACATCGTTGTAGCAATGTACAAACTGCAAGCGTATAAGCTAAGCATCAAACCGATCATTCTTAAAAAATGCAGCAGTTGGGAAATTTGAGGTCCTAACAATAAAGAATCAATAGTTCGCATAAACGTGTAAAATGAAGCGGGAACAATCAAGCATGTGGAACTTTGATCCGTCAAGATAGCTACACGTCCTTGCATGAGCAAGGTTGAGGTTGTATCCACCCGCTCCGTGCTGTAAACTAGCGGGAAGATGGAACGCCTTGCAACAAGTTGGCGTTGAAGCTTGCCCGGATGCACTTCCATGGAAGATTGAAAATCGGAGAGGCGTTCAATGGTTTCATGGACTACGGATTCCTCCGCGACGCCTTCCAACCAGATAATCGCAACCTTATGACTTTTATGTTTTCCGACGGTTAAATAACGGACTTTAACAAAGCTGGAAGAAGCCCGGTTTCTGATCAGATTCAAATTAACTGATAAATGCTCTACAAAACCGGCGCGCTCACCTACAATGGAACGTTCGTTAACCGGCTCTTGAATCGAACGTACGTTGGACTGTTCCGCGTTAAATGCGTATAATTCCTCCGAATTTACAAACCCGATTAACCCTTTGCCTTGAAGAAGTGATTTAACCGCATCCTGGACGTCATTTATTTTTTGGACGCTAGCTGCCGTTAACAAATCATCGATGTTAAATTCCCGCTCTGCTCTAGATCTGGCAAGAAACCATTGTTTAAACACACTAGTTTCCAGTTTCGCCGCATCACAGAGTGTTTCAATATATATCAAGTTCGCCGTTTCCCCATCCAACATAAAGGGTCTGACTTTTAAATCTTCACTATGAAATAACTCCTGCTTGATTTGTTCCAGTCGCTTTTGCATATCCGCACCGCCATTCATATCATTTTCTAATGATGCCCATTTCGGTTGTTTTTATGATTCCTGCAAAATTAAACTAAACTACTAGTACAAGATGTTCTCGGAACACATACAATGCTAGTAACAATACGGAGGTGATATGAAATGGCTATTCAGTTTTTAGACGAACGGATATCAGTTCAAAATGATACCAGTTCCGGAACCCTGGTTTTACCGACCCCCGCTCCCTTGCTCCTAGGCGATATTGGCTTACAGGTGCTTGCGGCGATTCCAACTGGCAATGCGGCGGATGTAAGGGTGGCCCTAAACGGAATCGTTGGACTATCAACAGATATCGGTGTCATAGATACAGTGACCTTAACCGTTGAGCGGAATAGCACGGGTGAGGCTGGAACGGGTGTTACGGTATTAACTGAAATCTTCGTTACAACGGGTATCGCCGCTTTTCCTCCGCTGAGCGTCAGTGCGGGCGATTTCCCTCCAGAGAGCGATGTATTGAACGGGGAAATCCGCTATTCATTATTTATAGTTGTAGAAGGTGAAGGAAGTCTTATACTCACGGGCCCCGTCGTTTTTAATGGATCTGCATCAGCCGGGACAACGGGATAAAAAAAACCAACAAAACCTCTTTAGCGAGGATTTTGTTGGTTCTTTTCTTCGGGATTTAAATGGGCCGGGCAAATTTGTCGATGAACCGATTCGGGTACTCGGAAGGAAGCGCGCTTACTTCGTCCAGCTGATTCCAGACTTCGGCAGGCATCGTCCATCCGATAGCCCCCATATTATCCGCAAACTGCTCGAGCGTGCTGGCTCCAAATATCGGGGATGTTACTCCCTTCTTCTGTAGAAGCCATGCAAGCGCAATCTGTGCCGGTGATTTGTCCAATTCCTTGGCGGCAGCACGAACCGCGTCCAATATGGCGAAATTTCGTTCTGTGCCTCTTAACGCCCAAGAGCTCTCACCCGCCTTGGATGTTAAGCGCCCGGACGCAGGTTCTTCTCTAGTGTAGCGCCCGGTAAGAAACCCTCCTCCGAGCGGAGCCCAAGGGATAACCCCAACGTTCTCTTCGAGACACAAGGACATCACTTCCCGATCCATTTCCCTGCTTACAAGACTGTATTGAGGTTGAATGGAAATAAAACGCACGTAACGGTTAGCATCGCTGCAAGCCAAGGATTTCATCAGCTGCCAAGCCAAGAAATTGGAACATCCGATATATCGTACTTTGCCCGAAGTAACCAGATCATCCAGTGCGCGGAGCGTCTCCTCGATCGGAGTCAGATGGTCCCACACATGCACCTGATATAAGTCAATGTAATCCGTCTGTAGACGCCGCAAGCTTTCTTCTACGCTTTGCATAATATGTTTACGGGAGATCCCCGCTCCATTGGGATGATCGGAAGTTGTCATCCTTACCTTCGTGGCCAGGACCACCTCGGACCGATAGTCCTTGATCGCTTGTCCGACAATTTCTTCTGAACGCCCGGACACATATACATTGGCGGTATCGAGAAAGTTACCGCCCTGCTCCCTAAACTGATGGATCATCCGTGTCGAATCCTGCACATTGGTCGTATTTCCAAATGTCATCGTCCCCAGACACAACTCCGAGACGGCAAGCCCGCTGCGTCCTAACATTCTGATCTGCATTCTCTTATCTCCTCTCGTATATCAGATTTCTTTGGTCATAAAAACACTGTAAGGGTCCTCAGTATAGTCTGCAAACGGTCCGCATTCTTCAAACCCGAATCTAGCATATAATCTTCTGGCGGGATCGAAAGCTTCCATGGAACCCGTTTCCAAACTAAGCCGAGTATATCCGCGTTGTTTAGCTTGATCTATGATGTGTTCGAGGAGTTTCGAGGCTATCCCTTTTTTCAAATGTGATGTGGAGGTTTTCATCGATTTCAATTCGCCATGCCGAGGATCCAATTCCTTAAGCGCCCCGCAGCCGATGAGTTCATCCCGTTCCCATACACTCCAGAACGTGATTTCCGGTCGTCTCAGCTTCTCGAGGTCCAGGGCATGTATGCTTTCCGGAGGTGAGTGCAATGTCATACTATGTAGGTGTTCACTTAATAACTGAGCCACTTCCGGACCTGTCAAATCATCAATTCTAATCTCCAAAATAAACACATCCTCCTCAAGACGATTATTTATATTCATTTATACTCGGGGCAATTATACCATAATCACATTTTTTCGTCCGTTTAATGAGTGATGCAGGAATGTTACAATAGTAAAATAAGAGGTAATGCCTACTAATAAGGGGGCCGTATGCAATCACGACAACACACGGAACATGTTCAATCTCCAAGCAAATTCGCACGCGCTAATCTGTACTATACGCTCATTGGCGGGTTTATGCAGGCTGCGCCTACATTCTATTTTGAACGTGAACATTATCCGGCCTTTGAAGCTATTTATGTAACCTCAGGCAAAGGCTCGTTTCGGTATCAGGAAGAGTGGTTCACATTAGAAGCGGGTGACACTTTGCTCTATGATATGCGGCAACCTCATGTTTACAAGGCTGATCCAGACGAACCTTATGAAATGATGTTTGTCGTGTTCTCTGGTCAGGAATTAGACCGACTATGGCATGCTTGGTTCGAGAAACCTTGTTTCGTATTGCGGGGTACAACGGGTATGGAAGAAGATTATAAGCACACCCTTGAGGACATTCTTGATCTCATGGCTCTCCATGAACCCGGCCTGGAACCCTACCTTTCAATGAAACTCTATCAGATGTTAACAGAGGTGTTCTTGAAGAGCCGATCACATGCGCTGGGTCCCCATGTATTGAAACCTGCAACTCTCGAACATGGACGGCAATACTTAGAGCAACATTTCTCTGCAGAAGCAGATATTCACAAGGCCGCAAAGGTCGCCGGGCTTAGCTACTACCATTTTATTCGGCAATTTAAACGCTATTACGGAAATTCTCCGAAGGAGTATGTACTAGGTTTACGGATTGACCAGGCCAAACATCTGTTACTGCATACCGATATGCCCGTTACGGAGATGGTTGAGGCCGTAGGCTTCGGCAGTTATAATGCTTTCTTGTCCGCCTTTCTCAGCAGAGAAGAATGCTCGCCCAGCGTATTTCGAAAAACATGGCAAAGAAACCAGCAAGATAGATATACATAGCAATTTACAGTGTATTTCACGCAATAAACCATATATCATATCAGCAGTTTTACGTTTAAAATGTTGATATCACCCATATATGGAGGGATTTACACATGACTTTACATGGATTAAGCGAAGAGCAACTTACAACGTGGAATCGCGAAGGATACCTAGTTTTTGAATCGTTTCTATCAGACCAGGAAATTGACCTTTATAACCATCAACTTGATGAAACCTTCGAACGATTTAACCAGTTCGGCGGTACGAATCCTGAGCATGGCCAGTTACAGAACGTTCAGCAGGTATGTAATATTATTGAACATCATGAGGGGTTCCTGGAGCTTATGGAAAACCCGCGAATGATGTCGGTCATGCGAGACGTGTTGGGGGATTCCTTCGTAATGATTGATAATGACGGTCTCCTTAAACCGCCGCAGAAGGAAGCCCATACGAATTGGCACCGGGATACCGGAATACAGATGATTGTCGATGAGAAGCCTGTTCCTTTCATGGTAAAAGTGTTTTATTTCCTTTCTGACGTAGATTATGACGGCGGTTGTCTCGCCTTCCTTCCCCGCAGCATTCATATGCGTAATGATGAATTGCCTAAAGTAACCAAGCAGGAAGATATGCCTGGCCATGTCCGCATGAATGTGAAGAAGGGAACGGCCGTTGTTTTCCAAGGACATCTGTATCATTCGGCGTTGAACAATTATACGGATCATACCCGCCGTTCGGTAATATACAATTATGCGCCTTCTGTCGTGCGTACCTGGCCGGGATATGAGCCTTCTGAAACCTTGAAGGTGAAGGCTCATACGAATTTGCGCAAGATGCTGCTGGGGATGTCCCCTTGGGTAAGCGATTCTAAAGCATTCGAGACAACGGGTATTTTAACTTAAGTAAGACAATCGTAAGAGCGCCTTGCTAATCTAGCAGGCGCTCTTTCTCATGATCGAAACTTGGCTTCCACCTTGTCATCAATGTCAATACCCAGTCCCGGCCGATCCGGCAAAGTTACATAACCATCTTGAAAGACGATCGGGTTGGCAACCAGATGTCGGGCCAGCGGAGACTCGGATACAGTGTACTCAAGCAAATAGCCGTTCGGCATGCTGGCAACATAATGTGTACTAGCCGCTACGAGGATTCCCGTCTTAAACGCGTGCGGTACAACCTTCTTGTTATGGTCATACGCCATCGTTGCAATTTTCTTCCCTTCTGTTAATCCGCCGCATCGTCCTAGATCGGGTTGCAGAATATCAAGCCGCGCTTCACGAAGGAGTCGGTCATATGCCCTTCTCCCACTCTCCTGCTCTCCTGCGGCGATATAAATATCAACCGCATCCGCCAGCTGCGCGTAACCGGTAAGATCATCCGGAGGTAAAGGTTCTTCGAGCCAATAGACTCCATACTCTTCAAATTTCTTCGCCATACGGATGGCATGTTGAGCGTCCCAAACATGTCCTATGTCGATCATGAGATCCACATGAGGACCGATTACAGATCGGATCGTCTTGACCGCCTCGATATCGAATCGCTCATCCCTGCCAAGCGGTCCCCAACCGAATTTGATGGCTTTGTAGCCATAGCCCATATACTTCTCGGCAAGTTTAGCAGCCTCTTGAATGGTTTCGGACATAACCAGGCTCGCATAAGCTTTAATTTTCTCCCGGTAAATGCCTCCAAGCATTTGAGCAACGGGTCTGCCAGTAACCTTTCCAATGATGTCCCATAGCGCAATATCAATCCCGCTCATGGCGTGTATAGCAGGTCCTGTGCGTCCGAAATACAGCGTTCCCCTAAACATCCGTTCCCAAATCTTCTCGATTTCGAACGGGTCCATTCCCACAATCAGATCTCGCAGTCCGTTAGCAATCAGATGCGAAGCGGGGGCTTCAATAATAGCTTTAGCCACCATAGGTGAAGAGTCAATTTCTCCGATTCCTGATATGCCTTCATCCGTATGTACTCGAACCATTAATGTGTCTTGTGTGCCGTCACAACGCTGTGGATCAATCTCAGGTAATTTTAAATACACGACTTCAACGTCCGTAATCTTCATAACACATCCTCCTCATCAGACTATAAAATCCACCCTCCCCACACTATACTCAGCCTAATTGTCGATTGTCAACAATACATTGTCTACAATCGACATTTACATAAATCACATTTCATTTTATAATCGAATGATTAGTTATTAGGAGGATCTTGATATGCCAAGCCATCGCTTTAATACCCATAAGCCTGTATCCCTGCGGCATGTAATTGCGGATGATATACGGCAAGCCATTATCGAAGGACGTTTGAAATCCGGGGAACGACTGGTGGAACTAGAGCTTTCCAAGCAGATGGGTGTTAGCAGAGGTCCGATACGCGAGGCGTTGCGTGTGTTGGAACAAGAGGGGCTGATTCATTCTCATCCCTATAAAGAAACAGTTGTAGCGGAATTTTCAGCCGAGGAAGTCGTTCACGTCTTGATTCCTATTAGACTTACTGTAGAATTATATGCCTTGCGCAAGGCAATACCGCTAATGAACGAAACGGACTTCAACCACATGCAAACTTATATCGACGAGATGCGGGCAAGCGGAAAAGCGGGGAATATTCCTAAGCTGGTGGATTATGATTTAGCGTTTCATGAATATATCGTAAGAAAACCGGACCTCACCAACATTACTAACATGTGGTCTAATATCTACAATCGGATCCGCCTGCACTTTCTTATGCAGGATCATCTCTATGAAGACATTTCAACTACCTGGAAACAACATCAAGTCTTGCTGGATGCTATACGCACTATGGATATTGAACTGTCCTGCGCTGAACTGAACAAGCACATTTATGATTCCAACATTGCTTTGTTGAAACAAGAATAAAGCCAGCAAGGACTTATCCCTTGCCGGCTTGTCCGCCACGCCTTATGTTCATGTGTTTTCCTAGTCTTCGTCGTCAAACTCCACATTGTGATATACCTGTTGCACATCTTCCAGATCTTCCAGCGCGTCAATCAGCTTATCGAATTGAGCCTGAGCGTCCTCTGGAATCGTCACGAAGTTCTGAGCCAACATCGTAATCTCGGCAATGGTAAACTCCTCCACTCCCGCCGTCTTCAAGGCATCTTGAACCGCATGGAACTGATCCGGCTCGGCGTATACGATAACAGCCTCATCTTCTTCAAGGATGTCACGCACGTCTACATCCGCTTCCAACAGAATTTCCATCACGTTGTCCGCCGATTTCCCTTCCAGTCCGATAACGGCTGTTTCATCAAACATATAATTTACCGAGCCGCTAACGCCCATGTTGCCGCCGCTCTTATTGAAGGCGGAACGCACATCGGGCGCCGTGCGGTTTACATTATCCGTTAACGCGTCCACTATGACCATGGAACCGCTCGGTCCAAAGCCTTCGTAACGTAACTCAACGTAGTTCTGATCGGAGCTTCCCTTCGCTTTATCCAGGGCGCGATCAATGATCGCTTTCGGCACATTGTACGTTTTGGCGCGCTCCAGCACAACTTTTAATGCTTGGTTTGATTCCGGATTCGGCTCGCCCTTCTTAGCTGCGACATAAATCTCAATACCGAACTTGGCATAAACCCGGCTAGTATTCTTATCTTTCGAAGCTTTCTTTTCCTTAATGTTGTTCCACTTGCGACCCATCACCAATCACACTCACTTTGACTAATAAAATAGTTGTAAACAGATACCCATACTCTCCATCTTAATCGAAAACAAGGCAGGAGTACAAGTCTATGACGGACAAAAAAAACCACAGGCCATTTACACCTGCAGCTGGTTACTATATAAAATATAACAAATCGTTTATTTGCGCATAGAGTAACGGTTCTCTACGGGAGCCGGCCCTCAGGCTTAATTCCTGATGGTTACGCATCTCCGCAGGTGCGTATTGTGCTAAATATGCATAATTGGGGTACGTAATCTGGTCTTCCAGGTAGGCGGATTCATCAGCGTCGGCGTGTCTTTGCCGGTTCAAAGCTTTAATCATTCCCGCCGCATTCTTGATGCCAAGGCCATGTCCGTAATACAGGTCATTGCCCATCTTAATGACATTTTCCCCTTGCCATTCCAGCTTATCACGGTTGACATCGGGATTTTTGAAATAAAGAATGTCCCCCGGTAAAGCATACCCACTGTCTATGACCCGGTTGGTAAGTCCCAAATCACGGTCGTTGTTCCAGCTGTATAATTCGAGATCCGGAAATAACGTGTTGAATGATTCTTCTCCAATCGTATCCAGCACCGCCTTATACATCAAAATGACAACAGCGACCGCGCATTCAAACGCATACTTAGGACCATGCACAAATATATCTTTGATGCCGGCGGCCGGTGTCACTCCTTTTTTCAACAGAAACCCGCCCTGATTGGTCAAATGCCAGTATTTGTCGTTGCATCGGGAGTTTCGAAAATTAGCGAATCGGGTGCCCCCCGTATTCATATCCCTCGCGGCTTCCAGAATATTCGCTCTCAAGGACGATTCAAATGACATAGCATATCCCCTTCTCCATATTCAACATTCACTTCTATTATTGTATGGATTAGGGTTGGGCGATGTGACCGTTCACATCTTCATTTTATGTTCGTATAGCGTCTTTTCCCGGAGATAAGGTAACGTTGCATACATAAATGTGAGAATGGGCGAAAGCCACAGAAAGAACGCATATGGCATGTAGGCGGTGACGGGCACATGAAGTGCATTCGCAAAGAATGCACCGCTGACTCCCCAGGGAACCAGAGCATTGACCAGAGTACCGCAGTCTTCTAATGTTCGGGATAATGTTTTGGCAGGTATCAAACGGTGCTTGAATTCTTCCCGAAACATTTGTCCCGGCAAGAGAATGGACAAGTATTGTTCCCCGGTTAACAAATTAACACCTATCGATGAAGTGCCCGCCGCCCAGACCATCGCTCCGTTCGACTGAATCGGACGCACCCATCTGCGGAATAAAGCCGTAATCACCCCGCCGTGCTGAAGAATCCCGCCTAAAGCTAATGCGATCAAGATTAGTGAAACCGACCACATCATGGACTGCAACCCGCCGCGATTGACAATCGACGCCACGATTTCATTCGTGAAATCCGCTTTATATCCCTGTTGCATCACTTGAAACCAAACCGAAGGATTGCTGTTTCCCTGGGTCACAGCGGTTACGACTAACCCGGAGGCAATGCCGGCGGTCAGTGTTGGCAGGATCGGATAGCGTCGCATCGAACCCATCAAGACAACCAGAAGCGGGGTCAACGTTAACCAGTGAAGATGAAAGTTTTGAGATAAAGAAGTTTGAACCGACTTCAATTGTTCCATCGGCATATCTTCCTTTGTGCCCGACCATAAGAAAATAAACACCGTAATGATCATAGCAGGACCTGATGTATACATCATATTGCGAATATGTGTGTATAAGTCCGTGCCTGCGACGGCAGGCGCGAAATTCGTCGTATCCGACAAAGGCGACATTTTGTCACCGAAGCAAGCCCCGCTTACAATCGCTCCGGCAGCTACATATGGATCCGCCCCGATCGCTGTTCCAATGCCCATAAGCGCGACACCGACAGTGGAGATCGTTGTAAATGAGCTGCCTGTAAATAAGGATACCAGAACCGTTATACCCAAAGCGCTGAAAGCAAAATAACGAGCATCAAGCCACTCCATTCCTACATATAACAGGGTTGGCACAGTTCCGCTCATCATCCATGTACCGATTAGAATACCAATTAAGCACAAGATGAGAATGGGTTGCAGAGCATTGCGTATGCCCTCGATCATTCCATGTTCAATTCGGTTCCAACGGACTCCAAACCATTTAAGCAGCAGCGCCGTTATAACAGTTGCAGTTAACAAAGGTATATGCGGCTCCGATTTCATAACGAATATGGAGTAAATGAGCCAGCCCACAAGACAACCTAAAATAATTAAACTCTGTCTAAAGCCGGGTTCCTCGGAAGAAGTTTCATTCATGATGTTACACCCCTACAAAAATTTCTGAACTACTTTCAACGCTTCTGTGCTTTTATGCTTTTGTGCGTTGAAGCATGTTTGTGCGCAGATTCAAAGTATAGTTGATCTCCGCTATACCGTCAAGACGCGAAAGAACTTTCCGGGAAGGAAAGTTCTTCAACATTAGCGTATTAATTAGCGTATTCGTTTGTTGCCTTACTTCATGTCCGATTGCGGTATGCTTTGGGTGATACCTGTGTATTTTTGCGAAAAGTGTAGGAGAAGTGCGAAGGTGAACTAAATCCTGTGCGTAAACCGATTTCCGTTATCGTTAACTCGGTGCTCAAGAGCAATTGCTTCGCCTTAGTTAAGCGGAAGTCTGTTACATACTCACCAAGGGTAACATTCATCTTCTTCTTAAACATACGATGCAAATGATACTGATTAATAAACATCAACTCGGCCAAGGAGGTCAAGCATAAGTTCTCATGATAACGAGATTCAATATAGGATAATGTTTCTTCTATAATCTCATCTTCTCTTGACCTACCATGGGCATCCGCGGGCTGACACCTTTTACAGGGCCTAAATCCTTCATGGATCGCTTCAGAAGGTTCGTTGAAGATGAATACATTCGTTCGTTTAGGCTCACGGGATGGACAGGAAGGTTTGCAAAAAATTCGTGTCGTCTTCACACCGTAATAAAAGATGCCGTCAAATTGTTTGTCACACTCCACGATGGCTTGCCATTCCTCTATTCTCAATGAATCAGCCCACCCTTCCTTCACTCAAATTATACCATGCCATGAGCAGCTTATCTTCAATTCTAAATGTACTGTCAAGATTTCGAAAGTTTCAATAGCCAAATTAAGGTACATTACAGATGCAATCCAGTTGGAATTGATGAGGGAGAAATGTGGAATGAAACATGTTGAAATTCAGCCGAATATCTTGTATTTCGGAACACCTGTCGTATTGATCAGTACGATGAACGAAGACGGCTCCGCGAACTTGGCACCCATGTCTTCCGCTTGGTGGCTAAACCAATCGTGCATGCTTGGTTTAAGCCGGAAGTCCCAAACCGTAGAGAATTTGCAAAGGAACAAGGAGTGCGTGCTCAATCTTCCATCTGTGGAACTTGTCCGGGCTGTAGATCGGCTTGCTCTCTATACAGGCAAAAATCCAGTTCCTGAAAGCAAAGCTAAACGAGGCTATACCTATCTAGGGGATAAATTTGAAACCGCAGGGGTATCTGAGCAACCGTCGCACCTTGTTGGACCCCCCCGTGTGATGGAATGTCCTGTACAATTGGAAGCAACTATGGTTCAAATACACGATTTCGAGCAACCAAGCAGTCTTGTATCTATTGAGGTGAAAATCTTAAAGGTACATATTGATGAGGAGCTACTGTTGTATAAAGATCAACATTATATTGATCCGGATAAGTGGAAACCCTTGATCATGAATTTCTGTGAATTCTACGGGCTTAACGGCAGGGTTCACTCTTCCAGATTAGCACCATTATTCACCCCCCTTGTTAAACACAATTAAATAACCAAAAAGACGCCGAATCGGCGTCCTTCCTTTCTTCCAATCTAACCTTTGACCGCTCCTGCCAACGTACCTGAGATGAAGTAACGTTGAAGAAACACAAACATAATAACCATGGGGATAGTTGCGATCGTGACTCCCGTTAATAACATCGGATAATCCGTGACATACTCTCCCCGAAACCGCAACATAGCCAGCGGTAAAGTTAATTTGTCACTGCCGTTCACAAGCAACATAGGAAACAATAAATCATTCCATACGATGACGAACAAGAAAGCAGCCGTCGCAGCAAAGAATGGCGCGCACAGCGGAACAGCAATCTGTGTTAACAACCTCCACTCGCCCGCACCGTCGATGGATGCCGCTTCCATCATCTCTTTTGGAAGAGTTCGCATAAATCCCGTTAACATAAACACGGACAATGGAATAAGCATAGCGACTGTAACCGCGGTCAAGCCGGATAAGCTGTTATTCCACCCCAGCCGGTTAACAAGTAAATAAATCGGAATAATATTCACCTGAGAAGGAATCATCATGCCTAAGGCAAAAAATCCGAATACGACGGTACTTGTTAAGCGCCCTAACCTGGTGATGCCGTAGGCGATCATTCCGGAAATGACAAGTTCTATAAAGACAGAACTTCCGGTGACAATAGCACTGTTACTGATATATCGCCACATCTGCTGCCCTTGAAAAATCGTTATATAGTTATGAAAGGACAGAGACGGCGGAATCCCGAGCGGGTCTGTAATGAACTGTGGTGTGGTTTTGAACGATGTGGATAACACCAACAGTAGAGGACCAAGTATGATAACCGCGAATACAGCCAGTAAACCCCAGCCGGCGATTCGAATCCACATGATGTATGTACACCTCCGAAGGTTTAATAAGTAATTCGATCGGTGCGAAGCACTCGGAACTGCAGGAATGTAATGACTGAGATCAGAACGAGGAACACTACGGAACCCGCGGAAGCTAAACCAAAGGAATAATTCGTAAATGCGGAACTATAAATGAACGTTGTCAAGATTTCCGTAGAATAGGCTGGTCCTCCACCCGTCATTGTGAACACCAGATCGAAAGCTTTGAAGGATTGAATGGTAGTGTACGATACCACGATAGCCGCAGCAGGAGCGAGTAACGGCCACATGATCTTCGTAAAGATTTGAAGACGTGAACCACCGTCAAGCTTGGCGGACTCCAGTAACTCCTTGGGTATAGCTTGAATCCCAGCCACAAACAGAATCACCATTTGTCCGATATGCGCCCAAGCTTGCACGGCGGCAACGGAGAAGATGGCCATATTCATATTTCCAAGCCAATTTTGCGCAAGATTCGGCAAACCGGCTTTGGCGAACATCAGATTTAACGCGCCTTGCGTCGGATCATAGACAAACGTCCAGATAAATCCGACAGCCACGGACGAGATAATCGTCGGAATGAAGTAGAGCGACCGCAGCGCCACATTTACCTTGGTGTTTCCTGCAAGCCTTAAAGCCAATAGTAATGAGATTAAAGTCTGGGCAGCAACCACGAAAAGCATAAATTTAAGGTTATTTACGAATGCCTTTCGAAAAACAATATCCTCAGAAAGACGTACATAGTTATCGGTCCCGACAAAACGGTAGGACGGCGATAAACCGTCCCAATCCGTAAATGAGTAATACAAGCCGGTGAGCGAAGGATAAATAAACAAGAATAGATATAACAGAGTCCCCGGCAGGAAGAATATATAGATAAGTTTGGATCTTCTCATATTACCCTTTGATCTGTTGATCTACGATCGCCTGAGCTTCTTTAGCGGCATCTTCCGGAGATTTTCCGCCAAGGACAGCTTGGATTGAGCTCGTTACAGCTTTCTGAATCTCTGTGTTCGTGATCGTGAAACGCGGTTGGAATCTCGTTTTACGTGAAGTCCATGAGGAAACGATCTTTAATTCCTCGCTAGTGTATTCCACATCTTTCACCGTAACCCCTTGAACCGTTCCATTCGCATATTCCGCCGCAATCTCTGTTCTGCTTAGGAATTCAAGAAACTTCTTCGCTTCTTCGGGATGTTTGGATTTGCTGTTCACACCAAGCATAAATGTTGTGGTATGAATCCCCTCGAATACCGCCTTGTCCGCTGTTACCGTAATCGGCGCCAACAAACCTTGCACCAGATTCGGGTTATTCTTCTTATTCTGAGCCAGCTGGTAAGAGCCGGTTGCCAGAATGGCCGCTTTTTCTTGGGCAAATAATGCGCCCGCACCCTGATCTTTGGTACCCAGGGCATCCTTCTGGAAATAGCCTTTGTCGTTCAGTTCTTTGAACTGGGACAATGTCTTGATCCACCAGTCTTCTGTCAGCTTCGCTTCCCCGTTGACCAGTTTCGTGAAGATCTGTTCATCCGGCGCGTTGTTCATAACCATCGTGTTCATAAACTGACCCGGGCCGATATCGGCTCCCGGAAAAGCAATCGGTGTAATACCGGCTTGCTTCAACTTTTCCGCGGCGGCAAGGAAACCATCCCAGTCCTTAGGGATCTCGATCCCGTGTTTTTCAAACAACTTCACATTATAAATGGGCATGTTGTATACAAGTTGATACGGAACAGCGTATTGTTTTCCGTCTTTCTGGCCTGACTGGATCAGGTTTGGCGTAAAGTTATTTAAGAACGGCGCCCCTGAAAGATCCGTGAATATACCCGCTTTTACGATGGCCTCGAATTGAGCGCCGGGAAACGATGCAAACACATCTCCTACGGATTCATCCAATAACTTGGCTTGCGCTGTAGATTGATACTGTTCGGAAGTAAACACCTGAGTTTCAATCGTGATCCCAGGATTTTCGGTCTGAAACTTGGAGATGATTCCGTCCAGTACCGCCTTGTCTTCCCCCCGCCAATGGATAAAGCTTAATTTCACCGGTTCGGCTTCTTTTCCGCTATCTTTGGAAGGCTCGTTTGCTTCCGGTGTTGTTTCCTTCACTGTTGAGTTGGTATTGTTGGACGCCGACCCGTTAGTGTCAGAGCCGCAGGCTGCAAGGAAAACAATTAAGATCAAAGCTATTGTGGACAGTACGAAACGTTTATTCATGTACAAAATCCTCCCTTAAAATATACATTTGTTTTCATTACACGTGTACACCACGCTCGGCTAATTTACGCTTTAGTAAAGGCATTAGAATATCTCCGGAAATGACGGCTTCTTCTAAATGCGGGTACCCTGACAGGATAAAAGAGGTTACGCCGATGTCTACGAATTCGAGAATCCGATCTGTTACCTGCTCGGGTGTCCCCACGAATGCCACAGCCCCTCCGCCTCGGATGGCGGACAATCCGGACCATAAATTCGGACCAATGACATAATCATTGTTGCTTGATTCTTCCCACAATTCCATCTGGCGCTTCTGATTTACCGCGTCCGTCTTGCTGTGAAGCTTCTCTCTGGACTTCATCATTTCGGGATCAGCCTTACTGATAATATTCCATGCCGCTTCCCATGCCGCTTCTTCACTATCTCGAACAACTAATTGAGCCCGAATGCCGTATCGAAGCTCTCGTGAAGCTCCCTTGGCGTTTTTTAGCTCTTCCAAGTAGTTCTTCATCTCGTTAATCTGTCCTTGAATCCAATCCAGCGGCTCGGCCCACATGAGATAGACGTCAGCGAATTCAGCCGCTACCTGTTTACCTGCCGGTGAACTTCCGCCGAAATATAGCGGAGGATGGCTATCCGTGTAAGGTGCTGGTCGAACTTTACCCCCTTCAATTTCGTAATGTTCCCCTTTGAAATTTAGCGTCTCGGCTGTTCTTCCCGAAGCTTCATCCCAAACTCCCCTAACGATTTGCAGAAACTCTCTCGTTCTTTCATATCTGCCGTCATGGTTTTCAGCCAACGCGTCTCCCGCAGCCTTCAAATCAGCCGGATAATGGCCAGTTACCACATTGACGAGCACACGGCCTTGAGACATCTGATCCAGCGTAGTCGCCATCTGCGCCGATAATACAGGGGCAACTAGTCCCGGTCTCATGGCTACCAGGGATTTGAAATTCTTGGTCTTGGCCGCAATCCATGAACCCACAACCCAAGCGTCCAGACACGCTCCTCCCGTGGGAATTAAGGCAAATTCATAACCTGCTTGCTCGGCTGCCTGGGCAACCTGAACCATGTACTCCACAGTGGATTCGCGTTCCGGCGGAATACCGATATGTTCACCGTCCCCCGTCGTTGGTATGAACCACCCAAACTCGACTTTTGTGGTTTCACTCATTGTTCTCTTCTCCTCCGCATCATACGAAGTGCCGCCATAAGCTAAAAAAATACAACATACCCGGCATTACATCCGTTCAGTTGCATCTCCAGTAGTCTGGTCGACAATTCCTAGTTGTTTAGTTGGTATTATGTATAAGTAGAACTATACAGCAACTTCGTAACTGGGTAAATGTCAATCCGTGGCATTTATAATTTGTCTTTTTGTGGTATTGTATGAGTATATAGTGCTTGAAAACGCCATTTAAGTTGATTACTATCAGATAAATGAGGTGATACCATGAGCGGGTTTATGAAAGAAGAAGCAAACGAATTTTTGGAAAATCATTACTTCATCCCCTCTTCCTTTGAGAAGTCGGGAGGCGCATGGCCTTTGCGAATAGGTACCAATGTTGTAAAGACTCACTACCATATCGGACCTCGCACTTCTCCTTACTATTTCTTGATGTTTGTTCTGGAAGGAACAGGTATGTTCCATCAAGGCGGAGGGAGTTACCCGTTAAAGAGCGGCGATCTGTTTTGCCTGTTTCCTCAAGTTGTGCATGAGTATTATACCGACCCCCACGATACGCTTAAGAAGATCTGGTTTGCTTTTGACGGAAAACAGGCGCTGGACCTTCTTAAGAGGATCGGACTGGTTCCGCATCGGCCGTTTCTCCCCGGCGGCGCCAATGTTGATGCCATTCATCTGATGCAAGAATTTCTGCAGGCTTCTAGAGTTCGCGGGGCTTGTACGGACTTAAACCGGATGGTTTATTTCCTGCGTGTATTCGATTGTCTATCCAACCCATCCAACAACGGACTTGATGCGATGGTATCATCCACTTCATGGCTTGAACGGGGCCGGGACTATATGGAGATACATTATGCCGAAGGGATTACCATTCAGGAGATGGCCGCATATGCAGGTGTGGATCGAACAACCTTCGCTAAGAAGTTTAAACAAATTTATGGAATTTCTCCCGTCCAATATTTACAGAAACTTCGGATTGAGCAATCTAAGTTGCTGCTGAAAGAAACCCAGTATAAACTGTCTGAAATTGCAGAATCTGTAGGATATGCGGATCTATTCACATTCTCAAAAGCTTTCAAAAAGTTTGTCGGCATAGCTCCGCTTAGTTACAGAAAGTTGTAGCATCACCGGAATAACTTTGTCCAAACCCCATACATATGAAGTAAGCTTCTAATCAAGGAGGGTTCTTATTATGGAGTTTTTATGGATGTTGATTGTTGGCGGCGTTATCGGTTGGTTTGCTCAGATTGTCAGTGGCAAAAATATCCCGGGCGGTGTAATCGGTAATGTCATCGCCGGTATTATCGGATCTTGGCTCGGGGTGGCGCTGCTCGGAACGTTCGGTCCCGTTGTGGGCGGATTCTCAATCATTCCCGCCATTATCGGGGCCGTTATTTTCGTGTTCCTCTTCTCATTAATTGCACGTAAAATGTAAGCAAAGCTGAATATTGAACATGAAAAAGACGCCGAAATGGCGTCTTTTTCATTTCACTATGCCGCCATGAACATGTCCGATCGGCGGGACATGTTTATGGAACGAGTCTCGATCGCTTTGATCTGAACCTGAACGACAGCGACCGCTGAGTCCGCTTCGTTACTCAGCACCATCCGCACGAGCAGCGCCACATCTCCGTCCATATATGCCGCGGCGATTGCTTTCAGGTAATCACGAGCCCCTTCTTCTTGCGGTAAGGGTAATCCCCCTTTATCAAGCTCCTCCCTTACAGCGAGGATTGATTGCCGTCCTCGCAAAAGAGCGGCTTTCACTGCGCCTTCCGTGGTCCCTA
Source organism: Paenibacillus swuensis (assembly GCF_001644605.1). NCBI lineage: Bacteria > Bacillati > Bacillota > Bacilli > Caryophanales > Paenibacillaceae > Paenibacillus > Paenibacillus swuensis. The sequence goes on along the minus strand of NZ_CP011388.1, from coordinate 3,831,722 downwards.
GATGTTCCGATGCTTCCTTAGCGGTATAACCGAACACATCCCGTAACATAAATACCGTTCTCTGCACAGGCGTTAGATAGTGAATCATCGTATGAAAAATGATTTCCAGCTGTATCGTACCCTCGTTCATTTCTTGCTTTGTACTGGACAGATCTTGTTGCATAATTTTGTGTAACCGCGCCTGACGACGAATTTTATCAATCCAAGTGTTCCGAGCAATACGGTATAAGAATGCATCCGATTTCTCGGGTCGGTTACCTTGGTCATGCTGAATCGCTTTCAGCCAAGTATCTTGTGCTAAATCCTCGGCCTCCCAAGAAGATCTAGTCATAGAATTACAATATCGAATCAATTTAGTGTGTTCCGCGGTTGTATGGTAAATGTTTTCTTTAGACATTCAGGACATCCCCTTTGGGCTTAAAGATTTACATATCTACAGTATACACGAATGTAATTCCCCAAAAGGTACGCACCAACTTCAGAAAAATAATGATTTGGCATAACCGGAGTACCCTTAAATATAAATTCTCCTTTCCATTTATTATTTCAAAGTATCCTTTACCAAAGCATAATCGTTTACTATACGTCACCTAATAAACGATGATGCGGAGGAATATGCAATGAATTATATGCCTTATGTAGTGGAACAGACGAGTCGCGGTGAACGGTCCTATGACATTTATTCCCGACTGTTGAAAGACCGAATTATTTTTCTTGGAGCGGCCATTGATGATCAGCTGGCCAACAGCATCATTGCTCAGTTACTGTTCTTGTCCGCTGAAGATCCGGAGAAGGATATTCACATGTACATTAACAGTCCCGGCGGATCCACCTCGGCAGGCTTTGGCATATTTGACACGATGCAGTTTATTAAGCCTCAAGTCAGCACAATTTGTACGGGATTTGCCGCCTCCTTCGCCGCGTTGCTGTTACTCGCAGGAGCAGAAGGGAAACGATTCGCCCTGCCGAACAGTGAAATCATGATTCATCAACCGCATGGCGGCGCCCAAGGGCAGGCCAGCGATATCGCGATCAGCGCGAAGCGAATCCTCATGATTCGTGAGAAATCCACGCGAATTACCGCGGAGCGAACCGGTCAACCATTTGAGAAAGTGGAAAAAGACATGGACCGCGATTTCTTCTTATCTGCTCAAGAAGCGCTGGAATACGGGATCATTGACAAAGTCATTACCAGCTTGTAATGAAATACGCCACCTGGGACGATAAGTCTAAGGTGGCGTACATATTAATTATTTAAGTCATACAATCCAGGGCTATGCTCATTAGGCATTTCTGGCATCCTCGGTAAAGTAAATCCTTGCGGAGGCTCAATTACTTCTAAATTACCTTTATTGCGGCTTGGAGATTCCCCTTGGAATACTTCACCGATTCTCGTATCATCCAGTCTAAAGTTGAATTGCGCATTGTGATAGCCCATATCAACAAACTTCCGGCATTCCGGATATTTATTAAGATCATAGTTCGGTACAGGAAATAGCTTACCCCAATCAACACCAAGGGTTTCAAGCGCTTTGGCGAAAGCATTCTGGTGAGCATTATCCCGAACAATTAAGAAGCCCAGTGTTTCACGAAACGTTTTATTGGAACTCATTTCATATATTCGAGTTTTTTGGAGAACGCCCGTAGATTCCACTACTAAGTTATCCAGTAAGTCACTTATCAAATTACCGTGGTTATACACGTAATTGCCAAGCCAAGGATTGCCTGCTGCGTCTGCCGGCAGTGATGCTTGGGCACCGATAATGTAATGATGCGGATTGGCATGTTTTATGGCTTCATCCAAAGGTGCGCCATCCCTGCCTGCGTTCCCAGGCTGTTCATATCCAGAACCGTTCAGCAATTGGTTAATGGTGTGCTGTACCAATTCAACATGCGCAATTTCCTCCAAGAATACGCCGCGAACCAAGTCCTGATACTGCGTATCTTTACCGCGAAAGTTATTGCTTTGAAAAAAGTACTGCATCATCGTCCGCATTTCACCATAGTGACCGCCGAGAATTTCTTGCAGTACCTTAGCGGCAGCTGGATCCGGTTGATCCGGCACAATCTGGTTGATTAAATCTTGTTTGTAAAAATAAATGACAAAACCCTCCGCTTCCAATGTTATGTAATTTTCACATTGGTATTATGCACAGTATCAATTCATTTATTCTAGATTAAAATCGAACATTTCGGTTCATTGTGGCCATCGCTTGCTTCTTCTGATCATCATTCACATGGGTATAAATCATCGTCGTCTCAATGGAAGCATGCCCCATCAACTCTTTCACAATCCGCACATCTACACCGTTATTCAACAGCATCGTGGCAAACGAGTGCCGTAACTTATGACAGGATAGGTCCATGTCGCTTAAGTGCGGATGGTGCTTTTTGAAACTGGCAAAAGTCAGTCCGGCGATCTTCTGAATTTGGCGAATGGATAATCGCTGCTTTTTCTGTGAAACAAAGAAGGCTTCCTCCCTTGTGCTGTAAGGATGAATGCGTTCTTCTTCCACTTTGGCCAAATAAGGCAACAGCAGTTCAGGTACCGGGATCTCATTCCACTTCCGACCTTTCCCCAGCACTTCAAGCGTTCCTTTCAACTTTCGGAAATGGGAGAGATTTAGCCGATGCACCTCACCGACCCGCAAGCCGCAATAGCCCATCAGCATGAAGATCGCAATATTGCGTTCCTTGTACCGCCCATTTATGAATTGAAGTGCATTCGCCAAGTCTTGTTCCTCAAGGTAAACCGGTTTCTTATTCTTCTCCGTCTTTGATTTCTTTACATCGTTGGCAGGATTTCGTTCCGCCAGTTCAAAATCGATCAAGGCCGCATAAAAGGTTCGAATCGCGGACAATGTTCGATTACGGGTATGCTCCCCGGTTGTGGACTGTTTGCCTACCAGAAAGCTGATCACATTCATCTTCGTTGCTTTATGTACTTCACGTCCGTCCAGAGAAACAAGATAGGATTGGACTTCACGCATATATTCTTTTCTGGTCGTCTCGGTGTAGCCCGCCTGCTTCATCCATAGAATGAAGGCGTCCATGACCTCTGTGTATTGTTCTATAAACTCCGTAATAAGCGGCAAAAATTACATCCCCCAGGTCTAAAACGCAATATTTAATGTGTTTAAATCGAAAGTGCGCAAAACATTGATTTTGCGCACTTATTATAGCACAAAAAACAGAGAAGGATAAACTTTAGAAAATATGGCTAAAGCAGAATTATCCTCTGGCAAATCGCACAAAACATTGTACAATAGAAGGACGTCCAAAATGGTAAGGTGGTAATAAAAGTATGGAAACCGTAAAGCAAACGAACAAAGCACCAAGTCTGCTACAGAATAAATTTTTGCAGACCATATTATTGTCCAACATGTTACTTCAGATCGGGATTTGGGTAAGGAACTTTGCTATTCTGCTCTTTGTTGCTGCAAAAACCAACAACGACCCTTATGCAATCTCCTTGATAAGTGTAGCGGAATTTGCGCCTATCTTCGTATTTTCGTTTATCGGCGGCACCTTCGCGGATCGTTGGCGTCCGAAGCGCACAATGATATGGTGTGATTTATTATCTGCCGTATCTGTCTTTGTCGTTCTGATCACGATCCATTTCGGATCATGGGAATGGGTGTATCTGGTTGCCTTTATTTCCGCGATTCTGTCGCAGTTTTCCCAACCTTCCGGCATGCGTTTATTTAAATATCATGTGCCCGAAGAGCAGCTGCAGCAGGGAATGGCGCTGTTTCAATCCGTAATGGCAACCTTTATGGTTCTTGGGCCCATGCTCGGAACTTTTGTCTACAGCCGATTCGGACTGGAAGTTTCTATTGCCGTGATGGGTATTGCATTCCTGCTGTCCGCTGTGGTGCTACTCCGACTGCCTAAAGATGTGCAAGAGGATCGTCCTCCAGCGGTAAAAGGACAGTTTAAGCAAGAATTTATGGAGGGCTTCCGTTATGTATGGCAGAGCCAAGTATTGCGCGTACTGGGACTTGTGTTCATACTTGCTGGATTGGCTGTCGGTGTCGCACAGGCGCTGAACTTGTTCATTGTTACGGAAAGATTGGGCAAGAGCGAGGAGTTCCTGCAGTATATCCTGATGATCAACGGGATTGCGATGCTGGCCGGAGGCGGTATTGTGGCTGTATTCGCCAAAAAGGTTCCGCCGCAAGTTCTGCTTGCCATCGGTATGCTGGTTGGGGCTGTATGTACCGTAATTGTAGGGTATTCCGAAAGTGTTCCGCTCACATTGGTTACCCAATTCTTTAACGGCCTGGTGTTCCCTTGCATTCATATCGGAATAAGCACCATGATTCTTACATGGTCCCATAACTCGATCGTGGGCAGGGTTAACGGCGTGCTCAACCCGATGTTTATCGGAATGATGGTTGTGTCCATGTCCTTTGCAGGCGTACTGAAAGACGCATTCCCCCTCACTTCCATCTACGCCGGAGCAGGAGTTCTGTTCTTGTTGGGAGCATGCGTGTTGGTTCCGATTATGAAACAAAAAGCGCCAAATACAGCTGTAGAAGAACAAGTGGCATAATAATATCAAAATCACCAAAAAGCCTTATCCTTCCGACCGGAGGAAAAGGCTTTTTTTTCTGCAATGATTTGGCTTCCTGCACTACAATTCCAATGGCGGTACTTCGATGATGAGGTCCGGTTCATCATGTATGAGTGTGATTTGAAAGGTCCCCATCAAGTCCCTCTCCGCATGGATCATCTCGTTATTCAACCATAATTCTAACTGTTCAAGTGCGGTTCGGGTTTCATCCAGTATAATTAGCCGCGTTTGTTTTAAATTGGGGTATAGTTGTAAAGCATCGGCCATTGCAATTTCAAATTGTAGGCAAATGGACCGGTTGGAGAACATCTTGTAATCGTTAACCCAGCCTCCGCTTTGTTGAATGATTTGCTTGGCATCGTCTATTGCATCATGTCGGTTATATTTTGCAACGGTATTCATCTGAATGAAAGTGGGCGCTTTAGCCATTAATCATTTTCTCCTGACTTTAGTCTATGTCGGTATTATGAGGTCCACCTGAACGGGTTCGTGTTGTAAAATTGATTCGGATTTACAGGTACGTTGTGCATCCAGAAAGCAAAGTGCAGATGGGGTCCCGTGGAAAATCCCGTTGAACCCACCCATCCGATGACCTGTCCGCGCTTGACCGTTTCGCCAGGCTTAACATTCAGCTTGGACAAGTGAATATATTGTGAGAACAACTTCATGCCGTGATCTACATAAATGGAGTTCCCCGACAGATAAAGGGATTCCGCCAGCACAACCTTTCCGTCATTGGTTGCCTTCACGGGGGTTCCGGTCTTCGCGGCATAATCAATCGCCATATGGGATTTATCGAACTTACCGTTCACGAAGCGTGTTTCCCCGTAATAAGTAGAAACTCGTCCGCTCACAGGCTGGATGAAGGATGATGTGTACAGCAGGGTAGGTTGGGATTTACTGCGCGCCGCGTTAATCTTCTTCTGATCCTCTTCAATCCGTTTCGTGTTCCGTTTCATCCCTTCCATCTGTTTGGTCACTTGTAAATATTGTGTTTTAAATTTCTTTGTGATGACTTTCAGCTTCTGATTTCCGATGGTGTAAGTCCCCGGTTTGACATGTCGTTGGATTGGTAAATATGTATAATATCCTGAACCGAATGGTTGCAACGTGTAGCTCTTGCCTTGCCAACTTACCTTACTTGCCTTGCTGCTTCGCACGAAAACTGCATCGCCGATCGACACGGTTTCCGGAAACAAGGACCATGATGAACGTTTCGCTTGTTCGGCTGTTGTATGGTTCAGAAACATGTTCGTTTCTTTATCTTTCACGTGGGAAGTGTTAACGTCAAACCCCGATGTCAGGGCGAAAGTACCCAAGCCTAATATAAAGAGAATTTTCATTCGCATCTTCATCCCAGTTCCTCCCAAACCATAGTCTATCTTCATTATACATAAAAAGAGCCGAAAGTACCCCAAGGATACTCCCGGCTTAAGTTTCAATCACAGTAGTTTAAATCGCCCAGTTGCCTTTACGGAAGATCGGAGTTGTTGTACCGTCACGAAGGATCGCATCGATATCCATCTCCGCGGAACCGATCATAAAGTCGACATGGGTCATGCTCTGGTTCACGCCGTTTTTCTCCAGCTCCTCGGGAGACATCGTTTTGCCACCTTCCACGTTAAACGCATACCCGCTGCCGATCGCCAAATGGTTCGAAGCATTCTCATCAAACAGCGTATTCAGGAACAATACACCGGATAGCGAGATCGGCGATTCATGCGGCACCAGCGCGACTTCACCAATATAATGGGAACCTTCGTCCGTATCCACAAGTTGTTGCAGAATATCTTGACCCTGCTCCGCTTCCACCTTCACGATACGGCCCTCTTCAAAGGTCAGTTTAAAGTTGTCAATAATGTTCCCGCCATAGCTAAGAGGCTTGGTGCTGGACACAACACCCTGAATTCCGTTTCGTTGCGGCACCGTAAACACTTCCTCTGTGGGCATATTCGCCATAAAAGGAATGTTCTTCTCGTTCGTGCTGCCCGCGCCGACCCATAAATGCTTTTCATTGAACTCAATCGTCAGGTCTGTGCCATTCGCCTGGTAATGAAGTTTATGAATGCCGAGTCCGTTCAAAATATCCACTTTCTTATGTAGGTTCGCGTTATGCTCTTCCCATGCCTTCACAGGGTTCTCGGCATGTAACCGAACAGAGTCGAAGATCGCGCTCCACAGTTTCTCAACCGCATCTTGACCGGACACATCTGTGAAGACCTTCTCGGCCCAATCTTTGGTGGCTGCCGCCACGACGGTCCAACTGACTTTGTCGGATTGAATCGCGCGACGGAATTCCTTAAGACCTTGACCGGCAGCCTTCTGGAAATTGCCGATTCGTTTAGGATCAATCCCTTTAAGTAACGCCGGATTCGGGGAAGTAATGGAGATAAATGCTGCCCCTTTCTCGACGAAACTGTTACGCTTCAGCGTTTCCCAAGCCGGGAAATCATGAAACACTTCTTCAGCGGCCTTCTCGTATTTCATTCTTGTCAAGGCCTCGTCTGTCCAATCCACATGGACATTGCTGGCTCCCGCTTCATAGGCTTTCGCGGCAACAATCCGAACGAATTGCGCAATCTCGGTTGTTGCCCCGTTGATAACTACTTCTTGTCCTTGCTGAATGTTCACGCCGACTTTCACGATCAATTCCGCATATACGGATAGCTGTTGTTCAAATGTAGACATATCCTCGCCCCTTAAATTTAGAGTGATTACAAGCTTGGTTCTTTCATTTGTTTGCTTCTTAGTTGGCCACAAGCGGCATCGATGTCTGCGCCGTGTTCCAGGCGAACACTGCAGCTTACGCCGTGCTTCTTTAACGTATCGAAGAAGGCGGTTACCGTATCGCGTTCGGTCCGTTGGTATTGACTGTGTTCATCCACAGGATTGTAAGGAATCAAATTGACATTTACAGCCGATTTGCGCTTTTCTCCAATTAATGCGGCTAATTCCACAGCGTGTTCCCTCTGGTCATTGACATCTTTGAGCAAAATATATTCCAGCGTCACCCTGCGTTTGGTCTTCTCCAAATAATAATCGATTGAATCCATTAACTGCGCAATCGGTATCGCTCGGTTAATCTTCATGATTCGTGTTCTCAGTTCATCATTCGGAGCATGCAAGGATACGGCCAGGTTAACGCCAAGTTGAGTATCGGTAAATTCCACGATTTTGGCGGCCAATCCGCTCGTTGACACTGTGATATGTCTGGCGCCGATCGCCAACCCCTTCTGATCCTTAACCACATTAATGAAATCAACCATGTTGCCGAAGTTATCAAAAGGCTCCCCGATGCCCATCACCACGATATGACTGACACGTTCCTCTTTCTGAAGACTGTCAAGAAAGAGCTGGACTTTCATGATTTGCCCAACAATTTCTCCGCTGGACAAATCACGGCTCTTCGCCAGCAAACCGCTTGCACAGAAGCTGCAGCCGATATTACATCCCACTTGGGTAGTGACACAGACGGATAAGCCAAATTTATGACGCATCAGGACGGTTTCAATGAGATTGCCGTCTTGCAACCGAAGCAGAAACTTGATCGTGCCGTCCGCCGATTCCTGCAGGGTATGCTCTTCTAAAGTCTGAATAGCGAAGTGTTCTTCCAGCAGACGCAAGCAATCCGGTTTGACATCCTCCATATCGGAGAAAGATGTAACCCGCTTGCGGTAAAGCCAATCCCATACCTGAGATGCGCGGAATTTGCGGTGTCCGCGTTCGCCAAGCCATGCGGTTAGTTGTTCAAATGTTAATCCATAGATGGATTCCGTGTTCATCCTTCGTTCCTCTTTCCAAAACTTAAACTACAGTTCTATTCTTGTTGCAAACTGCGCTGATCATCTGATTAGTATTGTCTCAAATCCGCTTTATGAATACAAGTCATGATCTTGTTGGCCGTATGCTCTCCGTTCGCTATACAGTCCGGAATCCCCACGCCGTAGTAGGAACAACCTGCCACAAAGAGCCCTGGGTGCGTCTCCGCTAATAGGCTTTCCAGGTTAGATACAATGTCATGATGTCCCAAGTGATAATTGGGCATGGTCTCATGCCAACGGGTCACCCGATAAGTTACAGGTTGGCCTGAGATGCCTAAACTGCGCTCAATATCCGTTAAGGCCACCTCCAACAACTGGTCCTCTGTTAGTCTTTGCAGCGTTTCATAGACGGGCTTTGAGCTTTTGTAAAACAAACGTACTAACAGCCTGCTGTTCTCCGACGTATGAGACCATTTGCGACTGGTCCAGGTACATGCATTACATGCCAAGTCACTGTCATCGGCTGCTATAAAGCCTGTTCCATCCTTAGGGAGTTGTTCATCGGGGACATCCATTCCGATATAAACGCTGATTAGAGAGCTGTTCTTCAATCGGTCGAACTCCAAATCTAATTGTTCATCATCCAGCAGTTTCTGCGCTACGGGATGATGCGTACTCAACACAACATAATCTGCATGAATCTTTCGATCATCTGATGCAGTGACGACATATCCTTCCGTTTCTAGTTGTTGAATTTGGGTCGCCCGGACCCCTTTCCGAATCTCCACCCCATCCAGTCGTTGTTCAAAGCGATCAATCAGTGTTGAAACGCCATTTTGAAAAGAGAGAAATTTGGGCTTTCCGTCTCCCTTAAGTTTAGTTCGGTTCTCCGAGAGTCCTTTAAGGATGCTGCCGTATTGATTCTTGTATTCCAGTAAATAAGGTAAAGTGGATGCGATGGTTAACTGATCAAGCTTTCCCGAATAAACGCCTGACATCACCGGCTCAATCTGCCGCTCCACCAACTCCTTACCCAGGAAGTGCACCAGAAATTCGCCCATGGAATCGTTCTTGGTAAATTGTTCATTCGGTGTGTAGTAATCCTTCAATGCCTCCAGTTTGCCTTCAGGGGAAACCAGTTCACTCTCCACAAGAGATTGCAGACTTAGCGGAATACCGAATATACAGTCCTCCGGGATCGGTTTTAACTCCCCGTCGATATGAATATAAGATGTTCCCGTAGCGTTATAGACGACATCTTCGGTGAGATCGAGATCTTCCAAAAAAGCGGCTACATTAGACTTTCGGCTTACAATTGAATCCGCGCCGGTCTCCATAATAAATTCGCCTTCGTGATGCGTACTGATTTTGCCCCCTAGAGAGGACTCAGCTTCCAGTAAAATTAATTTCGCGTCTATTCGATTGGTCTGCAGCATCTTCTGCAGATAGTACATCGTTGACAGCCCGGTAACGCCGCCGCCGATGACCAATATGGTTTTCATAGTTGTGCACCTCAGTGTGTGAATTTCTCTGTGAACATTCGTTATATGAAGTATAACAGAAGTTTCCCAAAGGAAAAAAGCCTCCCGTCAGGGAAGCTCGTTACGTGTGGAGAACGGTCAGGTAAGGTGGCGGGAAATCAGCTCGATATACTTGCTTGCACTGCTTGAGATCGGCATATTGCGTATCGTCATAATGCCTACTTGCGACGGCGGCAACTCTACGTCTAACTGAATTTCAAAGAGAGAACCCGCCTCCAGTTCCTTCGTGATAAATTCCCTCGTAACGTAGGAAATGCCAAGTCCTCTGCGGGCAAACTCTATGAGCAGATCCACGCTGCCTACCTCAATCTCCGGTTTCAGCGAATGGCCGAAGCTTAGAAATAACTCTGTTATGGCCATTCGCGCCCTGCTGTTGCGGGAAAACAGAATGACCGGATATTGCATTAACATCTCCAACGTGAGCACACTGTCCTTAAGCTCGGCATAGCGCTCACCCGCCACAAAGCAATCCTTCAGCTGAATACTTTCTCTCACTTCCAGCTGGGCATCCACAATCGGCATGCGCACAACGCCTAAATCAATCTTGCCTTCCTTCAGAAACGTAATAATCTCAGGCGTAGTTCCATGATTGAGATGCAGTCGGACGCCGGGATATTGCTGATGAAAGTCTTCCAGATAAGGAAGCATGTAATGCTTAAACAGGGAGTCACTGCCGCCGATCCGTAATTCGCCGCTATCGAGATTTTTCAGCGCGGCCATTTTCTCTTCCGCAAGTGAGATTAGAATCTGAGACTGTTCAATATATGAATACAAGATGGCGCCCTCTTGTGTGAGCGAAACGCCTTTGGAATTTCGATAAAACAAGGTAAGACCAAAGCTGTCTTCCAGCTGTTTGACGGCATGGCTGACGCTGGGTTGGGTTAGAAATAAAGACTTGGCGGCTTGAGTCAAACTGCCTGTTTTGGCGGCCCAATAGAAAACCTTGTACAACTCATAATTATTATTCATTCATCTAGTGTACAACTACTAACAAATAACAATCAATCTCTATTAGACGGTCTTTTTCCAATCGGCAGCAAACTTCTCCATGCCTTGGTCGGTTAACGGATGCTTGGAAATTTGTTCAATGACTGAGAAAGGAATGGTCGCGATATGCGCGCCCGCCATAGCTACACGCGTCACGTGGTCCGGATGACGAACCGATGCGGCAATGATCTGCGCACTCAAGTTATGGGTGCGGAATACTTCAGCCACTCTGGTAATTAATTGGACGCCGTCCTCCGAAATATCATCCAAGCGGCCAAGAAACGGCGAAACATACGTAGCGCCCGCTCGGGCGGCCAGCAGCGCTTGATTAACAGTAAAGATTAACGTTACGTTCGTTTTCACGCCTTTTTGGGTCAGGTAGCGGCAGGCCTCCAGTCCTTCCAGCGTCATCGGAAGCTTAATTGTGATGTTCTTATCATAATCGTTAATCTTAATTAGTTCATCGGCTTGCGCAATCATCTCTTCAGCCGTTAGAGCATCAGGCGTTACTTCCGCGGAAACAGATTCAACCTCGGGCACTTCACGCAAAATTTCAGCGATTCGATCCTCGAATTTGACGCCTTCCTTGGCCACCAACGAAGGATTCGTAGTCACGCCGGAAAGCACGCCGATTTTGTAGGCTTTTTTGATATCTTCCACATTGGCCGTATCGATAAAAAATTTCATAGTTATTACCTCCGTTTATAGGTTAGATGATTTCTTCAGCATTGCTTTCGTCAGACGTACCACGTTTTCCGTTGAGAATCCAAAGTGTTCCATAACCTGCGGCCCCGGACCTGAAGCCCCGAACGTATCGATGGACAACACTTTCCCTATCGGCCCGGCATAACGTTCCCATCCGAGCCCGATGCCGGCTTCTATCGTTACCCTGTTACCGACGCGATCAGGAAGCACGCTTTGTTTGTACGCCTCGGTTTGACGGTCGAACAACTCTCGGCAAGGCATCGCGACAACACGCACCGATATACCATCCCGTTCAAGCTCAATCTTCGCATTCACCGCAAGAGATACTTCCGACCCTGTGGCGATGAGGATTACATCCGGCTCAGGGTTCGTTTCCGTAAGAATATACGCTCCTTTCATCACTCCTGCCACATTAGCCTTGGTTGTTTCATACACCGGAAGATTCTGTCTGCTCAGAATAAGAGCAACAGGTCCCTCCTGTTGTTGCAGGGCGTACGCCCAGGCGCTTGCTGTTTCATTGGCGTCCGTCGGTCTGATGACGGTTAGACCCGGGATTGTGCGCAATGCTGCCAGATGCTCGACAGGCTCATGCGTAGGACCATCTTCCCCCACAGCAATGGAGTCATGGGTGAAGACATAAATGACAGGCAGCTGTTGCAATGCCGCCAGTCGGATCGACGGGCGCAAATAGTCGCTGAAAACGAAGAATGTGCTGACGAATGGTTTAACGCCCCCATGTAACGCCATACCGTTCCCTGCCGCTCCCATCGCATGCTCTCGGACACCGAAATAAATATTACGTCCCGCGTAGGATTCTATAGCGAAAGATTGTTCGCCCTTAATGTTTGTCATCGTCGAATGCGACAAGTCCGCGCTGCCACCGAAGATTGACGGAACGATTCCAACGTAATGATTAATGGACTCACCGCTCGCGACACGGGTCGAAACGGATTTGGACGTGTCAAATGTCAGAATATCCGCTGTTTCCAACGACACAGATCCGTCAATCACTTGCGCGAGTTCTTTACCTTGTGACGGATACTGAGCTGAGTAAGCGGCCATAAGTTGATTCCATTCATCTTCTTTGCCCGCGCCTTTAAGCTTTAACTGCTCATAATGAGCTTTGACCTCTTCCGGAACGGTGAACTCTTCTTCATGATGCCAACCATAGACGGCCTTAGTCGCCTTCGCCTCTTCCAGACCAAGCGGGTTACCGTGCACCTTATTCGTTCCCGCCGCCTTGCTGCCGTAACCGATAATCGTTCGAACCTCGATCAGCGTAGGTTGTGAATGATTCTGCCGGGCAGACGCAATCGCTTCGGCAATGCCGGGAAGATCATTGCCGTCTTCAACCCGGATATACTCCCAATTCGCGGATTCGGCTCTTTTTTGAATATGCTCACCAAAGGAAAGATGCAGCTCACCGTCCAAGGAGATCTCATTGGAATCATACAAGACGATTAACTTGCCCAACTTCATATGACCAGCCATCGACATGGCCTCGTAGGAAATACCTTCCATCAGACAGCCGTCTCCCACAAGCGCATAAGTGTAATGATCCACCACGGGAAACTTGTCTTTGTTGAACTTGGCGCCAAGATGAGCTTCGGCCATAGCCATCCCGACGGCCATCGCTAACCCTTGCCCCAGCGGCCCGGTTGTGGCGTCCACACCATCGGTATGACCGTATTCGGGATGACCCGGCGTCTTGCTGTTCAGCTTGCGGAACTGCTTCAAATCATCCAGCGTTACTTGATAGCCGGACAAGTGCAAGAGGCTGTAAAGCAGTGCAGATCCATGACCCGCGGAGAGAACAAACCGGTCACGGTTAAACCACCCGGCGTGAGCAGGATTATGATTTAAAAACTGGGACCAGAGCGTGTAAGCCATTGGAGCCGCTCCCATCGGAAGCCCCGGGTGACCGGAATTCGCGCTGTTAATGGAATCAATCGATAACGTCCTGATCGTATCAATCGCTAGTTGTTCAATGGTTTGTGTTGTAGGCATGTTCAAGTCCTCTCTCTGTTTTAGTTATTAACTCCACTATAATACGAATGTCTTCCATACAAGTAATCAATAGAATTCACATTAGATATAGACCACATCTATGACCTAAGTCAAAACAAAACCGTGCATCTTTCAACGCACGGTCTTTAGATAGACTAATTAAGTAGTTCAGGAGTATGTTCTGCCTACCAGTATGAGAATCTGATGAGGCAAAGTCCGTTTAAGAACAAGGAAACCTTGATCTGAGGCTGTAGCAACGCCCAGATGATTGGGAATGCATAGCCCGCCAGGCTGAGAAGTTCCGTCATCACGCACAAGAAGCTTTCCAATCATCCCGACAGCAACCCATTCCGGTCTTTGGCTCCGAGGAATATAGTCCAGCGAAGCATCCCAATCCGGGTTAAGCACGGGCTGACGAAGCGTTCGCTCAGGTACAACGGAATTACAGGCTTCATCCATAATGGCAGGCACTTTTACCGTCTCATATTGGATTCTGCCCCATTCATCTGTCATGAATTTGTGATGCCACCTTAATGCCGCGCTGTCCGAAAGGAATGCGGGTTTGGCGCTGGTCACACCAATGACAAACCGATCAGACTCGGTCGCGGTCCGAACCTTATCTTGTTCGAGAGCCACAAAGTACCCCGGTTCAAGCGGCAGCCCGTCCAGCGTCTCGAACATTTCGGCGTAATCCGCCGCGGGACTGCTAACCGTTCCGTCGATTTTCACGTCACCGTTGCTCAGTATTTTGGCGGCAAGTCCCGGTGTTACATCACTGGTTCCGTTCGCGAGATACCAGGAATATTCCAGTTCATTCGCCGCGCCGAATCTGCCCATGATGTGCGCGCCTTCCAAACCGTTCGCAGATGTCCCTTGCCCCTCCGTGTGCGATAACAACGCATTCGCTACCGTATTCACTCCCTCGGCATGGGAAGCGATCTCCGTTGCCGTGGTCAAGGCGCCTTCGGCATGGGCGGCCAACCCGCTAGCCGTCGTCTGGTTGCCTTGCGCGTGGGACAAATCGCCCGATGCCACAGTGCGTTGACCTTCCGCGTGAGCAAAGAGGCCCGATGCCAGGTTTAAGCTGCCTTCCGCATGCGAAGCCCTTCCGCTGGCCGTATTCTGCTCACCCTCGGCGTGAGAACCCTGCCCGGAGGCGAGGGATTCAAACCCTTCCGCATGCGAATTTACTCCGCTGGCGATGGTAAATTCCCCTTCCGCATGGGCATTGATCGCCAAGGCGGATGTCCCTTGCCCTTCCGCATGGGCGTAAAGCCCGCTTGCCACGGAGCCTCCGCCTTCCGCATGCGAGGCGGGACCCGATGCTTGCGTCAGATACCCCTCCGCATGTGAGCCTACATTGGTCGCTGAGGTGCTGAAGCCTTCCGCATGCGAATACAAACCCGTCGCTAGGGAGCCTCCTCCTTCCACATGAGCGGCATCACCCGTCGCTAGCGTCAAATAGCCTTCCGCATGCGAAGCGGTGCCTGCGGCCGTTGTGTTAAGCCCCTCCGCATGCGAGCATCCCCCCAAAGCCTGCGCGTTACACGCCATCTCGAACAACCCCTTTTCATAAGGTTAACCAGCAACAATCGACACTGGAATGTGCTTATGTATTCTATGAAAAGGGTTCTCCCTATGATTGGATGCTATCTCATTTAGATTCATAGGGCGCATCAAATTCGAGAATATTGTGATCCGGGTCCAGAACATAAATTTGGGTAAATCCAGCAATGCTTTGCGGTCTGGCCTCAAAAGGTATTCCCGCCTGCTCTAACCAGGCAACTGTATCTTTGTAACTGCTGACCCAGAAAGCGCAATGACCGTCTACCGTGTCGATCGCACCAAATCGCAGTGTTTCTCCGTTGGCATGTTCCAGCAAATGAAGTTGCTGATTCCCGATGGCGTACCAGATTCCTCTGGAATTAAACGCCGGACGCTGAATTTCCCGAAGCCCCAGGAGCTCACTATAGAAAACTCGCGCCTTTTCCAGATCCCTGACCGCTAAGCTTACGTGATGTATTTTTTCAAAATGAATCATGTGCCTCATCCTCTCCCACAACTATCTTATCTACTATTAAAAACTAAACCATGTCATGTGTAAATGCGTCGTTTTTGATGTGCAACAGAGTCTGTTATGATAGGAGGATCAGTATAAACGGTTCATGAGTCATTTGTTAAAGGAAGGATCAGTTATGAGCTATACTCTTAGGCTAAAAGATATCCAAAATCATTGCGGACAAATTGCATATCGCACGGGCACGGCACTATTTCGATCTGGAAAAGTAACCATCCAACATTTAGATTTAGATCCTCTGGAATGTCAAGGCTCTGTCCAAAGCAGCGGCAACTTTGAGCAGGTGTCCGTTCACGTCAACCATCAAAATGAACTTGTGGCTTCTTGCAGTTGCCCTACCTTGTCATCCTTCGACAAATATTGCTCGCATATTGCGGGTGTGCTTCTGTCGATTTACTTTCAGCAACAAGACAACATGACAAATCCATCTTCCAAAGCCAAGAAGGATGCTCCTGCCTATGAATCGGAATTATCCAATGAAGTGCTCAAGCTGTTCACGGGCCGTTCCGCTGGGTCTTTGGCTACCCGTTCTATGTTTGATACTCGGGAGAAGCTTCAAGTGGAATTCAGCTGTAAACCGATTGGTATCGGATCAGGTCCTGTCATGATGTGTATCGCTTTAAAAATAGGAACACAACGTTTATATGCCGTGCCGGATATCAGGGATTATTTAAGTCAACTTAGCCTGCAAAAAACGATTCTAATCTCAAAATCTTTCACTTATGATCCGGAGATGCACAGTATGGATGCCACGGATGAGGCGGCCATTCAGCTGTTGATTCAGATTTGCCGAAGTGAAACGGTTCACCGCCGGTCCTCGGAAACCTTACGTACTCATGAGAAGAAGGATTCTTTACGCTGGCTTCCCGTCCCACCGCCACTTTGGGATAGAGTTCATACATTACTGTTACGTGCGCCACATGTGAGGTTGGAGCATGAGGGACGAAATACCGACGGTATTTCCATTTCCGCTGATCCCCTTCCTTTGCAATTTAACATAGCCCAGACCGATGATGGAGTTTATCGATTAAATGTGTCAGGAATGGAACGGATCACTGTTATGGAATCTTATGCTTTGGTCGTTACCGACGGTAAGCTATGGCGGTTAGGAGATGAGTCTGTTTCCCGTCTAACAGCTTTCAAGCAAATGCTGAATCGCTCGGGACAACAACATGTGGTCATTCCTCATGAACAGATGGAGCCGTTTATCGATAAGGTCGTTCCCGGATTAATGAAGCTAGGGAATGTATTGATTGAAGAGAGCGTATCGCGAAGATTGGAACGGAACCAGTTGCAAGCCAAATTGTATCTGGATCGGGTGAAGGATCGGCTTCTTGCCGGTTTAGAGTTTCATTACGGAGATATTCTGATTAATCCCATGGAAGAGACCAATCGTTCCAACCATCCTGAACGCATACTTCTACGCGACGGGGAGACGGAACAACTTATTATGGAAATGATTGAAGGAGCGGCATTCACCCGGACAGAAAGCGGCTTCTTTATGACAGATGAGGATGCCGAGTATCACTTTCTGTATCATACCGTTCCCAAGCTCAGTCCATATGTGCAGGTCTATGCTACATCCGCTGTTAAGGCAAAGCTGTTCAAATCCCATATCATACCCAAAATACATCTTACTTTTGACGAGAGAACCGATTGGTTGGAATTTAAATTTCAGATGAACGGAATTCCGGAAGAAGACATTCGTACGCTCATTACGGCTTTAAAGGAGAAACGCAAATATCATCGCTTGGCTAACGGAAGTCTGCTCTCTCTGGAAGATGCAAGCTTTCAACGGATTATGGATTTCATGAACAAAGTGGATATCAACCCCGCGGATTTGGAGAGCAACCGCATTCAGATTCCTTTGACTCGCGGACTCCCTTCCATTAATCAGCAGGACCTGGGACCCTCCATTTCCCTAAGCAAGCCCTTGCGGAGATTACTGGAACATTTAAGAAACCCCGATCATCTGGATCATCCGTTGCCTGAGAATCTTACCCATGTGCTGAGGGATTATCAAAGCTACGGTTTTCAATGGTTGAAGACACTTGCCAGGTACGGATTCGGCGGCATTCTGGCGGATGACATGGGACTGGGTAAATCGTTGATGAGCATCGCCTATATCCAGTCCGTACTGCAGGAAATCCGTGACCTGCAACGGCCCGTCCTCATCGTCTGCCCCTCTTCTCTGCTTTACAATTGGCTTAACGAATTCAACAAGTTTGCTCCGCAGATTAAAGTCCTTATTGCCCTGGGGAGTAAGTTGGAAAGACATCGGCAGCTACAAGAATTGTCCCGGGTGGATGTGATTGTGACGTCCTATCCTCTGTTACGTAGAGATGTGAATTCGTATGTGAATATCAATTTTCATACCCTGTTTTTGGACGAGGCGCAATATTTCAAGAACCACTTCACGCAGACAGCTCAATCCGTGAAGAAGCTTAAGGCCCGTCACCGGTTTGCTCTGACAGGAACACCCGTGGAAAACCGCTTGGAAGATCTCTGGTCTATTTACAATATCGTGTTTCCCGGCTTACTTCCCGACCGGCAATCATTCCGTGAATTAACTCAAGAGCAAGTGATCAGACAAGTACGTCCTTTCATGCTTCGCCGGTTGAAATCCGAAGTGTTGCAGGAATTACCGGACAAGATTGAAACGACTCAAGCATCCGAGTTGCTGCCTGAACAGAAGAAATTATATATCGCTTATTTGGCGAAACTGAAGCAAGAAACGGTAAAACATCTGAATGACGAAGGCTTTAAAAAAAATCGGATCAAGATTTTGGCTGGGATTACGCGGCTCAGACAGCTTTGCTGTCACCCCTCTTTATTTGTGGAAGGGTATACCGGCAGCTCCGCCAAGTTTGAACAATGGGCCGCCTTGATGGAGGATTGCCGAAACGCCGAGAAACGGGTCCTCGTATTCTCACAATTCACACAGATGCTGACTCTGATGCGCCGTCAGTTAAGTGAGCAAGGCATTTCTCATTTCTACCTGGATGGTGAGACCCCTGCGGCCACACGCATGCGCTATTGTGAACTATTCAATGAGGGCGAGCGCGATGTTTTTCTTGTTTCGCTTAAGGCAGGCGGTACCGGACTGAATTTGACGGGTGCGGACACCGTCATTCTATACGATCTCTGGTGGAATCCCGCTGTTGAACAACAAGCGACGGACCGCGCGCACCGCATGGGACAGCAGAAGGTTGTTCATGTTATTCGCTTGCTTGCTCAAGGCACAATAGAAGATAAGATGTATGAGCTACAACAACGGAAGAAGTCACTCATGGAAACGATTGTGGATTCCGGTCGGAACACGAACACAGATATGACGCTGACAGAAGAGGATATTCGGGAAATGATGCTAATTTAAGCCGCGAAGAGGTGTTTAGAATGGATTATACTTATATAACCCTTAAATTGGTTACCGGGTTTGCGGGCTTATGGCTTACGACAAGGATTTTGGGAAAGAAGGAAATTTCACAGCTGACGCCTTTCGATTTCATCTCTTCTTTATTGCTTAGTGAACTTGTAGGAAATACAATATACGACAAGGAAATCCATTTCTCCCATTTGCTTTATGCGATCGCTTTTTGGGGTTTGCTCAGTTATGCGCTGGAAATCCTAACGTTTAGGGTGAAGCGATTGCGAAAACCGTTGGACGGTAGCCCGGACATCATTATTGAGGACGGCCGAATTAATCTTAAGCAAATGCATCATAACAAAATGGATTTTGAACAACTGCAAATGCTGCTTCGTCAGAAGGATATATTTTCGATTCGTGAGGTGGCATATGCGGTATTGGAGACGAACGGAAATTTAAGTGTGCTGAAAAAGTCGTTCTATGATGGCGTAACCCGCTCAGACTTAAATTTGCCTGAGCAGGAAACCCATATCGCTTACAGTCTCATCGAGGACGGTGAGATCAATAAAGAAGAACTTGCGAAGATCGGCAAAACGAAAGAATGGTTACTGCAGGAATTAAGCAGTCTCGGTTACTCCGCTCCTTCATCCATCCCCTATGCCGAATGGAAACAAGGCGAAGGCTTATATGTCATCAAGCCGGTTGACTAGCTTGAAATTTATTCTTCCTCTGCGCTTGGAATAACAACGAACACTTTGTTGATCGGCTGCTTTACTTTATTGGAGACTTCATCCAGCTTTTTGGAAATATCTTCGAAATAGGCTTTAATTTTTTTGCATTTGATTCCTCTTGGCATTGTATCCCAAGGTTCTTTGCTTACTTTCTCATAAGATTCGAGCACACTTCGGAAGCGAATAATCCAATAATCAACGATTTTATCGTTAATTCCTCTGAATTTACCGCTATTCAATAGGACCTCCGGCGAGGAAGGATCATTCGCCTTAAAGCGATACAATTGAGCCCAAACTACGATCTCCAGCGCCATCTGATATTGATCGCGTATAAATTGGACATCCGGTATTTCTTCCCAGGCAAAAACACGGACGAATTCCTTTAATTCCTTCTTGCTCATGCGCGGATTAGAACGGATAAAGGCGATTGTGTTCGACTTCTGCATATGTAAAGCCGTACGGTTCCTGCTCGCGTAGGATTGCGCCGCTTTCAACAGGGCGACATTCGGAGTGTCCGTGGTTTTCAATGCGGTCGTCTTTACTTTATCCGCAAGAGATTTCCAATTTTTAATCGTACTTTTCACTTTGGCCGCTGCTTGATCCGGCGCTTTACTGATCAGATCCGTTACCGATTTCGTAAACATGGCATACTGTTCGCTTGTGAATTGTTTAGGATTACGGACGTGATCCTGGATAATCGTGCGGATGATTTCTTTACCTTCCTTCTCGGACCTTCCCATCCCGATGATTTGAGCGCCATAATCTGTCTTGGGAATTCGGTCATAAACCGCTTGCATGGCCAAGGACTTGGCGCAGATGACACTTGTCACTTCTTTAATTAATGGCGTTAACACATGCCCTAATATACCGACTTCCCACAAATACACGGACAGTAAGTCAAAGATGACGTCTTCCACGGTGACGTTCTTCCCCTGCTCCAGTACTTCAATGCGCTTGTCCTGTACTTGCTCAACCGCTAATAATGAGGCATCCACGATGATTTGCAGCCTTTCTAATTGAATTTGAAAGGCCTGCTCCACATACGCTACCGCTAATTCTGTATCCTTGGGAGTAACGGTTCCTTCCAATTCTGCAGGCGGTGAAATCTTCGATTGCTGTTGCACCGGCTTTATCGGTGTTAATGCTCTTGGATTCACAGCTTCTTGGTTCACGATCAGTACATCTTTCTCAAACAAATGATTCACTGCGGTTCCCCCTGTTCTTCGACACTGCTTAGATTATACATATATATCCAAGAGGTCTCTTCAACCTGAGGAACTAATCTTGTTCACGGGTGTGCACATTATTTTGTCGATAGTCATTATGGTTGTCACTGGTTTATGACATTTCATTAATGACATTAATGATTCAAATTCAACGTAATGACTGCATAATTTAAAATAAGGTTTTTGTATTCATCTATTTTACAAGTTCTTTGTACCTAGATACTAAAGACCTAGATCTCTTTGGACAATACGCACATTATCCTTATGATTATCTTCCATGGTTGAGGAAGGGAAAGGATGCTCTTCTTGCAATGCCTTTAATCGTACTTCATCGCCCGATGATACAGCTTCGCGCAGACGCTCAATATAGCTCAAGGAAACTCCAACCCTTCTTTCCATCTCGGGTCGTTCCGTCGTGTACTTTCCATGTCCCGGAATTAATAATTGAATTTCATATTGATTTAGAATTCGTCGAGCTTTATGTAACGTTTCTTCGTAGGCAATAGTGCTATCGTATATGAACGGCAATTCAAAATCAGACAGATAATCGCCTGCAATGAGAATTCCCAATGACTCGACTACCGTAAACAAACCGTCTTCCGTATGGCCGGGCGCTTTATAAAATGTCAGCTGCTCCTCTCCGATCCGGAACTTCTGTCCGTCCTCATGAATGACAATGTCGAGCTCAGGAAACGCAATTTCATAATTTCGTTTAATGTAATAGGTATCATCGAATTCTTGAATTAAGTTTAGTTTATGTTCCTTTCTGGGATGGTGATGCAACAATAGGCTACCGATCGTGATCGCACCCGGAAAGGCACGGTATCCGATAATATGATCATAATCGCCGTGCGTAAACAGTAAGTAAATGGGCTTGTTTCCCCTGACCTTCTCCACGTGTTGTTGTATTAGATGAATTTCATGAGGCAGCCAGGTCGGATCTACAATCAATATGCCTACCTCTAACTCAACCACCGTAGACGTTGTCTGGAATAGCGAGCTTTGGAACAGGGTAACACGATTGTTTACTAAGGAAATCATACATGGATCCCTTCTCTCTCTTGAATTAAATAATAGTTGACCTCACTTTATACCAAATGGTAATATCTTCTTCCTGCTCATATTTCTGGTTAAAGGAGGAATTCGGTTCATGATCCACGTAAATGGCTTGTCCAAAACATACAAAGTCGCCAAACGTTCATCGGGTTTCATGGAAGCGGCAAAAGCTCTGATTCATCGGGAGTATACAACGGTTCAGGCGCTGGATCAAGTTTCATTCGATATTGAACCCGGTGAAATCGTGGGTTATATCGGTCCCAACGGCGCAGGTAAGTCAACGACGATCAAGATGCTAAGCGGAATTCTCGTACCCGACGAAGGAACCTGTTCCATCCTGGGTTATACCCCCTGGCGGGACCGTGTTCGCTATGTGAGCAGAATCGGCGTCGTATTCGGACAACGCTCCCAATTATGGTGGGACGTTCCGGTATTGGATTCATTTGAACTGTTAAGGGACATCTACAGCATTCCATCGGAGGAGTACAAACGTAATCTTTCCTTACTAACCGAAACACTGAATTTAGCGGAACTGCTTCAAACACCGGTAAGGCAATTGAGTTTGGGTCAACGGATGCGATGCGAAATTGCCGCGTCTCTGCTCCATTCTCCACAAGTTCTTTTCCTGGATGAACCTACCATTGGATTAGATGCCGTATCCAAAATTGCGGTCAGGCAGTTTATCCAAACCATCAACCAAGAGAAAGGCATTACCGTCATCCTTACAACGCATGATATGAATGACATTGAAGCCTTGGCGCACCGTATCATCCTGATCGGCAAGGGACGTCTCTTGTATGACGGCAATCTTCAATCCCTACGCCAGTCATACAGCCCCGCTAAGACTATTACAGTCGATCACCAGGAATGCAACATAACGTTACAAATTCCATCTGCTACGTCCATTACTTCCTCATCCCGGCGCACGGTTCTACAAGTACCTACACAACACGTTTCCGATGTACTCAGCAAGCTTTCGGATCAACTTGAAATTACGGATATTTCTATTGACGGGCAGCCTGTTGAAGAGCTCATTCTTCAGTTGTATAAGGAATATCAATTATGAGCAGGGCCTACTTCTCCGTATTCAAACTTAGTTTACTGAATGGTATGCAATATCGCGTAGCTGCGCTTGCGGGCGTGTCAACCCAATTTTTCTGGGGTTTTATGATTATTATGATTTTCGAAGCCTTTTACAACAGCAGTGTACAAGGTCAACCGATCGAGCTTTCACAGATGATTACCTATGTATGGCTTCAACAGGCTTTTCTATCGTTTATTATGCTCTGGTTCAGAGATCAGGAATTGTTTGGGCTCATCACCACCGGCAACATTGCGTATGAGTTATGCAGACCTGCCGAAATCTATGGTTTATGGTATGCCAAACTATTGGCACAACGGTTAGCAAGCGCTATTCTTCGCAGTCTTCCCATTCTTATTGTAGCTTCCGTTTTACCTGATCCCTATAGATTGAATTGGCCGGCGGACATTCCTACAGTTCTTCTCTTTATCATCAGTTTAAGCCTTGGCTTACTCCTGGTGGTTTCCATCTCCATGCTCATCTATATTTCCGTATTCATAACACTTTCCCCGACGGGGTCTTTACTTCTGTTTGGCGTGTTGGGAGAATTCTTGGCCGGGATGATTATTCCTGTTCCCCTCATGCCGGGCTGGCTCCAGGATATTGTAAAGATATTTCCTTTTCACTATACCGCGGACTTTCCGTTTCGAGTGTATACAGGTCATATCCCACAGGATGAGGCTGTCAAAGGGCTCGGATTCCAGTTCGTTTGGCTAATCGGACTTGTAATTACGGGTAAGTTCACGATGAGCAGATCGCTTCGTCATGTTGTTGTTCAAGGAGGTTAAACGGTGAGTCTGTATTTCAAATATTTGCTTATCTTATTTAAATCACAGATGCAATACCGAACTTCATTCTGGCTGCTCTCTTTCGGTCAATTTTTCATCCCGTTTACGGTGTTCGCGGGTGTATACTTGATGTTTGAGCGTTTCGGAGAAATTAAAGGATGGAGTTTCTTTGAGGTGGCTCTCTGTTTCAGCATCATTCACATGGCTTTCGCCATCAGTGAGTGTTTCGCCAGAGGTTTTGATGCGTTTTCCGGGTTGATCATAAGCGGAGAATTCGATCGACTGCTTGTCCGACCGCGAAGTACGGTGTTACAAGTGATGGGTTCGAAGTTTGAATTCACGCGGATCGGGAGACTTATTCAAAGCTTATTGGTTCTGGTTTGGGCAATCAGTCAGCTTACCCTGGAGTGGACTTTGTTAAAAGGTTTCGTATTGTTCATGATGATTGCCAGCGGAACTATAATATTTACAGGCATATACATCCTTGCCGCAACGCTATGCTTTTGGACCATTCAAGGAATTGAAGTGGCTAATATCTTCACAGACGGCGGCCGTGAAATGGCGCAATATCCGCTGAACATTTACCACAAGTGGGTTGCTAGATTTTTCACGTACGTCATCCCGTTTGGTTGTGTAAATTATGTACCTTTACTGTTTATTCTGGGCAAAATATCGAATCATACCATTTGGCATGTGATCTCTCCTTTGGCGGGATTCTTATTCCTGCTACCCTGCCTGCTCGTTTGGCGATTCGGTGTGCGTCATTATGTCTCTACTGGTTCATAATATAAATAACCAGGTGCACTTCACACCTGGTTATTTATATGAATCTTTTATTTCGTGACAGCTTGCTTCACGCCATAGTAGCTCGTTCCTGTTAAACGTGTTTGTGGGAATAGCTGTCTAACGGTTATGGTAATGATCGTAGCCGCTACAGCCTTAATGGCATCGCCAAGAATAAATGGATAGAAACCGCCAGCTAGAGCTTTCTCCATTGGCAAAGCCGCCGCATATGCCAACCAAGGCACACCTGTAACATACAAAAGCAAAGATCCAAAGCATTCCATAATTAAAAATACCAGTATGTATCCCTTCCAGTCATTACTTCGCACTTTGCTCACTAACCAGCCAATGATTAGT
Source organism: Paenibacillus swuensis (assembly GCF_001644605.1). Lineage (NCBI taxonomy): Bacteria > Bacillati > Bacillota > Bacilli > Caryophanales > Paenibacillaceae > Paenibacillus > Paenibacillus swuensis. The sequence goes on along the minus strand of NZ_CP011388.1, from coordinate 3,806,679 downwards.
GCGGCAACCGGCCACATCACCACATACCCGCCAGTAGGGCCGAGAAGTTTATCAATTCCTCCATCACCTTTAAGTAACGGAAAACCTAGTGCAACTAAGACAACAACCATCATTAAACTGAAGAATCCGTAACGAGCCCCTAATAATCCTCCGGCCAGCATGACTGCCAGCGTTTGTAACGTAATCGGCACAGGTGTAAATCCTAGTGGAATACTAACAAAACCGAACACGACAACCAGCGCTGCAAATAACGCGCTGTAAGCCAATCCTCTCAACGTAAAACTTCTAGACAATTGAAAACATCCCCTTCCTGTGATACATTTAATTTAGTTTATTGTTAACCTATAATGTGTCTACGAGGTTAACAATTCGCATTATAGCATGCACATAAAGGAAATGATAGAGTCATGTCTGCAAATATTTCAACCGTACTTCACATAGATAACGTAACGGTCACTTATATTGACGCCATATCTGAGCATACGGCGATCCGCAATCTATCGCTGGAGCTTGTTCACGGCTCATGGACAGCAATCATAGGCAACAACGGTTCCGGCAAAAGCACGTTGAGTAAAGTTATAGCCGGCGTTTGTCCGATTACAGAAGGTCAAAGGACTTTGAATCCTGAATATCCGGTTCACATCCTGTTGCAAAATCCGGAAACTCAAATTTTGGGCGAAACGATTGGCGAAGAACTGCGGATGAATCTACCGGATCCCAATGATATAAACTATGAATCTATCCTTACCAACATTATGGATGAAGTAGGGTTACCATTACCGCTTGACACACGAATTGCAACGCTATCCGGCGGTCAGAAGCAGTTGCTGAATGTTGCTTCTTGTATGAGCGCAAGAGCAAAGCTGCTCCTATTTGATGAGGCTACATCCATGTTGGATCCGCAATCCCGAGGTCTTGTGATGCATTCAGCAGCTACACTACACAGCCAAGGAAGCACCCTTGTATGGGTTACCCATCGCATGGAAGAATTGAGCTTTGCCAATCGTGTATTGGTTCTGGATCAAGGCATGATTGTCTTTGACGGGAGCATCGAGGAATTTTTCTATGGTCAACTGAATTCCGACGAGGTTACTCCATGTGAACGGTGGGGCTTCGCCCCCCCGTTTGTTGTACAAACGGCCCGCGCTTTGCAAAAGCTCGGACATGTCCTCCCTTCCCTACCGTTAAATGCGCAACAACTGAGTCAGGCTGTGATTAAATTATGCCTATAACCGTGGAAGGTGTGTCCGTTTATAGCGGGGATCTGAAGAACCGCCCAATATTACATAATATTCATTTCGGCATGGAAGAACGTTCGCTCACCCTGCTCATCGGGAAAACGGGATCCGGTAAATCTACTTTGTTGCAGGTGATTTCCGGGCTGAAGGAACTTGGAGAAGGTAACGTTAGCTATAACGATACACCTTTATGGCGACGCGGACGTGTAAATCGCTCTCTGCTGCTGTCCCACTCGATTGCGTTTCAATTCCCGGAGCATCAATTATTCGCTCGGTCCTTACACGAAGAGTTTATATATTCTTTACGGCCATACCGTCTGCCCAAAAGTGAACATCTCCCAAGAATTACAAGAGCCATGGGTGGTCAACGACTTGATATGTCACTGTTAGCACACTCCCCTTTTAGACTTAGCGGCGGGCAGAAGCGCAGAGTGGCCTTAGCGACCATTATGGCGGCAGAAACGCCATGGTTGTTTCTGGACGAGCCTTCGGCTGGTCTGGATGGGGCTTCCGCGAAACGGTTATTGGAAGAGCTCTTGGAGTGGAAGCAACAATATGGAATGTTACTCGCCACCCATGACATCGACATGTTCCTGCCCATTGCTGATCGGGTAATCATCATGGATCAAGGAACGATCAAGGCTAATTTGACACCTGAAGAGCTTATGTCTAATCGACAGCTATTAGATGAATCCGGTATCGGGCTACCGCCTGCTATGGAATGTATCCTTGGACTGCAACAAGCGGGAATTCCTATGAACAATAAGATTCACACACCTGACGAGCTCGCTGAGATCATTTCGCATCATATCCGCATGAAGCCTGATTTAAAGGAAGTCTTCCAAGCTCAGGAAGCACAGAATAATGCTATTGCGGATCAACCTATACACGAACACCTATCATCCTCAGACAATACTTCACCACAAACCAGTCCGCTCTATCATCTCGATACTAAACTGAAGTGGCTGCTGTATATCATCATATCCATAGCGGTTGTGCTACAGAACAATTGGGTAGGTATTGGCTTAAGTTTGGGTTTTACTTTCATTAGCTGCATGCTGCTAATGAATCAGGATCAACAAAAGCTGCTTCGTATCATCAAGCCGTTACTGATCTTCATGGCCATCACGGTTGTTATATCGGGCATACAATTGGACACAGAATCCGAGATGCATTGGCTGAACAGAGTCGGTTTCGCCATGGGCCCTGCCGTCCAAACTCTGATGAGAATGGTTTGCTTCTTCCTCCTGACGATTCTTGGCATGGTGTTTACCTTATCAACGAGCACCACGGATATGAGAAGGAGCTTGGAAAGCGTGCTTCTTCCGCTTCAAAAAATTCATATTCCCGTGGAGTCCATAGCTTTAACCGCTTCGCTTATTCTAAGGTTTATACCGCTCATTCTTGAAGAAACGCTCAAATTTGCGATGATTACCAAAGCCCGCGGTAAGCGGTCTGTGAAACAAGGTAACATTCATTTAAGAGACCTTCCGGCGTTCATTATCCCATTATTGATCTCCATGTTCCAAACCGTAGAAGATTTCATTCTGGCTCTGGAATTAAAAAATGCGAATCGATCTATCCGGATGTCTCATCCCAAATTGTATTTCAACAGGACCTTAAACGGTGGAGCGCTTGTTATAAGTTTCCTCTTTGTTGTGGCTTTACTATTCGCTCGATATTATGTTTAAAGCACAACCCAGAGGCCCTACCTAGGCCTCTGGGTTCTGTGTTACATCGGATCAAGCTGAACGACGGCTTGTTTTCCGCTGAGCTGGATGCCTGACTTCGGCTTCCCTGCCGTTCTCAAATCCTTAATAAGTATCTCCAGAAGTTCCTTTCCCTTCTGTCCCTCTTTCCCCTGCAGCTTAACAACCAATTGAACGGCATCGCCTGAACGTAGTATTCGTTCCGCTTGCTCTCTCTTCGTTTCCAGATCATGATCTTCAATATTCGGCGATAACCTGATTTCTTTCAGCTTAGGCTCGCCTTGTCGTTTCTTTGCCTGCTGCGCCTCTTCCTTGGCAGAGCCTCTGGGCATTAACCGACAGGGAGGAGGAAAACTCATCATGGATGTGCACACCAGATCGGCTTTATTCTGTTTCGCAATGGCCAATGCTTCTGTAGTACGAATCATACCTAAATCTTCGCCTTGCAATCCGGTTAACACCACTTCGCTTGCTTTAATCTTTTCATTCATCAGCATCAATATAACATCCCCACTCTATCGAATGTATAATTTTGGTCAAGTCTAAGCACATTAACATTTGTGCTATAAGATAACTTGGAGGTGTGGTTATGACTACCCATAACAATGAAAACACGAAAGCGGACGTACAAACCACTGAACTAAACAAATTGCCTGTCCCTGGGCAAGAGGATACTGAATTTTCCGCTGAGGAAGCGGCTGAGGTATTCAAGCAGAATGAATCCTCCAGAAACGCATCACGCGACGAAGAATCCTAAGGACATCCAGGCCGGTCAATTGACCGGCTTTCCTTCTTGCATTAACGTTGAAGCGTACCGCTTGCAGCACGCCGATTACCAAAGGAAAATGGCAAATACAACAACAGAAACATCAAAAGCGCGACTCCTTCCAATGAGAGAAGATACCATGGATAAGGCCCGAGTACATCCAGAAGTGAAGCGGTTTCAGGCTTTCGGGCGATAAACATATAATTGCCGCCGGTAATCCTATTCATGAATCCAACAACGACCAGCAATACGTTTAGAAAAATCATGGCCAAAGCCACCGAGAATAGCTTCGGCCTGTACCCTTCAACCCATACCATATATAAAACAGCAAGAATAATCGCGATATGCGCAATAAAAAATTCCATAAACCGATAATTCGGATACGCGTAGGCAAGCGCGGGTGTTAATAAGGCTTGAAGCGCGCCCCCAAGTCCTGTGAAATAGACAATCTGAAAGATGGTCCTGCTCTTGGTAAATAACATTAGAACACATAGATACAGAGAGATGCTGCACAGTTCTAAAGGCAATGTACTTCGCAGCCGGTAGGTTCCTTCTGTTATGTACCATACGTTTAGTGAACTTTCACAAACTATAAGAATACATGCAATAACATATCTGCCGTTTCGCCTGTGATTCCCTTGTTTTAACCAGTTCCTGCTTTGAAACAGGATGAATATGGCGATAACCATCACAACTAAAAACACGCCATGCGATAAACTATAAGCTTGAAATTTCTCATAGTGACGAGCGTCTAACCATGGATTGATAGAGACCACGCTCCCTTTTCAAGCTGTAATCGTTCCTTATGCATTCAGCACCGTTGGATGATAATCCTTTATTTATACAAGGATCTCCATAGATAAAAGGTGGCGTAGGCCTCCCAATCGGTCCATCCCTTCTTAAACGTCGCAATCTCTTCAAGCGTAGGCTTTCGTTCCCAACCCAGTTGTAATTTTAGCGCGTTATGTAATCCTACATCCGCCATCGGTATGGCGCTCATCACTTTCAAACATTTCATAAGTACATAATCCGCGGTCCAAGCCCCTATTCCCCGAAGATTTAACAATGCATTCCTCATTTCAACCGAATCTTGCATACGAAGCAACTTATCCTTGTCTAAATCTCCTGACGCCATCGCACGCGCAATCCCTATTATATAGTCCGCTTTCTGGTTTGTGAACTGCAAAGCTTTTAAGTCAGCTGTTTCCAAAGCGGCGATCCTTTCACATGAAGAATAAAGCCAATATTCTTTTCCCTCGTGTCGGATGCTCTCTCCGTACGTCTCCACCAGGCGTTTCTTTAATGTATATGCAAATGACAAAAGGATCTGTTGCCCCGTAATCGCCCAAGTTAAAGCTTCGAACAGATCGGGAATTCCGATGAGCCTTAAACCATAATACTTGGAAATCAATGTACAAAGAATCGGATCATGCTCCGCCATCATGTAAAAGGGCTTCAAATTTCTGCCCAAATCAAGCATATTCCATATGTAGTCTGCGGCATAGTTTCGCTGTATCGCGGTGGTTGACCCATGAGGGAGCTCAATTCGCAGTAAACCTTCGGTTGTAGCCCCGAGGCGTAGCAGCAACTTTTCTGAATCCACTTGAATGAGCTTATATAGATAAGAGCCATCAACACGATGGAGTATTTCTTGTTCGGATCTGCCCAGAAAGACCAAGCACTCCTTCAAGTCGAAGTCTGCAGGCGGAACCAATTCCACATAATTCGTATAGTCTGTCCAATTCATCGATAAGGACCACCTTTCTTCGATCCATTTTAACACAACAAAGGGATGATCCTAAGGACCATCCCAACCCATAAGCAACGATTTACTGACCAACTATAAGCTTGGTGTATTCCGAATCAATAGGCAACATAATGACAGGCTCGCCTTGGAAGGTTGTAATGTAACTATCCAGCGTACGATACATCTTATAAAATGCGGGATTCTTCCCATACGCGTCATTATATATCTTAGCGGCCTGTTGTTCTCCGTCCGCGAGTATTTTTTTCGCGTCGGCCTGCGCCTGGGCGATCAGCTCCGTTGCTGCCCGATCCGCTTTGGATGTGATCTTTCGGGACTCTTCATCTCCTTCGGACAAGTAACGGGCGGCTATGGCTTGACGGTCGGACACCATCCTGGAATATACGCTTTGTTTATTTTCTTCAGGTAAATCGGTGCGTTTAATGCGTACATCTACGATTTCAATGCCGTTCTGTTCCATACCCTCACGTACTTCATTGGTAATCTGAGTGGTCAAATCTCCACGGGACGTATTCTCGCTGATGATATTCCCATACTCGATTTCAGATAGTTTCCTTCGTACGGTACTGTATACGGCAGCATCAATCCGTTCTTGACTGTAGGCAACGGATTGAAACTTCCGCAGAAACTTCTGGGGGTCGTTAATACGCCACACGGTATAATTATCTACTACGATCGGTTTCTTGTCTTTAGTCAGGATTGGGGTCGGCTTACTGTCATAAATCATCTGATGTTTAGGAAGATAGGTCACGGTCTCTACAAAAGGGATTTTCATCTTAATCCCAGGTTGCTCCATATACCTTACGGCTTCACCGAATTTCATAACCACCTTGTATTCCCCTTCACGCACAATGAACAGTGAACCGCTGATGATAATAATTGCGGCTACGAAGCTAATGCCAATGATAATCCATCTCTTTCTCATTTCGTTCCTCCTTCCACATTTGAACTGTTGGGTGAGCTTGGTGCAGGGGAGTTACCGCTTCTTAACAGTTCGTTAATGGGCAGATACTTGACGGTTTCACTGGAAGAATCCGAAATGAAAATCTTGGCTTTAGGAAGAATTTTCTCCAAAGTCTCAATAACCAGACGATCTTTGGTAACGGCCGGGTTCTTTACATATTCCGTGTAGATCGCATTAAATTTAGCAACGTCACCTTGAGCATTCAAAATACGTGATTGCTTCTCCCCTTCCGCATTTTGTCTCAACGCTTCAGCTTCACCTCGGGCTTTGGGAATCCGATCATTCTCGTATTTAGCCGCGTTATTAATCTTTGTATTTTTCTGCTCACGGGCGTTGGTTACTTCACGAAAAGCGTTGGCCACTTCGCCCCCCGGAGGTTCAATGTCCTGGAATTTCACATCTTGAATGTGAATTCCGGTGGCATACAAGGTTTGAAGTTCAATCAGTTTCTCCTTCACTTTTCCCTGTATGACAGTCTTACCTTCCGTTATGGCGTAATCCAGCTTGTTGGTACCCATGACGGATCGTATCGCGGCAATGGCCGAGTTACGCAGGAAGTCTTCAGGTTCGTCAATATTATACAGATACTGTTCAATGTTACTGATGTTCCATTCCACAACAGCATCTGCAGAAACGATATTCTCATCGCCGGTAATCATCAGTGCTTCTTCATCCACTGCAACAACGGTCCCTTTCTCATCTCGATAACCAATGGTGATACGCTGTGTTTTTACCGCAGGCAGCTTGACAACTTCCTGAAACGGATAAGGCATTTTGAAATGTAACCCCGCCTGCTCCACGCGATGAGTAAACTTACCGAACGTTAGAATGGCGGCATGTTCTTGTTCTTGAACCGTGTAAAATGTTGAGAAACCAACCCCAATCACAACGGCTGTTAGCACACTGCCTATGAGTGCTTTCGTCTTTCTTGGCGACCATTGAAACTCCGAACGCTTTGGCGGGGTGGGTCTGCTTAAATCGATCATTGTAGTCTCTCCCTTCTCTTCCCTTCACTACTACGATGCACTCATGAACTGGGTTTCATTGACAAACAAAAAACCTACGCAACAGCGTAGGTTAGTCAGTATTATGGTTGCACTTTATAGAAACAAACCGGCAATCGCAGCGGACAGGAAGCTTACCAAGGTAGCTCCGTACAATAATTTCAGACCAAAGCGGGCAACGACATTTCCCTGTTGTTCATGCAATCCTTTGACAGCGCCGGCGATAATACCGATCGAAGAGAAATTGGCGAAGGATACCAGGAATACAGATACAATACCCACGGTTCTGTTCGACAAACCGGTATGCTGTCCCAGTTCCAACATGGCCACAAATTCATTCGATACCAGCTTGGTCGCCATGATGCTTCCTGCTTCGACGGCCTCTCCCCAAGGCACGCCGATGACAAACGCGAACGGAGCGAAAACATAACCCAGAATCTGCTGAAACGATATCCCGAAGATGCTGTTGAAGATACCATTAATCATGGAAATCAGAGCTACAAATCCGATTAGCATCGCTGCTACAACGATAGCTACCTTAAACCCGTCTAAAATATACTCGCCCAGCATTTCAAAAAAAGATTGTTTTTCTTCTTCTTTAACTTCCAGGAGATCCTCTTCTTTGGATACAACATAGGGGTTAATGATGGAAGCAATAATAAAGCCACCGAATAAATTCAGTACTAATGCCGTAACGACATACTTCGGATCAATCATCGTCATATAGGCACCGACAATGGACATTGAAACCGTAGACATCGCGGACGCGCATAAGGTGTACATCCTATGCTTCGGCATGAGACCAATTTGCTTTTTGACTGAGATGAATACCTCGGATTGCCCAAGAACCGCGGAAGCAACAGCGTTATAAGATTCCAACCTGCCCATTCCGTTAACCTTGCTCAATACCAATCCAATGATACTGATGATGATCGGCAAAATTCTGATATATTGTAGAATTCCAATCAACGCCGAGATGAAGACAATTGGCAAAAGAACCGACAGAAAGAACGGAGCTTGTCCTTCATTGGCCAAACCGCCAAAAACGAAATTAATGCCTTCACCCGCATAAGCGAGCAATTGAACGAAGACAGAGGCAAATCCACGGATGACCCATTCCCCGATTTCAGTATTTAACAATAGAAATGCGAGGATGATCTGCAATACAATCATCACAAGTAAAGGTCGGTAACGAATCCGGTTACGCCCGTTGCTTGCAACATAGGCAAGTAGGTAGATGACCACAAGGCCCACAAGGATGATTAAATATTTCAATTTGAACGATCTCCCCGAAGTGTAATTACCGAGTATGATTCGGTATGTTACGGGTTAGGATGCTCTAGTTTCATGAATATTACCCATCTTCCTCCAATTTCTTTTCGAGGTCAGTCAAACGATTGTTAATTTCATTGAGCATTTCCTGAATCTCAAGATTTTCTTGTTCCGCTTTATAATTAATGGCAATATCCAGCATTTGTTCCTGTTTATCTTTAGCAGCTTGGCGATTTTGGCTTAGTTGAATCAATGCTGCTTGAAATGCCGTAAAAATGGATAAGCTGAAACTGAGCATAAACATAGATGTTCTTCCACTGTCCATGATTAACCATATCATTAGTACCAAAGCAAGGATTGCTACGAACCACCAACTACCTCCGAAAATGGCTACCCGATCCGCGAACCGATCCAGTCGACTTGCTTTTTTTTCTTGCTGTTCATGTAGATACGCTTTAATTTTACCTTGGTATTCATTGACCATCTTTGCGACACGATGAACATCATCTTTATTGATTTTCTTTCTGGGGTATTGTTCCAGTTCCCTCAGGAGAAGTTCTTCGGAATCCAGCGTGCGCATCCGCCGGTGTTGTCTAAGCGTGACTTTCACTTCTTAGTCCTCCCTTTGGTTGTAATTATCTTATAAACTTACCCGCTATCGCTTACCCTTAACGGTAAAGATGTGCCAATAATGAAAAGTCAACTTTAACCATTCCCTTAAACAGCAAAAAAACCGCTCAAGAGCGGCTCAGATGATTACCTATTCACTTCTATAATTTCACGTTCAGGCATCAATCTGAATGCCTTTCTTCAATGCTTTAATATCCCGATTCGAATTGACCAGGGTGGGAAGCAACTTCACACTTGTGATCATGGTAGAAGAACATTGATGACAGAGTGGCGCGCTTTCGAAAGCGAAATTATCACGAATCCAACCTGTGCATCCTTCCTTCTCACAAGACCAGATCGTTGTATCTTCTTTGGGCAGATCTTCGTACAATACTTTACGGTACATACAGCCAGCCCCTTATACTTTCTAATATTTAAAAAAACTGCCCTTAACGTTCGGTTAAGGGCAGCTTTCGTAAATCAATTATAGTTTTACAACATTCTCAGCTTGCGGTCCGCGGTTACCTTGAGTAATGTTGAATTGTACGCGTTGACCTTCATCCAAAGATTTAAAGCCTTCGCCTTGAATCGCGCTGAAATGAACGAATACGTCACTTCCGCCTTCTACTTCGATAAAGCCGAAGCCTTTCTCTGCGTTAAACCATTTCACTGTACCTGTTTCCATTGTCTGTACCTCCAAGATTAAATTAACATGTATTCTTTTCACTTACAAAAAAATCACACATTACAAAAGGTTCCATTACACAAATGATAACCCTTTATAATATGTGAATTCAGGATTTAATTTATGAATAATTTTATTATATCTTACTCTGACGGGATAAGCAAATTTATACACGAAAAGAATTAAAAAAATTTGGGACAACGGTTTAAATCTTACGAAGCTGGAAATGGTTTAAACGATTCAGACCGACACGGATGAGTATCGGTCCGGTTATACTCCCGATCGTTCCTGCGATGACGGAATGCATAGGGAATTTAATGCAGTAATAAATGACTGTACTTGCCAATATATCAATGACTACAAATTTTTTGATGGCAGACATAGGAACGATGACAATTAATATTTGCTCATTTCGTTTCACGTAAGATCCCCTCCAAGCTTCTGTGATCAACCTCACTCAGCTTATTCGGGAAACCTTTTGTCCTATACCATGATTATCTGTGGCTGCCCAATGTCTTACGATAACGAGCCAATGTAAACAAGTAGATACCATAAGCGAACAGTCCAATGGCTACCGCACCTAATAACCATTGCCCATAAGGCTGCTTAGCCAGCTCCGCCAGAGCTCCGTCCAACCCCTTCGTCTCACTGGAATCCGATTGAATCGCCGTAACCATTAAGAAATATCCTATTAGACCAAATACAACAGCCCTGGCCGTAATGCCCACTCTGGATATTCGAACTGCCGCTGCGTAGACTCGCGGGCTCATTTCTTCTTTTCTGAAACGTTTAGTGAAGGATGCTTTAACTGCTTTAATCAGTTGATAAATACCCAGGGCAATGACAAGAACACCTGCGATAGCCACCATTGTTGCCCCGAACGGTTTCTCTAACAAACTTGCTGTCATACTTTGTTCATTGGTCCCTTGGCTGCCGCCAGCCTTTATAACCGTGCGGATTGCGCTGTAAGCTAAGCTGCCGTAGATGATGCCGCTGGCGAAGCTGCCTATTCGCTTTAAGATGCCTTTCCAATCGGTACCGTTACGATCCGGATCCATAAAGGTTTGAATCATGCACCAAAGAAAATATCCGGTCAGTCCGATTGCAAGTATAATCAGAATGACACTTCCGAATGGTTGTGCCCCAATGGCCCTTAACGAACCTTGTTTGTCGGTAAGCTCTCCGCCGAAACCTGCCGCAGTCATAATAGCGAGTATACCGATCGTGCTGTAGACTACGCCTTTGGCCGCGTAGCCCAATCTGGCCAGCTTATCAACCCATGGTGAAGCTTCCTGAACCGCTTGTTCCGCTTGTCGGGAAGCACTGGAAGTCTTAGAGCGTATAGTGTTGGATTTAGTCAATGGTTATGGCACTCCTCTGCGTTCAATGTTGTTATGTTCATACATAACCCATTTCCGCATCCTTGATTCATTTGAAGTGCGCTCATTTCAATTCCTTTTAGTTTACATAATAAATATTATGTAAACTAAATTAAAACATACTCCATTTTTGACGTCTGGAAAGCAGTTCAATCAAATGTACTCCCGCGACACTGTTTCCTTTACTATTTAATGCCGGCCCGACAATGCCGATACCGTATTTCCCTGGTACCAAAGTCAGAATACCGCCTGAAACACCACTCTTTGCTGGAAGCCCTACACCGATTGCAAATTCTCCGGACGCATTGTACATACCGCAAGTAATCATGAACGTTTTAGCGATCTGTACATATCTGCGCGGTATCAAGGATTCGCCGCTTGCAGGATCCACACCTTCATTGGCCAATACTAACGCCATTCTTGCCATGTCACTGCAGGTTACCTTAATCGAACAATGCCGGAAGTATATTTCCAAGATTTCTTCTACATCATCCTGATCGGTCAGTACACCGTTATCTTTAAGGAAATAAGCTAACGAACGATTGCGATGCGCATGAGCGGCTTCCGACATGAACACTTCCTCGTCCACTTCAAGCGTGGCATTACCGCTTATCAGTCGGAAAAAGTTGAGAATACGTTCGGATTTATGTTGAGGCGACTGTCCTTGTATTAATGCTGAGATCACAATGGCCCCCGCGTTGATCAGCGGATTGAAAGGAATGCCGGGTTCAACTAATTCCAGTTTAAGCATGGAGTTGAAATCATCCCCTGTTGGTTCTTTTCCTACTTTGGAGAACACATGAGCTTCGCCAAGATCCATTAGAGCCAGGATCAATGTAAATACTTTCGATATACTCTGCAGCGTCAATTCAAAGTCGACATCACCGGCGGAAATCGTTTGACCGTCTGGTGATATGATGCAAATTCCTAACGTGTCATGGGGCGCTTTCAATAATTCAGGAATGTATGCCGCCACTTCTCCTTGGGATGCGAAAACACGGCTGATATCCACAACTTCCGTCAGCCAGTCTTGAATTTGATCCAATTCATTCATTGTCATCGTCCTTTAATTCGTAGAATGCGTTCGTTCATCTAGTATTCATCATTCCCTATCGAAGTCCTGCAATGAGTGATGAAATGTTTGAGTCTAGCTTTCTGGGGTTATAATTCAACATAAGACATTATCGAAAACACTATAGGAGGTCATTCACATGGCTAAAAGAAGATTATTAATGTCCGCGCTCGGTATGGGCGTAACGTATCTTATGAACAATAAGGGCGCACGGGATAAACTTTTCGGCGCAGTAAGAAATTTCATGTCTAAGTCCAAACAACCTGCAACAACAGCACCAAGCTCCAGACCTGTAAATCCCAAGCTTCCATAAAATTAATAAAGAAACAAAGAACCCGAGTAGGTCATGTTACCATGTCCTTACTCGGGTTCTTCTTTATTTAGGATTGGGTTTAAGTCTCAGAATAAGGTCATCATCATGATTCGGATCCCCCCGACCGTCTCGATTATTGGTCATGATGTAAAGCGATCCGTCAGGGCCTTCAACCACGTTACGTAATCGTCCATACTGATTTTTAAACAGATATGAAGTCGCTGTCGCTGTGATTTCTCCCTTGCCGCCTACTTTAAACTTCAACAACTGCTCTCCCCGCAATGTAGCAACGAGCAAATGACCCTGCCATTCTCCTTGTGTGACGAAGGTCATCCCTGAGGGTGCCCAAGTTTCCTCGCCGCTGTGGATTAACGGCTTCACCATGCCATCCTGTTCACGATCGCCTTCAATGACCGGCCATCCGTAGTTTTCGCCAGATGTAATGAGGTTGATCTCGTCATGAGCCGCCTGACCGTGTTCCGAGGCATAGAGTTTGCCTGTTCCGGGTTGCCAAACTAAACCTTGCGGATTTCGGTGCCCTAAACTGTATACCGGCGAACCCGGAAAAGGATTATCCTGCGGGATGCCGCCGTCGGGAGCGATGCGAAGGATTTTGCCGCCTGTAGTGGTCAATTCTTGAGCCAATGATGGCACATAGCGATCCCCCGCCGTAATGTAAAGCATACCGTCCGGGCCGAATTTAATCCTGCCGCCGTTATGATTATCCGATCCGGGAATATCCGCCAGAATGACTTGATCCAACTTGGCTTTATTGTCCTTCTCAAGAAGACGGATAACACGATTCCGAACCTCGCCACTATGCTTATAGGTTTGATAAACGTATATATAATGATTGGTTGCGAATGCCGGATCCAACGCAATCCCAAGCAAGCCTCCTTCGCCTTTGCTCAGAAAAGGATCTTGAAAAGAAATAACGGGTTCAGCCATGACCTTATCGTTCTTCATGACACGAACAACGCCGGGTCGTTCTGTAAAGAATATTCTACCGTCTTCGGCAAAGGCCATATCCCATGGAACGTTCAATTGATTCGCATAAACTTCAACGGTGTATGGAATCGAGTTTTGATCATTTACGGCATGCTGGTCAGTGGAAGATATAGAATCCGGACTCTTTGAGCACCCCGATAGAATCATAAAGGCTAGCAAGGCTAACTTGAACTTATTCATGCGCAGAAGGTCTTCTCGTGTACGTGGCATTAATCTATAGGAATGAACAAATTGGACATGAAATTCAGCATCCAGCTGCTTAAGAACAGAACTGAGCCTAGTACGGAAATCATGACCGCTGAACGTTTGTTCAACCTCATAAATTTTACCATAAACCGATAGCAGCACTGAAACAGAAAGAGTATGACCACCGATCCGCCTATGAGAAAGAACAACTGCAACAAAACATTTTCCATGTAGGATCCTCCGATCGCTATAAATCTTTACGTTGAAAAGTGAACATGCCGAGAAGCAAGGCCGCCACTGTATACAAAGCAGCATACACCAAGAAGGTGTTTGAAGGAATGGCTTGCAAACTGAAGGGTCCCATTCTGTCGATATCCAAATAAGATTGCATGTCTTTAAAGGAGAACAGTTCAGCAAGCATCCGTCTTTGAAGTGTATCTACCGGCATTGCTAACGAAGTTAGTCCCGATACCATGTCCAGCGAAGCTCTGGAATCCTCTTTAAACATCCCCGTTGCCGTAACTTTCTCCAACATACCGCCCAACCAACCCGCACCGTACATCATGATCATAAACACACCGTTCCCGAACGCCGGAAAATAACACGAACCCAGCATGGATACCGATACTAACAGAGGCACAATCCATGCAAACAAAAGAAACGATTTCATCCATACTCCCAATTCTCTCGGGATTCCCGCATACAAATCGGTGATAAACAGCAGGGCAATGAATAGCAACGCAGAGTACAGAACTCCAAGAAGCGTGTATCCGAGCCATCGGCCCATAAACCATTTCCAACGGGGTAAGGGTCTGGGCAGCAAGGCTTGCATTACACCTTGTTCCGCCTCCCCGGAAACGACGGAAAAGGAGCTGAAGATCGAAAGAAACGCAATGACAAAGGTAGCGAAAAAGAATCCCAGGGATAGAATAATGCTGCCGTTACTGAAATCCCGGATTAGATTTTGAGTTGGATCAGGGACACCCATGTTGCCATCGTTGCCGATAATTTTCGCTACATACCAGAATCCGATAAGAAATACCACGGTTAGTATGAAGGTTAAGCTTAAGACGCGTTTACGCATCATTTCTTTCCATGTCATCATGAGAATGGTCATCATGCGCGTTCACCCCTCTGATTCAATCCCGAGACCGCGCCAACAAACCATTCATTCAAGCGGTTCTTGTCCTTCTTGACTTCATATAGAGTCATTCCTTGCTCTACAATTAAACTGTTTAACCATCCTAACTGCTCATCGTTCTGCGGATAAGCATCCAGCCACACAACGTCAAGGATGGGTGAGGTATTTACATCGGTGCATGCCATTGCCATCCCCGTCGTTTCCTTTAACCATTCCAAGAGGACAGGAGTTAGTCCGCCTACCCTCAGTCTCCAACGGTTGCTCTCTTCAAGCAAATCGACGACAGTACCTTGCGCCATAATGTTTCCATTATTAAGCAGAGCCACCCGGTCGCACAACACCTCAACATCCTCAAGGAGATGAGAATTTAGAAATATCGTCTTCCCTTGCTCTTTTAGACCCATCAGCAGCTGTCGCACTTCATGTCTGCCCACGGGATCCATCGCCGATGACGGCTCGTCCAGAAACAGGAGTTGCGGATCATTCATCAGCGCACAGGCAAAGCCTAGTCTTTGTTGCATTCCCTTCGAATAATGCTTCACACGGTCACGGCCGCGCAACCCGATTCCGACCTCCTCGAGAAGATGCTTTATGCGCTTGCGGGCATAATTACGATCCATATCCGCTAATTTAGCGTGTAGATTCAGCACTTCTTCTCCCGTCAGCCACTCTTGATATCGGTATAATTCAGGGAGATATCCGATTTGACGCCTCGCTTCGATGGAGCCGACGGGTTGGCCGAACAGAAATCCTTCTCCAGCGGTAGGATGAACCAAGCCCACCAACATTTTTACCAGTGTGCTCTTACCCGCGCCATTAGGGCCGAGGAAGCCAAATGCTTCCCCCGCCCTTACAGTCAACGTGATATCTCTACAGCCGCGGCCATTGCCATAATCTTTCGTAAGTCCTTGTGTTGAGATGATATCCGTGGTCATTAGTTAATCAACTCCGAGATTTTCGCCTCAATCTCTTGCTGATTTTTGAACACATTACCGCTTAAACTGAACAATTGTCCATTATGAATCCATATAGCGTCGTATTGTAAGTCGGAACTGTGTTTGCGCTCTTGCAGAAGGACATTTGTTGATCCGACTTGAATTTTGGAGGTCTGCGCGTCTGTTATAAGGGGCAAAGGCGCACTGCCGTCATTTAAGAAATTGGAAGAAAGCAAAGTTGTTTTTAAATTGGTTGGCAGCATGGGCAGTGAAACGATAGCATCCAGAGCTTCCTGCAATTCCACAGAAGAATCCACAATCACTTTAGGTACGGGCTGTTGCGTCAGATTAGACCAGCTTTTTCCGTCCTCGTTGCTTAAGTTCATATGAACACTTTCACCCATCTCAATCGTGATGGTCTTCTGATCCAGTGATGACGGGAAAAGCTCGGTGGCGCCTAGTTTACGCATCGATTTGTTCACTTCATCCACATTAACTTTAAACGTCAGTCGATCGGATGCGTTCACATACACTTTTTCTTGCTTAAAATCCGAGGGAACAACAATCGTCCGGCCCAGCACATCAGAGATGGACTTAGCATCAAATTCGCCTTGGCGTTTGCCTGATTCCCTCGAGAACGTACCGAAAGCATTTACAGCCTCTCGGCTCTCGCCGTCCGGGAAGAACGACTCGAATAGAACTTTGGCGTCTTGCTCATCCACCGTAGTAATCTGCTCCATACGGAATTGTCCCAAGATGGATGCCAACGCGCTGTTACCTACAGGAGTTGCCAACACAACCGCCACAACGCTTGCCGCAACTACTCCGCTAACCCACTTCGGATATTTGACTCGCTTACGACCAATGACAGGATTGGTTTTCAATGCAACCTCAGACTGCACTTGTGAACTCGATGAATTCGTGAGTGCAGCCCTTTCGCCATCTGATGTCGCTTGCTTCACATGAACACCGGAATCCCATTGCTGCCATTGCTCATGCCGCTTCGCATCCTTAAGCTTTTCTTGCATCTCTTTCCAGGCCTGATCTGTAGTTTTCATATCATTATACCTCCTGTTTGTATGGATTCAGCATGCCGGCTTCGGCTTGTTTCTTGAATTTCACAGACGCTCTTTGAAGCAACGTGCCTACAAAAGATTTCTGAACTTGAAGCTTCTCCGCAATTTCGTTATAACTGTATCCCGAATATTTCAGCATCAACAATTGCCGGTCCCGCTCAGGAAGGGCATCCAGCACTTCTTGCACCTCGTTTTGATTCATCTTGCTCATGACTACGTCTTCGTTGGATTGTTGCAGTTGCTCGCTTGATCTTTCTACATGCTCTTGTTTCTCTATAATCTGGCGTTCTCTGGTTTGACGGTTTAAGTAATCATACCCGACACGCGTTAACACCCGATGCAACCATGCGCCTACGGCATCGATTTCGTTGGGAGGGTGCTGATACAGCCGCAGAAACACTTCTTGTGCTAAGTCCTCTGCAATGGATTCATTCCGCACCAGCCCCGTCAGCTTGCGCACAACCGTCGGATAGTGTACATGGAACATTTCTTTATATGAATCTGACAACGTTATAGTCTCCTTTCTGCTGCAGCTATAGATAAGACGGATCTCGATCGTTTTTTATAACAATTCTGGTCAAAAAAAAGCTGGACGCCGCAGAATGGATCCAACTTCATCAAACTGAACATTGACTTCCTAGCTAGGGTTGCCAAACCGTATAGTTTCTCCATTCGGGAGGCAACAATCGTTGGTAGGCAGACTGTAGGTATCGATCATCCACCAGGATCAGCAAGCCGCGGTCCTGCTCGGATCTTATCAACCGGCCGCCTGCTTGCAGCACTTTGTTCATACCCGGATATACGTAAGCGTAATCGTAACCGTTCTTGCCGTTGTGATTGAAGTAGTCTTTCAACAAATCCCGTTCCGGGTTCAGTTGCGGAAGCCCTACACCAATAATCACAACGCAAGTCAACCGATCTCCTATGAGATCAATTCCTTCTGAGAAGATTCCTCCCATCACGGCAAACCCGGTAACAGCGTGTGTATTCTCCGCGTCAAACGCAGCCAGAAACCGCTCCCGCTCCTCCTCAGTTAAGGCGTTGCCCTGAATCAAAATATCATGCGCAGGTTCATGCAACATATACGCCTCATAAATTTGGTTCATGTACTCATAAGAAGGAAAAAACACGAGCATATTCCCTTGCCGTTCCTCTGCTAATCGGGTAAGCATCGCAATGATTGGAGAGATTGATTCTTCACGGTTCCTGTAACGTGTGGACAAGGGTAGGACCCTCACCTCAAGCTGCTCCTGCATAAACGGTGAAGGAATAGATACCGAGTAGTCCTCCTCCCCACCGCCTAACATATCCATATAAAAAGATAAAGGTGATAACGTTGCCGAGAAATGAATGCGGGAGCGGTAGCCTTTAGACATTTGCTGCAAATTGTAAGAAGGGTCTAAGCAGAACAACTTGATCCGCACACCCGATCTGGTTACTTCAGCTTGAGTCACATAGCGTTCATCATAAAACTTGCTAATGCGTATATAACTTTGAGCTTGGAAGTACGTTTCCAGCAACAACGCTTGAAGCTCCGGCCCGGGACCGAAAGAAGACTGAATCAGCTCCTGCTCGGCATGTGAAATAAACGGCTCTATCATTTCTTTAAGCGCATCAGGTTGGTCTATGGACACCGTGTGCTTGTCCTCTCCGAGTTCTTTACGAACACGAATGAAATAATCGTTCACCCTTTTAGCGGAGGCAGCCAGCTGCGGATGATATGATTTGTATTCTTTTTTCAGCAACATAAATGGAACTTTATTTAACTCAGCCGAATACATCTCCCGAGCCCGATCCACCAAATTATGCGCCTCATCGATAAGCAGCACGGTGTGCTTCTTCCGGTCGTCGAACATTCGCTTTAGAGACACACCCGGATCAAAAATATAATTATAGTCACAAATAATAATATCCGCGGCATAAGCGGCATCCAGGGAGAATTCGAATGGACATACCCGATGTTTATGCGAATACGCGTGAATGACATCCCGGGTCAACCTGCGTTCGTGTGTGTAGAGATCCAGCATCGCTTCATTAATCCGGTCATAATATCCATCGGCAAACGCGCAATACTCCTTCTGGCAAAAGGGTTCCTCTTGATGGCATACTTTATCTTTAGCGGTGATCGTCACGGAATGAACCTTCAGCCCGTTTCGTTCCATTAAGGCCAGTGCTTCCTCAGCAGCAGTTCGGGTAATCGTCTTGGCTGTCAGATAAAATACGCGTTGCAGCAATCCCTCGCCTATCGCTTTCACCGACGGAAACAGTGTGGAAATCGTTTTTCCTGTTCCTGTCGGCGCTTTAGCAAAAAGATGATGGCAGTCGGCAATCGATTGATAGACCGCGCCCGCAAACTTCCGTTGCCCTTCTCTGTAGCTTTGAAATGGAAAAGGCAGCTCTTTGATACTATGATTACGGTCCAACCCGTGTTGAACCTTCATCTGAGCATAAGGGAAATAGACTCGAAGCAATTCCAACATGAATGTTTCAAGATCCGGCGTGGTATAGCTTTGCTTGTAACACTTCCGCTCTTCGGAATGAAGTTGAACATAGGTAAGTTGCACATCCATCTGCTCATGTCCATGCTCTAGTGCATACATATAAGCGTAACACTTGGCTTGGGCCCAATGTACAGGATAACTGGTTTCGGCAATTTCAGACAAAGGCTTCACCGTAGATTTGATCTCATCAATGGTGACAATGTCCTGATCGAGAAACAGTCCGTCACATCGGCCATCAAGAATAAATTGCAGTCCCTCAAATAGGAACTCCGCTTTCAAATACACTTCTTTGAAGTGGGATTCTCCATAAGACTGCTGAACCTTCTGGTGTGCCTTCGTCCCCTCGATCATCGAAGTTTGAGCACGGAACTCGGAATCCAGACTCCCGCTGCGATAGACGTATTCCACCAATGTTCTGACATTCATCTGATAGGTTTGCATGCTGTTCACCTGTTGTCCTTACCCTTTGCCGGCATTCCATATTTTTTTGAGAACATATACCCCTGCGGAGTCCTGATTCTGCTGTAGTTCCGCGATACTTAATCCGAAATCCATCTGAAGATGCGGATAGTCGGGAAAATGCGGCCAGTCTCCGCCCCATTCGAAGCCAAGCCCTTTAGCCAGCTGTACAACTTCCATCCAGTCTGATGAACCGTTTTCGTTCAGATCCGCCTCTGTATCCCACAACGCCTTGCCCTCTTTAGTCAGTAAAGCAAAATCAATGGCCAACCCATAATTATGATATGAGGTGCCTGCTCTGGCCTTCGTTACGACGGGTCCGGGTGTTGTACGCCCCTGCTCGTATAATTCTTCTTGTTCACTATGGCTTCTGAAACCATCGGTAATGAGAATTGAGATATTACGTGTCTTGGCCAGTTGAACGAGTTCAGCCTTTTTTTGCACAACAACGGGGTGTAAACTATCCGCTTCTTGACTCAAACCTAGTTCTTCTAACTTGTTCCGATCCGTCACTGTATCTATGAATAGATATAATAGAAATGAAGTTATCATTGCAATAAACAACATGTTTCTTTTCTTCATATGTTCTCCTGACCTGTATAAATTAATTCTTCGTGTGCAGAGGTAACAATAACATGACCATCGTCCCCGCGCCGGGCTCGCTTGTATACGTGATACGGCCGTTCATCTCTTCTATAATCCGGATGGCCACTGCTGTTCCAAGTCCCGTACCTACATCTTTCATGGAGAAAAATAAAGTACCGATTCTTGTAAGTTGCTCGGGAGTCATCCCTCTACCGTTATCCTTGATCATGATCTGTGCCATTGGAGGAGTACCTTCTATTATAGTAGAGTATACCGATACTTCGCCATGTTTCATAGCGTTGGTAGCTTCAATCGCATTCTTGATAATATTGACAAGCGCTTGTTGCAACTGACCGCGATCTGTGTAAAGGTACATCGGCCCATCCTCATTATATTTCATCGTGACGTTATGCTTCGTGGCTAGTGGAGATAGCAACAGTACGACATTATGAAGCAAGTTCGTAATCTCAAACACTTCTAGTCGTGTTAATTTCGTTTTGGAGAAACTGAGGTAATCGCTGATAATGGTTTCGGCCCTGGCTAGCTCGGTAAGAGCAATGTGGAGGTATTGTTGATTCTTTCCGGTTTGATGAGGACGCATCAGTTGGAGAAAACCCTGGACAACGGTAAGCGGATTACGCACCTCGTGGGCAATGGAAGCCGCCAGTTCCCCCATCGTCTTGAGCTTCTCGGCCCGTTGAATATCCGAGATCATCTTCGTCCGTTCATAAGTAAATTCCAATAACATGGATGCCAGCCAGGTTCCGAATATTTGCATCATGCCAAAGAGTACGGCGCCAGTATACACATTAAATGTTGATTCCGCGCTTGAAGAACGGGTTAACGAATAAGAGATCAAGATTAATAGCATGATCATATTGGGATAACAGGATATAAGTACGGCTGCCTTAATTCGGGCAGGTCCGCTCCAATGTTTGGCTTTTCTTGCAAACAGAATCGGCCCTATGAATGTCAATGTAATGCTCACAAACCCGAATAATAAGGCATCTCCGCCGAGATAAGTTCTTGTCCCCATAATCATCAGGTAATTGATGAAACCTGCCACCGGTCCCCCGTAAATTGTGGAAATGATCATAGGCACATAACGCAAATCCCAGTATAAACCGGATGCATAGAAGGAGCATAATAAACAAAGCGAAGATGCCGTACCGTGCAACAATCCGATAACATAGGGCTTCTGCGCGTGCCGCCATCGTTCGGAGAAAGCTGTATATGCCAGTACAGGTGCAAGCACAATGAGAATACTCAAGAACAATTTTTCCAGCAACATTAGATTGGCCCCGTTTATTTATTTGGATGGTTATATACATTCTTATATATACTCCCTACGCCGTTTAAATCCCTTCTCCGACCGCAAAAAAGAGACCCTCTCGTGATGCCTGAGAAGGTTTCGTGACTACTACATATGTTCTCTACCTGAAGCCGAATCCTTGCTTTTGCAACGTTTCTCCCAGAATGCGATCAGGCTGGCTAAGCTTGGATTCCATCATTTGCGACCAATTCGCCTTGCGTTGGCCTTGCGTGCGTTGATCCATATAGTTACTGATGGTTTCATTATATTGCCTCAACAATTCTTCGTTGTGAACTGTACTGTACTTATTCTCATGGAGTATGGATTCTACAGGCATACGGGGATGCGGAGAAGGCTCCTGATCCGGCTTACCGATGCACATGCCAAATACGGGATAAACCAGCTCAGGAAGCTGCAGTAACTGAATCACTTCCTCAAGCTGATTACGGATTCCGCCGATATACACAATCCCGAGGCCCATCGATTCCGCGGCAAGCGCCGCATTCTGTGAGGCAAGCGCGGCATCCACGGAACTCACAAGAAAGTTCTCCGCAGTAGGTTTCACCGTTTGGTCTGACACCGAGCCCTGCAAGCGATGTAGATCTGCACACCATACAAGAAAGACTGGCGCTTGTTCCACATAGATCTGGTTACCTGCCAATATTGCCAATTGGGATCTTAACTCAGGGTCTGTCACATTAATTACACTATAAGCTTGCATGTTACTGGAAGTTGACGCCTTTTGTGCGCATTCCATAATCGTATGCAAATGTTCAGGCGGCACAGGATCTGATTTAAATTTACGTATGGACTGATGTTGCAACATTAGAGATATCGTTTCGTTCTTCATAACTTCATCCTCCATTCTTACTCCTCTATGATTTCGTGAAATTAATCAAATC
This sequence comes from Paenibacillus swuensis, assembly GCF_001644605.1. Classification (NCBI taxonomy): domain Bacteria; kingdom Bacillati; phylum Bacillota; class Bacilli; order Caryophanales; family Paenibacillaceae; genus Paenibacillus; species Paenibacillus swuensis. Next base: position 3,783,798 of record NZ_CP011388.1, on the reverse strand, counting down.
TTCTGCGGTAACCGCATTTCCGGCATAATTCCTCTATCACTTCCCTGCGTGAGAAACCATCATACAGATTTGCAGCCCGCTCTCCTTCTATAATGTCAGAGAATGAGTTTTGATGGATGTTGCCCAAATTAATAACCCCTTCTCCGTCCAGACAACACGGAATGACAGTTCCATCGGACAATACACCAGCTTGGTTACGCAATCCGTGACAAAATCCTTTACCCTCATCTTCATCTTCCTTCAGATCTGGCCATTCAAACTCTTGCTCGTAATTCAGATAGATTCGGTTCGCCAGTTTAATTCCTTTTCCTCGGACAAAATGTTCCTCTATACGATAGTCCAGTTCGAACTCCTCTTGAATCATCTCTAGAATTTCACGATTTCGGTCCTTGTCCAGGTTGATCAGGTTGTCTTTATCCAGATTCCAAAGACGCAAGGACACCAGGACCCCCGCCTCGGCTAGAGTCTTGGCAAATTTCAATACCCCGGACACATAACCGTCTTTATCGGTCGAACCTTCATGACCGTCAAAGCTGTGCAACGAGAAATTCATCTGTCTTAGCGCGGGCTTGTTCAGCAATTTGTGTCTGTTCTTATGAATGAGAGTGCCGTTCGTTGTTATGTTGACTTTAAAGCCTTTCTCATGACTGAGCTCCAGCAGTTGATCCAGCTTGGGATGCAATAAGGGCTCGCCTTTCACATGAAAATAAATGTGTTCTGCATGACCTTGTATTTGATCTAATGTATGGGTAAAGTCCTCCACCGAAATAAATTTAGATTTTCGTTCTGTAGGGGGACAGAATGAGCATGCCAAGTTACAAACACTGGTAATTTCCACATAAAACTTCTTGAACTTTTTCATCATAGGACTCCAATTCAAAGACATAAGTCCAACTATCATACCACAATCCGTGCCGTTTCATCACGAAAAACGCGGAACCGAAGTTCCGCGCTGCGTAAATCAGAGAAACTTACTTTACGCTGATATATTTCTCGTAAGCCGCCTGATCCGCTTTTAACGCTTCTTCAATATTCATTTTCTTTAGCTGGGCGACAAACTCATCATAATTATCCTCAATATTTTCCGCGCCAAGAATCCACTTCTGCAATTTCTCGGCTACATATTGATAACGCTGCGTCTTCTCATCCAATAATTTAGGATCTACGTTTTCCTGTTTAAGGATTGGTGGTAATTCCACGGAGTACTTATTCTCACGATACTCATTCATCACTTTCTGAGCTTCCGGCGAAATATTCTGCAATTCCTGATCGAATTCTTGTAACCCGAAAGTTTGGGTAAAGGCTCCGTGTTTCAACAGATTATCCGGCAATGTGCCCTGTAACATCTCAGGTCTTAATTTCGGCGCGCCGTCCACCATATCGTAGGTAATACCCTCTATACCGAAGTTATTCAGACGATTTCCTTCCTCTGTAAACCAGAAATCAAAATATTTGATTGCCTCTTCCTGATACTTGGATGAAGACGATATCGACCAACCATAGCCCGCAATCACATCTCTGCGTGTGGCTTCACGGATTTTACCGTCCATGCCTGCGGGTGGCGCGTAAGCCTGTAAGGATAGTCCAGGCACTTTATCCTTCATGGCCTGGTTCATCTTATAGGTTGAAGCGAACCAGTCCTGCGTCATCCCGCCCACGTTATCTCCGAGCATAATATCTCTGGACTTGTTGCCGCGTGTAAATATTTCTTTGTCAATCAAACCTTCCTTGTACCACTTGGCCAGAGATGAAACGGCTGTCTTGAATTGAGGTTCCAACGGTCCGTAACCCACATTGCCGTCACGGATCACCATACTTCTTCTTGCATCCCATAGAACTAAGTAATGATCCATCCAGTTGGCATTGTTGCGGTCGAAGATCGGTACCTCATCCGCTTTGCCGTTTCCGTTCGGATCCTTCTCTTTAAACGCTTTCATGACATTGTAGAATTCATCAATTGTCTTCGGAGCCTGCAACTTCAGCTTATCTAACCAATCCTGACGATAGAACCAGCCTTCAGCGACATCGCCTTCCGGGATAAACGGTATGAAATAAATGTTACCGTCTCCTGCGGTGATGGCGCGTTTCACATCCAGACGGGAATCCAGAAACTTCTTAATGTTAGGCGCGTGCTGATCAATCAGATCGTTTAAAGGAACGAATGCGCCTTGCTTACCAAATTTTTCAAGAGGATCCCGTTCACCTTGCACAATGTCCGGAATATCCCCGGATGACATCATCAGGTTAAATACTTCCACGCTTTTGGAAGCTGATTTCGGAGCCACGCCTTTCAGCGTCACGTTCGTAAATTCCGCGGCTTTCTTGAAAGCCTCCCAGTTATCATCAAACGCCTCCCGATCGTTAAAGTGCATATGAATTCTTAATTCAATCGGGTCTTTACTGGCCGCATATTTGGCGGTGGCGGGTGCCTCTTCTTCCTTTACGTTGCTGTTTCCGCTAACCTTCTCATTCACATTGGCTGCCGCGTTCTCCGGCGCATTGTTGTTGCAGCCTACGAGAGCGGTGGCCGCCAAACTTGCTAACAATAGACTCGTGATTAACTTGTTATTCCTCATTCCTGAATCTTCCTCCCTTTTCTTATCTAAAATTGTACTATATTCAGACGGAACTTTGTTCCGGGTGAATCCATGAAATGATGCGCCCAGCTTATCCCTTAACCGAGCCTACCATGACGCCCTTCACGAAGAATCGCTGGATGAAAGGGTACACTGCAATAATCGGGATAATGGAAATGATGATCGTGGCGTAGATTACCGTTTCTTGCGTATAGGAGACAATATCTCCCGCGGCCGCAACGGCATTATCACTGGGCCTGAGCGAAACAATCAACTTCGTCAACAGAACCTGAAGGGGGATCAATTCTTGATCCCGGAGGATGATCATGCTCCAGAAGTAACCGTTCCAGCGGCTCACCGCATAGAACAGGGCAATGGTAGCCAGTGCGGGCATAGCCAGTGGCAGATAGATCTTCCATAGAACCTGCCAATCGGTAGCGCCGTCCACCGTCGCCGCTTCCTCCAGTTCATCAGGTACCGCCTGGAAAAAGGTGCGAAGTATGATGACATTGAAAGTACTGATTGCGAACGGGATAATGACGCCCATACGTGTATTTAACAGGTCCAAATCCTTCAGATTAATATAGAACGGAATGATTCCCGCGTTAAACAACATCGTGAAGACAATGAAGAAACCGATCCATTTCCTTCCCACCAAACGTTTCTTCGATAACGGGTAGGCGCCGAACAAGGTTAACAGGATACTTACGGCTGTTCCCACAACGGTGTAGTAGATCGTATTTCCATAAGCGGTCCATAAACCGTTTTCTTTAAAGACCTGCGAATACGCTTCCAGATTGAAGCCTACCGGAAATAATGTGACTTCGCCGTGTGTTACCGCATAGCCGCTTGAGAAAGACGCGGCAAGAACATAGATGAACGGATAGACGGTCAGCAACGAAATGAGACTGAGTATTAAATAGTTAATGACATTAAAGTTTAATACTTTTAAATTTCGGTTCACGCTGAACCTCCTCTCTACCACAAGGAACTTTGGGTGTATTTTTTGCTAAGATAATTTGCGGAAATGACAAGAATCAGCCCGATGACCGAATCGAACAAGCCGACCGCCGTTGCCAGACCATGATGTCCTTCTTGCAAGCCTACTCGATATACGTAAGTTGAGATGACATCCGCCGTCTCGTACGTAGCCGGTTGATACAGCAGGATAATGGATTCCGCTCCAACCTCTAGTAACTGTCCCAGCTTCAGAATGAACATAATCATAATGGTAGGCAATATGCCCGGCAGCGTAACGTGAATCATCTGCTTAAACCGGTTGGCGCCGTCCATCCTGGCCGCCTCATATAAGTCCTGGTTGATTCCTGCCAGCGCGGCGATGTAAATGATCGCGTTAAAGCCCGCTTCTTTCCATACATTCATCGAGATAAAGATGGATCGGAAATAATCGGCTTCTACCAGAAAGTAGATTTTCTCAAATCCGAATTTGTCTAACAAGATATTGACCAGACCGTTGGACGGAGCGAGAAACTGCGTAACGATCCCGACAATGACAACTGTTGAAATAAAGTGGGGCATATAGGTCATCGTTTGTACCGTTTTCTTAAACGTCTGATTCTTAAGCTCATTCAACATTAAAGCCAGAATAATCGGAACCGGAAATGCGAAGATCAGACTGTACCCGTTAATCAGCAGCGTATTGCGCAGACAACGGATGAACGCTTCGCTTTCCAGGAAGGTTTTAAAGTTCTCCAAACCGATCCATTCGCTGCCGCTTATCCCCTTGAAGATACTGTAATCCTGAAAAGCCATAAGCAGCCCGTACATGGGTTTGTAGGCGAATAGTACGTAGAATGCGATGAAAGGAATCAACATTAGATATAGTGTTTTATCTTTCAGTAATCGCGAGCCTAACCCTTTATGTTTGACGGTTCTGTTCTTGGTCAATCCTCGAATTGAAACTTTCGGTGATTGCTGCATATTCATGCTCATGAAATGTTTATTCCTCCTTTCATTCGTGTTGTAAGCGTTTCATTTTCCTCCCCCGTACTATAGCAACTCCCGGGCTTCTTCGTAAATCGTCATTTTTTCGATTGATCACCATTTCATTTAAAATCATCATTTCTTCTGGAATGTGCAAAATTACGAAAAAAAACCTTCCGCTTTGTGCGGAAGGTAGATGAAGGTCGTTACATGGGTTCTCCTTTGCCTGCATATTGGCCAGGCGAGATGCCCTCATATTTTTTGAATATCCGAATAAATGTATTCGCGCTGTTACATCCGACGCGGATGGCCAAATCCGCAATCTTTACCGTTTCCCCGTCCATAATTTGCTTCGCTTTTTTGACTCTGTAGATATTGAGATAATCCTTGAAGTTTTCCCCTGTGTGTTGTTTAAATAAGGTGCTTACGTATCCTGAAGAGAGACTGAAATGATCTGCGATATCCTTGAGGGAAAGGTCACGGACATAGTGTTCGTGAATGTACTCCATCATCTGATCCGCCGCCGAACTGCCGAATTGTTGATTCTCATCATGGATTAGGTGAATCAGATGTGTAAAGTAGCTTGTTATCATCCGGGCCAAGTCTTCCGGGGTATGCCATTCCGTCCCGGAAAGAAGCCAACTATTTTTTAATTGATCCTGATCAATATTGACTTGCTGCAATATCCGGTTAACGGTAGTACGCATTTCAAACCACAGCTGAGTTAACATGTCTTGATTGGAATGCAGATGATTTAAATTTTCTTCTAGTATACGGTTCAGGATAGCAAGAGCCTCGTCTTCTTTCCCCCGCAATACGGCATACATCAAATCCCGCTCCATATCCAGAGGATAGTAATAACTTGCCGTATGGAGCTGTTTAATATCTTCATCCGTGATGATGGTTTTCTTCTCCACCACAGCAGGATAGTCCAGCAAGCGAAGGGCTGAGTAATAAGCCTCTTCAATCTCGTTTACATGCTGAGCGGGTTTGCCGACAGCAGCAGCCAAGCCTAGTTCATACTCCGCCTCAATGGTATATATGGCATCTTCAAACCACTGTTTGATAGCGACTCCATCGATTTCCTGGATCAAAATCAAATATCTCTTATGTTCCCATTCCATAACCTGACAGAGGGCTTTAGCTTTAACCGCTTCCTCTATAATATAGATGGCTTGCGACTGAATTTGCATAATGGCATCTTTCGTCAATGAACGGTCCTGAAAAATTTTCAAGCGGGTGAATTCAATAATAACAACAGTGAACGGTTCTCTAAGGATCTCAAGTTTAAGCTCCTCGATGTGATGCTCTTTCTTCTCGTCCGGAATCAACCCCAGCAACATATCTCGAAGTATTTTGTTACGCATCGGAAGTTGCTGAGTAAGCAATGTCTCCTTCAGCTGTTCATTCGCCATTCTAATATTGCGAGCAGTGTCTTGCAGGAACTGAAATTCATCGTTGGGCTGGGATAAATCCTCACCGCCGAAGGCTTGGATTACGGTTTTCACGGGCCGGTAAACTTTATTGGCCGCAAACAGTCCGATGCCTACGCACAATATCAACATAGCTACAAATATAGACGCCGCGCCACCTAGTAATTCAGATACGTTATAAAACAATCCCGGAATCGGAGTTATATAAGCATACTGCCAATCATCATATAATGTTGTGGAACGAACTCGCAGCTTGTAGCCGTCTACGGAGTCCTCCAAGTTATTGCCTTTAAGGAGCTCACCCGGTTTGATCAGCACCGGCCACGTCTTTCTGAACTTGTCGTATATGGCGGCTACAGGATCTAAGGATCCTTCTGTAGCCATGGCAATCGGATTCTGCTTGTAGAATACAATGAAGCTTTGATCTTCTTCTACCGCAGGCAGGAAATCCTTCTCATAGAATGAGATGTAGAAGTAAACCTTCTGGCCCCAGATTAATTCCCTTTTCACCCATGTAAACATGGACTTACCCGTTCGTTGATCTTTGAGACCCTTTAACATCATCGTGGAACGAATCTGATCTTTAGATGAATAAAATTGCTGCAAGGTTGCTATCGTCTCACTATTCATTCCCAATTCTTCTTGAAAGCGCTTGACATTCATCGTATTCGTAGAAGAAACGATCAAATCTTGATTCGGTTTAGTAACATCTATACGATATCCGGCGCTAAAAAAGAGTCCGTTATAATTTTTCAATTCATCATAGAGTTTAGTGACGTCGTAATAGTTGATTTCACTGCTCTTTGCGTAATTGATCAAGGATTGATTATTCCTTAATAAGTTGGCGATATGCCCGGCAATTTGGAGCTTCACATCCATCTTCTCCGCGGCTTGCTCCAGAAATGCGCGTTGAGCGTTGTCCATTCGCATCCGGTTAATCTGATCGTTTTTATAAAAAAAGACACTTGTGGCAATTAGCGTGTAAGCGCAACCAATTATGATGAAAAAACGCAACAAGGTGCGAAAAAACACTCTCTTTCTCTTCATTTCAATCCCCCCTTAAGCCCTTATCAAAATAGATCCAGCTGGCGCGGCGCAAGCCCTTGCCACTCAAGATCCAGCAGTTGCTGTAATTGTTTGGCATTGTCGGATGCGTCCCCGCCGGAATTATTGTTAAAGATTACGCAGACCTCGCAGCATGTTTTCTCTAAGTTTTCTATAATTCCCTTCCATTCAACCAATTCTTCATCACTGTACCTATACAGATAACGCACATCACGCCAGTCAGGGCTTCCGCTGCTGTTCCAGCCCTGCACATTCCGACCATGGAAACGCACGATGCTCAATCCCTCGTCCGTAGCAACAGGCACTATAGGTATGGAACCCATTCCAGCCTGAGGCTCGTCACAGATGGAATGAATCCAGCCGTCTTGCCTCATATAATCCAGCGTCTTGTCCTTCATATCGGCTGTAAACCAGCTCTGATGTCGGAATTCTAACGCGACCGGAACGTCACCCATTCGATCCCTGGCGGCGCGAAGTAAAGCCACATTCGGTTTGGAGCAGTCAAACCATGGCGGAAACTGGAACAGAACCGCCTTTAGTTTGTCCGACTTCCGAAGTGGCTCAAGTGTACTTTTGAAATAATCATACATCTCATCATTTCCCGAGAACGGATTGGGTCCTCGCAAGTGACCTGTCATCCCTTGAAAAGCTTTAACGACGAAAGAAAATCCTTCCGGTGTAGCTTCATCCCATTTGGCGTATTGCTCTATTGAAGGAATCGCATAGAAAGAGCTATCCACCTCCACCACCGGAAAGTGACCGCTGTATGTATGCAGTTTGTGTTTAGCTCCGATACCCGCAGGATATAATTCGGGGTGATCTCCCCATCCGGCTAACCCTATGGTAATCATGCTATTCCGATTCTTTCCAGTGATCATGACAGAATTGCTTTAACTCAGCCTCTTCATCTTCTTCCAGATCATAATCCAGCAAGAGATCCGTGGTTTTCTCAAGCAAGTCATATTTGATCAGACGGGAATCCCCATCACCTACGCTATAGATGGCTCTTATGTATATTCCGTTCGATGTGTAAAGCTCATCTTCCTCATCCAGATCAAGGTCCATTAAAAATTCATATCGCTTGCCGGCAATAATACTGAAGGGATCCTTGATAACTTCAACACTGTATTCCGTAATGTCCAACATGTTGTCAGCCTCCTTATACTTTAACTCATTATAACCTTTATTCCGCTTTTGCCCAAAACCAATTCATAAATGCATAAAAAAAACCCGAAATCCTGGATTCCGGGAAGTTAACACTATTCAGTTGCAGGTGCGGTTGCAGGTGCGTCTGTAGCTGGTTTCTCAAGCGTGTTCGTGATCTTGGCTTTACCTTTCAGTTCCTCTAAATATGCAGGAGCTTTATTGGCAACCTCGGTGTTAATCAGGTTATCCTTGATCTCGACTTTCTTCTCTTCAAGCGTTGCTGTACCGAATGTTGCTTTGTTGTCCGTATAGTATTTCTTCACTTGATCATCGGTTACTTTAATCCCCGGCTCAAGCAATTTCTTTACTTGCAATTGTGTCTTAATTTGAGCCTTCAGATCTTCCATCGTCATACCATATTGTTGCAATGCCTGTTGAAACTCATCTTCCGAAGGAAAGCTTTTCTTCACTTTGGCAATTTCGGCATCATAATCTGCATCCGTTAATGCGATTTTCTTAGCCTCCAGCTCCTGACCCAACACTTCTTCCGTGATCAGCTTGTCCACCGTTTGAGCGCCTCCGGCTTTAACCATCTCGTCATACATCTGGTCTTGGCTGATTTCGACTCCGTTGACGGTGGCAACCGCGACATCTTTCTTTCCAAACGGGTTGGAGACAAGAGACACTGCTAACAACGCCGCAAGGACTACCGTTGCTCCGATCCAAACGCCATTGGAACGTCTGCCATCGGACGGAGGCACTGTTCCTGCGCGCTCAGCCTCTTCTGTAATTCGATCATCTGTAGGTGCAAGCAAAGCTTCTCTCTCTAACTCGGACTCGATCTCAGCATTCGTCAATTCAATCGCTTCCTCCGAATCCGGGCGGCCAAAACTCGGCGTCTCCCCTTGTGTTTCATTCAACCCTAACTTTTTCTCATTGTCATTCGTGCTCATCTTAATAAATCTCCTCTCGTGGGTAACCATGCCTTTGATAGTACAACGTTAACATAGCCTGCTGAAAAAAACCTTAAAAAAAACTTAAATTTGACCCAAACGTAACATTTTGTCAATAAAAAGGGACTGTTTCGCAAGGTTGTGGAATGTTAAAATAGAGATTACGAACCTGCGTTCGACTATTTACTCGTCAGGAGGATCGTCTTCATGTCATTTCGCTTTCAAGCTTCGGATTACCCGGAGCAACCCGGATGTTATCTGATGAAGGATACGGAGCAGCGCATCCTATATGTCGGCAAATCCAAAAATTTGCGTAACCGGCTTCGTTCTTACTTCTACCAGAAGCATAAACGCAGACGTTTGGCGGAGTTGGTAGTTAATATTCGTTCGATTGAAGTTATCCTTGTTAACAACGAATCCGAGAGCCTTGTTCTGGAAAACAATCTGATCAAGATCCATAAGCCCCCGTATAATCGCGCGTTGAAGCGGGATAACAGCGGATATGCATATTTACAAATGACAGGGGAACCGTTGCCGCGGCTGGATGTATATTATCGTGATCGTCGTACCACCCAGGAACGAGAACAAGCCGGCGCATTCCTGCCGGAGCGTAAGGAGGAACAAGGTCAGCGATTCGGCCCGTTCGTATCTTCCCGCTTTCAGTATGCGATGCTGGATTTTGTTACAGATCACTATCGGTTGCGCACCTGCACCAGCTTACCAAAGCGGGCCTGCCTGCTCTACCACATCGGGAAATGCAGTGGAGTTTGCGAGGGTTGGATCTCGGAGGCGGACTATCAGGAAACGGCTCGCCAAGCTTCCGAGATGCTGTCTCACCGCCGGGATCATTTATTGACGGCTATGCATGAGAAGATGACTCATTATGCCGAACGGCTTGAATTTGAGAAAGCTCAGAATATGCTGCATCATATTCGCGTCTTGGAACGGATCCCCACGAAGCAGATTGTGGATCGGGAAACCGGTTGGAATCAGGATGTTCTGTATTTCGGCGAACGAGACGTGCTCATTGCCAGAGTCCAGGAAGGGATGTTGCGTGATTTTCGGTTTGTGGCCATGGACCCTTCCGTCGGGTCGGACCCGGAAGAACAATTCATTCTTTCTCAATATGAACAAGAAGGTCCGGACGAGTTAATTGTCAATCGAATGAAAGATCCGGTTCAAATGCGGAAACTTCTGCGTACTAGATCTCGTAGATCTGTTGCCATAACTGTGCCCAAAAGAGGACTAAAAGCGGATTTGTTGCAATTGTGTAAAGCCAATTACGAGTACCGGATCGCTCAACGGGAAGCTGCTGTTGCTGCGAATCAGAACTAAAGGATGGACGCGCTTCGTGCACTATACGCGCTCCATCCTTTAGTTTAATCAACCCTGAAAACGTTGAATATAGCGTACAGCATTCCGGATATCCGTTTCCGGGTCCGTCCCCACTTCCCGCTCAATCGTAAGATAGCCCGTGTAGCCTATATCTTGCAATGCCTGAAAATAGGATTTGAAATCCACCGAGCCTTCGCCCAACGGCAGCTCTCTGTAAATCAACCCGGTCTGCCCCATTTCGGCCAGTTTCTCATGACTCATGGCTTCATAACCGAGAAAGCCATAAACCTCCTTAGGATCACATTTTCTTAACTGCACACCGTCCTTAACATGGGTATGGACGATATAGTCCTTTAGAATATGTACACCTTGAACCGGGTCGTCTCCCGTTACCATGACCATATTGGCAGGATCAAAGTTAACGGACACACCGTTCGTGCTTAGCGTATCGAGAAAAGCTTTGAGATGAGCTGCGCGCTCCGGTCCTGTTTCAATTGCGAAATAGGCGCCAACTTGCTTAGCATACCGTCCCAATTCTTCACATGCTTCCTGCATGGCCCCATAAACTTCACTCAGGGGATCATCTGGGACGATCCCGATATGCGTGGTTACAATGTTTGTGCCAAGGTCGAGTGCCAGATCCATAATTCTCTTGGATTTCTCCACTTTGGAGGCATTGACGCTCCGGTCTTGAAAGCCATGTCCCGCAAGGTCACCGCAAAGCGCTGAAATATCCAATCCTAGATCCGATATGTATGTTCGTAGTTCCGTACGCGCCTCGGAAGTAAGATGTTCCGGATCCATCTCCCCGTGTACCGCATAGATCTGCACCCCGTTCGCTCCTACTTCTACGGCTTTTACCAAACCTTCCTTCACGCCTGCGCCGAAACTGTCCACAATCACTCCGATTTTGTTATTCAAGAGCATTTCAACCTCCCTGGGATTAGGATTCTTACATTATATCACCGGCAGAAAAGTTGAAAAAGGCCAACCTGCTTCGGCTGACCTTAAATTTATCGTTATTTTCGCTTAATGATTCTGGATTCCATGAAAGCAACACCCTGATACATGATGGTGGCCACCAAGGCGATGACGAACAAACTAGCGATGACAAGGGTAAAGTTAAAAACTTGAAAGCCATATATGATTAAATAGCCCAACCCGGTTTGAGCCACTAGAAATTCGCCAACGATCACCCCGACCCATGCCAAACCGACATTTACTTTTAAGGCGGATATAACGGCCGGAAAAGAAGCGGGTAAGATGACTTTGATGAACAGTTGTTGACGCGTTGCGCCGAAGATCTGAACTACTTTCAAATAATTGGGGTCGGTTTCCCGAAACGAGTTGTAGATGACAAGTGTAGTGATAATCACGGTAATGGATAAGATGGTCACAATAATGGAAAGCACACCAGAACCCATGGCTACGATAAACAAGGGTCCTAAAGCCACCTTCGGGAGCGCGTTAAGCACCACAAAGTAAGGGTCCAGCACCTTGGCAAGAAACGGACTCCACCAAATCAGTGTAGCCAACAGAACACCGGCCAGTGTACCCAACAAGAAACCGGCTATCGTTTCGGCTACAGTAATCCCCACATGAGGCCACAAGCTTCCATCCAACGCTTTCTCCCATAGTAGATGCAGGATTTTACTGGGGTAACTGAATAACAACACGTCAATCCATTTCGCGCGGCCGGCCGCTTCCCAACTCCCGGCCAGCAGCAACAATAATAAACATTGCGTGAGCAGGACATAGCTGCGTTCTGCGGATAACTTCTGTTTATAGGCTTTATAGATCGTTTCGGGATTAATATTCAAGGTGTTCGCTGATGATTTACGTTCCGGTTCCATTTCTCTCCCCCCCTGGATCAAGCCGGTCAAATTCATTCCATATGGACTGAAATAACGCTTGAAAACCTTCCTTATCCCTCGCATGAAACGGTGTGGATTCAGCGATCAGGGAAGGCACGCGAATTTCTTTACGTATCCGCCCCGGGTGGGGGGCAAGCACGACCACCCGATCGCTCATCGCGAGCGCTTCCGATATATCATGCGTGACGAGAAGCGCGGTTTTGCGATGCTCTTGCAGGGTCAGCGCTATAAGATCCTCCAACTGCAGTTTCGTCTGGTAATCCAAAGCCGAAAAGGGTTCATCCAACAGCAGAATATCCGGTTCGGTGGCCAGGGTCCGCACTAAAGCTACGCGTTGTCTCATACCTCCGGACAGCTCTGAGGGATATTTGGACCCTTGTAACCCTAGTCCGAGTTGACCTAGCAGATGCCGAACATAATCCTTTTTCTCCGAGGTCAGTCGTCCCGTCAGCTCAAGCCCGATGGCCGCATTGTCAAATATGGTTCGCCAGGGGAACAGATAATCCTGTTGAAGCATATACCCCACTCTTGCACTGGGGCCTTCAACAGATTGCCCGAATACCTCCACCTTTCCCTGCGTGGGTGAGATTAGTCCGGCAAGGACGGAGAGAAGGGTTGTTTTGCCGCAACCGCTTGGTCCGACCAAGGAAACAAACTCCCCGTTGGCTATAGTCAGGTCAATCCCTTCAAGCACCAGGGAGGCCCCGCCGTTATTCACATAGACATGGGTAATTCCCTCTAACTTCACCGCAGGTACCATCGGCGCCCCCTCCTCTCTTTGCAAAAAAGCCGCACAGGGCGGCCGTAGTTTCTTTATTCGATTGAATCCTTGGCCTTATCCGCAAATGTATTGTTCACGAGTTCTTTAAACTCGGCCGGTCCGTCAAGTTCACCGGCTTCTTTCATCACATCTTGCAGATTACCCCACTCAGCTTCATCTATAATCGGATCTGTGGCGTAGGAACCTTGCTCCTTGTAACGTTTCACTACGTTACGGACGACCTCGAGATCGGTATTCTCGAAGAATGGAGCTACCGCGTCCGCAATCTCTTCAACAGAGTGCTCCTGAACCCATAGTTGTGCCCGATGCACCGCATTCGTAAATTTCTGAATCGAATCCTTACGATCCTTGAGCATACTTTCCTTGGCCATAAACACGGTATATGGCAATTGCCCGCTCTCCGCTCCGAACGACGCGATCACATGGCCTTTCCCTTCGTTCTCGAGAAGGGTCGCCTGCGGCTCAAACAGTTGTACGAAATCACCTGTTCCCGAAGTAAACGCCGCCGGAATATTGGCAAACTCGACATTCTGAATCAGCTTTAAATCCTCTTGGGGATTTATACCCTTCTTTTTCAAGGTAAACTCGCCGGCCATTTGCGGCATGCCGCCTTTTCGTTGCCCGAGAAATGTCGTCCCTTTAAGGGAGGCCCAATCGAAATTCGCAACAGGCTCCCTGGCTACGAGAAAGGTTCCGTCCGTTTGTGTTAATTGCGCGAAATTAATGACCGGATCCTCGGCGCCTTGCAGAGATACATAAATAGAAGTCTCAGATCCAACGAGAGCGACATCAATCTGGTTACTCAACAGCGCGGTCATCGTCTTGTCTCCGCCCGGCGTCGTTGTCAGCTCTACCTCTAATCCTTCTTCCTCGAAGAAACCCTCCGTTAATGCAACATATTGCGGCGCATAGAATATGGAACGGGTCACTTCGCCTATCTTGATCTTGGTACTTTCTTCTTTACCGCCGGAACACCCGGATAACAGTACGGACAACCCGAACATTGCGGCCAGTCCAACCGATACTCTTCTTCTCATGTCAATCCCTCCAACAACCTGTGTACTACAACGTATGCCGGAGCCTAGAAAAGGTGAGCGGGTGTACAAATTATTTTGTTACAAAATAGTCCCGGTAGTCCTTCACATATTGTTCGAGTTTACGAGGTGTATTCCCCGTGAGTGTAGTGAACGTTCCTGTAATGCCGCCGGCCAATCCGATTTTCGTTGCCATATGAATCCCAGTTACCACATTGACATATCCCGGGTCCAGACCCTTGCCCAGCATGTAGGTTTTAAATTCTTTAATGGTCGGGTTCGAATAAGTGATCGTGAAGCCTAATACCTCCGACATCCGTCTGGCCACTTCATAGAAATCAAAGGCTTCGGCGCCGGTTAAAGCATATTTCTTGTACTTGTGCTGGTCGCCTTCCAACAGGGAGACGGCCGCGACTTCCGCAATATCACGAACATCGATGAAGCTGGTCTTTCCTTTGCCCGCAGCAACATAAATTCGTTGGTTCTTTTGCAATTCATCCAGAAGAAAGAGGTTCATATTTTGCATAAAATAGCCTGCTCTTACAAATGTGTAGGGAACGCCGCTTCTTATAATCGCCTTCTCATTCTTATAGTGGGGAACAAATGGCATAAATTGAACGTCTTTAATGGAAAGGTAGGTGATATGCTGAACGCCGCGTACCTTGGCTCTGTCAATGAAAGCATGAAACGCGTCGAATTCGGTTTCAGGGGGGTAATTCAGGAAGATGCGATCTATGCCGGCCAAAGCACTGTCATAGGTTTCCGGTTTGCCATAATCCAGAACGGTGTACTCATAAGAATCGCCATGAACGGACTGCGCCCGTTCCACGTTCCTCACTCCGCAGACCATGTCGCCCCCTCTCGCCCGAACGGCTTGAGCCACTTCATAGCCAACATTGCCTGTGAACCCGGTTACTAACATTTTGCTCATACGTGTGGCCTCCCAACATTTTCTATATGGCTTAGAATAACCATTATATAACCATTCATCCTCTAAAATCATCTTGACGAATGTATTGCGACTCGTTACGCTCAGACAAAGAGGTGAAGAAAATGGAAGATTTGTCAAGAATACAACGTTTGGAAGAAAGAGTAGCTCAATTGGAGCAAGAAATCAGGTCCATGAAAGAGGGAATGCATTTCCCCCCTCCCCAAGCGGAACCAAGTGTTGCAACAACACCGCCTGAACGGTCCGGAACATCACCCGTGTATCGTCCTGCGGCACCTAAAAAAATCGACTGGGAACATTTAATCGCCAAGGTATGGTTGCCCCGGATCTTCATGTTTGTATTATTAATCGGTGTTGTCTGGGGATTCAAGGCTGCTGTGGACGGAGGGCTGTTAACAGAAGAACTGCGCTGTGTCATTGGATTTGCGGCCGGAGGTTTGCTATTATTCGCTGGATTTCGCCAACAGAAGAAACAACGCGGATTACTTGCTCAAGTACTCATGGGGGGTTCAGTGGCCCTTTTCATGTTAACGACTTTTGCCGCTCACTATTGGTATGGTTTCATAAACACACCGGTTTCGTTCTTTATCCATCTGGTTTGGGTGGCGCTGGCTTTAGTTCTGTCCTATCGAAGTCAATCCCAATTCCTGGCTGTTTTTGCTGTATTTGCAGGGGTGTTAACTCCATTCTTGGTAAAAAGCACCTCGCCTTCGCCGATCTTCTTTACGATCTATGAATCACTGCTGTTTATTGCATTCCTCATCTATGCTTCCGTTCGCCGCATGCCGGTGCTGTTTTACACAACGTTTGCCTTGTCGCATCTGGCCTATATTTTCTTTCAACTCAGCGTCGGGTTTGAAGAAATCACCACGCTAGGGATCATCGTGCAGCAACTGGTTTTAACTCTTCTCGCCTTCGTCTATTTACCTTTTTCCAAGCCTCAGCTGCAAGTTCTCCTTACCGGCTTTGGACTAAGCGCCTTATGGTCTGTCGGGAGTTATGAGCCTGCAAACTTTAGCTGGATCATGTTAGCCAGTGCCGCGCTGTACGGGGGTTTCGCCATCTGGTTTAAGCGAAAATCGGACACCAAACTGCCTTATGCTACATCGTTGACCCTTTATGCATTGGTGTTTTTCTGCTTGAAGTCAGCGGATGGGGATACTCTGCCGACCTTACTGTTACTGGAGGGTTTTATAGGTTTGGTGTTGGGTTTTTACATGAAATCTTCCTTGCAAAAATTAGCTTCGTTCGTGATCTACATCGGCGGTGGTTTGGCTGCTTATGCGCAACTGATCGATGGCATGGATACCGTGTTCTCTTGGAATCTGTTAACTTGGCTCGTTGGGCTGAGTACTCTGTATGGCTTAAGAACGCTGCTTCTGAAGGATACCGAGAAACAATCTTTCCTGGCGGATGTGACCAAGGTCCTTTCGTTCGGGATTGGCTTGCTGGGACTTGTCTTCCTGACTGATCTGACTTTGGCTGTCTTAGCTGACTTTAACAGTAATGTGAAGTATCTGTCCGTTTCTGCGGTATGGGTAGGGTATGCTGCCGCATTTATTGCTTACGGAGTCATCAAGGATGTCAAGAAATTCCGGTTGGCCGGACTGGCTTTATTGTTCTTAACGTTGGGCAAAATTGTATTTTTCGACCTGCCTTCCGTTTCCGTTCTGATCCGCGCTGTCCTGTTCATTGGATTCGGGGGAATCGGCATTCTGATTTCACGTTTCATTTACTCCCGTAAGTCATCCTAGCGTGATCTCGTTTCCTCACAAACTACAAAGTCTGACAAGGTGAATCAGCTGTCGCCTGTTGGGGCATACCCTATACTACAAGGTTTTTCCATTGACAAGTGGAGGCCTGTTTCTGTAATGTGTTCAAGTATGTCAAAAAAGACAGAGCATCTTTGTAGGGGGAACCATCGAGAAATGAACAACACGAACACGCAACAAGTTAAAATCGCAGTATCCGATCCATCAGCTATTGGCCTCTTCGGCTTGGCTATCGTTACTTTAGTTGCTTCATCGCAAAAGCTGGGCTGGACCGAAGGCACATCCTTCATTTTGCCCTGGGCTATTTTCCTTGGAGGCATCGCGCAATTATTCGCTTGCGTTCAGGATGCTAAACATAATAACACGTTCGGCTCAACCGCATTCGGAGCGTTCGGACTGTTCTGGCTCGGCGTGGGCATGTCTTGGCTCATTCAGTCCGGCGCGTTCGGCTCGGCGCTTGCGGACAATATGGATCCGAAGCAACTGGGGTTCGCGTTCGTCGGCTACCTGATTTTCAGTATATTCATGACCGTTGGCGCTACGGAAACCCATAAAGTATTGTTTATCATCTTCGTATTGATTGATTTTCTGTTTATCGGGTTATCGCTGACTTCCTTCGGAATCATGCCTGAATTTTCCCATAAAGTGGCGGGAGTATCTGAATTCCTAATTTCAATGTTTTCCTTTTATGGTTCGGCTGCAGCGGTCTTAAACCCTCATTTCGGTAAAGTATTCTTGCCGATCGGCAAGCCGTTTGGTTGGTTTAAATCCTAGGATAAAGGCGTTCCGGAATGATCCGGAACGCCTTTATTTCAGTTGCGACGATATAGGTTATCTCTTACAATGGGGAGATGCACTGATAATGAAGAGGAGAATGTAACCTGTGGCGATGAACCGTAAATTATTGACTGACGCTGATTTCCAGGAAGGATTGGACCGACAGCGGACCATCCGGGTTTTCCAGAATGATCACATTGTTTCCAACGGAGGGTGGATTGTCCGCTTCACGGATGATTTGGTTGTAATCCAGACCGATGTCAGCGACTTGACCTATTTCGAACGGGATGCCTGCGAATTCTATGAATTGCGTCAAAGGTAAAGGCACAGTTCATCCGTGTCAAAGGGTTTCGACCCCAAGAGACACCGGTGTCTCGTAACAATTCAGCGCTGCCTGAACGGATCGGCCTGGAGGGATTCGCAACCCATGCCGGATCAACACCGCTTCAAAGGCTCCGAGAAAATGAAGAACATTGGTCTGTCTGCAGCTGTAACCCATCGTACCGACACGCCAAATTTGTCCTTTAAGCGGTCCGAAGGAGCTCGCGATTTCGATTCCGAATGTCCCCAGCAACATGGATCTCACGGACTCTCCGTCCGTTTCAGGCGGAATTTGCACACAAGTGACTACCGGCAACTTACATTCCGATTCTCCGTATAAGGTAAGCCCCATAGCTTGAATTCCCGCAACCAGAGCTTGTTCATGCAGTTTATGCCTCTGGAATCGGGCGTCCAGTCCTTCCTGAAGAACGATTCGAACTCCTTCACGCAAGGCGTATAACATGGAGGTCATTTCCGTATGATGATTTAACCGAGCCGGACCCCAATAATCCTGGAGCTGACTTAGATCCAAATAATTGGAAGCAATCGGTTTAAGAATCGATTCTTCTGTCAATATCTCACCAGGTTGGCGCAGGCCTCTTTCAATGCGTTTTCTCTTCGCGATTTTGCTTTCCACTCGCTCGTTATAGGTAATTGGCGCCATACCCGACGGGATGGAGAGGCACTTCTGCGTTCCGCCGATCACCGCATCAAGCATCCATGCATCCGTCTCCACCGCCACCCCGCCGATGGTAGCGACAGCGTCAACGACAAGAAGCGCGCCGTTCTCGCGGCATACCGCACCAAGCTGATTTAAAGGCTGGATTCGGCCGGTCGAGGTCTCTCCATGTACAATGGCAACGATTGCGGGCTGTTCGATGCGTATAACCGCAGCAATCTCTTCTTGGTCAAACACCGTTCCCCATGGTTTTTCCATGGTGACGACCTCGGCTCCGTACCGCTCGCATATCTCCTGAAGCAAGTAACCGAAACGTCCAAATATCGGAATAAGCACTTTATCCGCCGGCTCAATGATGCTCGCAAGCATTGCTTCAATGCCCGAGCGAGAGGTACCGTCGATAGGGAAAGCCCAATGGTTACGCGTCTGAAACAATTCACGCAGCATGGACATGGTATCGTTCATCAAATCTGTAAATTCCGGATCGAATTGTCCTAAGATCGGATATGACAAGGCGCGCAATACGCGAGGTTCCGCCTCAACAGGGCCCGGTGTCATTATAATACGTTGCGAAGGTGCAAATTCTGAGTATCGGGTCATGAAGTTTACTCCTTTTCAGGCAAATCATAGGCTAGTTGTCTGAGCAATTCCGCCAAGACGGCTGCCCCGTCAATAAGTTCGTCGTCCGGTGTATATTCTTCAGGCGAATGACTGATTCCTCCGCGGCTCGGTACAAACAGCATCGCGGAAGGACATAATTGGGCGAACAATTGCGCGTCATGCCCCGCACCGCTGACCATGCGTCTGGAAGGCAGCGAAAGGTTGTTGCAAATGGTTTGGAGCCGGTTCATAAGCGAAGGATCCATAGGTGTCGGCGGAGCGGATAACCAAGAGGTGATCTCGATTTCAAGTCCGCGCCGGGCGGCAATCTGTCCAAACCTTGTCAGCATGCGTTCACTGAAATCCGTAAGCGACTTTTCCTGATCATGACGAATATCTACGGTAAATTTCACCGTGCCCGGGATCACATTCGGAGTGTTCGGCGCTGTCTCCAGTTTCCCAACGGTGGCTACAAGCGGTTCACCCTCCACCATGGCTTCGGTCTCCAACAATCCCAACATCTCGGCGGCTCCCGCCAATGCATCCAACCGCATAAGCATCGGCGTTGTTCCTGCATGATTCGTAACACCGCTGAGGTGTACGGAGTAACGACGCTGACCGACAATCGTATCAACCAGACCCACCCGCTGACCTAGCTTCTCCAGCAGAATGCCTTGCTCAATATGCACTTCAACATAGGCCGCAAGGTCGGCACGCCGCGGATCGGGTTGTTCACTTCGTCCGAAACCCGCCAAACTCATCGCCGCGTGAAGACTAATGCCCTCTTCGTCCAATATATCTGGAGCTAAGTTGATATCATGCTTTCCGGCTATATGTCCAGAGCCCCAATAAGTAATCGGAAATCGACTTCCCTCTTCTTCACACAGCGAGACTACCTCAAGCGTTCGCAGAGGCGTACCGTAGGTTTCACGGAGATGAGATATTGCCGCTATGCCCGCGGCGATCCCGTAAGCACCGTCATAGTATCCGCCCGAGCGAACGGTATCCACATGCGAACCGGTTAATACCACGGGTGCGTCGCTGTCGCTTCCCTGAAGTCTTCCATATAAATTGCCTACCCGATCATAGCGAATGTCCAACCCCGCTTCTTTCATGCGTTCAGCCAGATAATGTTGTGCTTCTAACCATGCGCGGTCATATAACAGCCTGGTTACACCGCCCTCCGCATCCGCTCCTCGTTTCGATAATCCTTCAAGTAGTGCGGTTAACTGCAACGCCAAACCGTTCGCTGACATCAGATTCATAAGGGGTCCCTCCTCTTCGTAGTCTTAGGAGCCCATTGTCCCGCCCCGCTGTGCTTCAACCCTTCTTCCATGCTGTACACGGTAACTCCCCTGCTGATCGTTCGAACAACCCTGCACAACATCTCCCTGCCCAGATAAGGGTTGTGCTTATGCTTCTGATACAGATGTTCCCGGTTTAGAACATATCGATTCGATGGATCAATAATAACCAAGTCCGCATCGAAACCGAGAGCAATGCGCCCCTTCATATCACCAAAGCCGAATCGGGTCGCGGGCGAGGAAGATAACATGGCGCTCAGCTCTGTCAGCGGAATACCCTTTCGCACATGGCCCTCTCCAATCATTAGTTCCATCGTATTCTGCGCACCGGAAATGCCGCCCCAGGCTTCCATGAACGTTTGTCCCGTTTTATTTTTTAACGACTCCGGACAAGGGGAGTGGTCGGATGTGATCATATCGATTCTCCCGTTGCTCAATTGTTCCCATAACGCTTCTTGAGCATCACCTGAGCGTAACGGCGGTGCGCATTTGGCTGCGGGTCCGATTCGCCCCATATCCGTTTCTGTCAGTACAAGATAGTGCGGACAGGTTTCAAGCGTCACATCCAACCCTTCCGCTTTGGCGGCATCAATTAAATCCACGGCTTGTGAGGAACTGATATGGACAAAATGCAACGCACAGCCGGTCTCACGCGCAAAGTAAAGCGCTCGGTTTACCGCTTCCGTCTCAGCCACGATGGGCCGGGAAGCGGCAAAATCCGCCGCGGTCATTCGCCCCTCCGCAACGGCCGCTTCGGCAAGCCTCGCGGTAATGGAATCGCTCTCCGCGTGAAGGGCAAGAATCCCGCCAAAGGCGGCGATTCGCTTCATCCCTTGGTAGAGCGTCCAGTCATCCGCCCGGCGAAGGCGTTCCTCCCCTTCGCCGCCCGGTTCAGACATAAAAGCCTTGAAGGCGAACACGCCCGCTTCGGCCAACGGTTTCAAGGCGTCCAGGTTGTCGGGCACCAGGCCGCCCCAGAAGGTGTAATCCACGGCAGATTTCCCTGAGGCTAACTCCGCCTTAAGCTTTAAAGCGTCAGTTGACACTGTAGCGGGATTTCCGTTCAGCGGCATGTCCGCATAGAATGTGCAGCCTCCTGCCGCTAATGCCGCTGAACCCGTTTCGAAACCTTCCCAATGACCGAATCCGGGCTCGTTTAGATGCACATGCATATCTATAAGTCCCGCCATAACCAGCTTATCTGTGGCGTCCAGCACCTCGGAAACCGTCCCGACTAATGATTCAGAAATCTCGGCGATCTTCCCATGCCTTATGCCAATATCCAGCTTCGCTACACGTTCTGGCAATACAACGGTTCCACCTTGTATAATCAGATCAAACGGCTCCCCCATGTTTTCCCCTCCTTTGACAATCTTTTCTTAGCTGCCCCGATATGTGCTGTAACCGCCGGGTGCCAAAAGCAGCGGGACATGATAATGGTTGCTTCGCTCGAATATCCGAAATCGAATCGGTATTAGCTCAAACACAACCGGCACCAGATTAACAGGATTTCTATGTTCAAAATAAGCCCCAGCTTCAAATTCAAGCATATATACTCCCGGATTCATCAAGTCTCCTTCCAGTAAGGGGCGATCTAACCTGCCGTCTTCATTCGTCCGCGCTTCTGCCACGAAGTCATAGGATCCGTCACTATTCTGACGAAGTAATTTTACACTGACATCGGCCGCGGGCTTTCCGATGGATAAATCCAACACATGGGTAGTCAGGCGACCGCTCATAACTGACCCGCCTCCGTTGCAACTTTGAGATCCGCCCGCGTCAGAGAAAAGCCTTGAAAGCCGTAAGGCGGGCGAGGCTCCGTAAACACACCGGGCGAAGTTCCGTCAACCGGTTCAACGACCCCTTCCCAGGTACGGTTGTTGGATTCAAACTGAATTTCGGCTATCTGGGGAAATCTTGTCAGAATACGCAACCCGACATGCCAGATTAAATGCTGAATTGAAGGTGTATTCATCTCATGAAATACGGTTTGGGCTATATCCCTGATCTGCTCGGCGGCAACGTATTTCCCCAGGTCCCCGTCCAGCATGGAGGCGTCGTCAGTGTATTGCCATGAAATATCAAGAAAGATATACAAGGGCCTGTCAAAGCTTTCCGGAAGCGTCGTGTACTCATCCCGGACAAAGCCGTAAAAGGAACTTCCGCTAACCTTAATTAACTGTAGTTCATGCAATGTGCATCGGTGCCGCTCCATCACACCGCCTCCTTGAGTTCTTACCCATCGGAGCGTTGCGCCGGAAAGCTCGTTTCGCCCTCTCGAATAAACTAACGGGCTGGCAGAGAATTCACCTGTTTCACCGGGGACAGACACCGCGTCGAAAGGCAGACGCTGTGCGCTGATGTCGATGGCCGTAATGTATTCGTATCTCTCCATAAACTGCTCGCTGATAAAGGCAAGAAGACCTTCCGTCGTACTGCCGTCATAATTTGCGGTCTGACGTAGTATGAAGTTCTTCATGGAATCCGTCGCCACAATCATCGCGTTATCGCCCTCCGTAAACGAGCTGAGTAACTCTTCACTGCTCACGGCAAATTTAATATTATGCGCAAAGATGACGTTCGAATTACCGACATAAGAGGATTCAGGCAGAGGCTCCACACGGATCGGATTGGCGTAAGTACGATAAACCAACACATCCCCTTTTCCGTAATATAGGGTTCGGCCGCTGTTCAGAATTAGCATTTTAATCTACCCCCGTTTCCATATTGAACGTCTTATTCATTGTTATGCAAAAGCTTTTCAAGCCGGATTGCCGCGATCTTCTCCACTTCACTCAAGGCTTGAGTCCACTCGGCTTCAGCATGGTTGGTGCTTCTCTGCTTCATGGCTTGTAAAATGTCATCTTTGCTTTTACCTTTTACCGCGATAATGAACGGAAATCCAAATTTGGCCGTATAAGTCCGGTTTAATTCGGAAAACTCTTCATATTCCCGCGGTTCTAAATCATCCAATCCCGCTCCGCGCTGCTCCCGTACGGAGTGATTGCTCATGCGAATTTTAGCTCCCAGATCGGGATGTAAACGGAGCAGTTGAAGCTTAGTTCCTTCAGATGCACTTCTCACGATGATAACCATAACCTCATACAGATGTTCCCATGAGTGAAACGGCTTACCGGTTTGCCAAGCTTCCTTAGCCACCCACGGCGAGTCTTCAAATAAACAACCAAATAAAGTAACAAAGGCATGCTCATTCATTTCGTTCGCATAGTTAATATCATTAATATTTAATGTCATAAGGATTCCTCCTGCTGTACGTTCTCCCGTTGGGCTCTCTTCGTTTGACCGTCATGTATGGCCTTCGTAACCGCACGAATAATTCCGCCGTATCCGGTACACCTGCATAAATTTCCGGATAATGATTCAAGAATCTCATCCTCCGTGGGTTCTGGATTAACCTGCAGGAGTGCCGATACGGAAATGACCATCCCGGGAGTACAGTATCCGCATTGGTATCCGCCCTCTTCAAGAAAAGCTTGTTGCACAGGATGCAACGTCCCGCACGAACCTTCTGATAACCCTTCAATGGTCGTGATCGCCGCGCCTTCGCATTGGTAAGCCATCGTAAGACAAGCGTTCACCGGCTTGCCGTCCAGCAATATCATACATGCGCCGCATCTGCCGATTTCACAGGAGCTCTTGGTACCGGTAAGATTCAAATCATCCCTCAGCAAATCTAACAGACGCCTACTGGCGGGAATGAGCAGACGAACGGGCGCACCGTTCACCTCCAGCTCCTGAATCCAAGAGGTATCCTTAGCATCGATCCATGGTTGGCTTGTCATCAGTTTCCACTTCCTCTCCGAGGGAATATGGTGTATTCGCTTGTAGTTGAACCGGATCCATCGGCAAGGAATAAACTCGCTTTCCCACCGCATCGTATACTGCAGCCGCGATAGCCGGAGCCACACCGATCGTGCCGATCTCACCGATTCCCCGAGGACCAAAGATGTCGCCGTCTGGCAATTCTTCTATGGGAAGTACATCGATATTACCGGACAAGTCCGCAATCGTGGGAATAAGATAAGTGTCTAAGTTTTTGGTCATGTAATGACCTTCCCTCATCACAGCCTCCTCAGTAAGAGCGAATCCGACCGCCATCCCGCTCCCGCCTTCTATTTGGCCAAGGTAACCTTGCGGATTCATCACCGGTCCTGCTGCAACGCTATGAAACTGATTCATTACACGAACTCTTCCGGTTAGTTGGTTCACTTCAACCTGAATGACGACGGAAGCGTAAGTGTAAAGGAAATGCGCTCCGGACTGGGCCGCCGATGTCACCGGAAAGTGATGATGAGTTTCACACTGAATGGGCTCACTACACAACGTTGCAAGCTTGCGGTAAGAGAGGAGCAGATCATTTGTCGATTTCAAGCGTACTCCGTTTTCTCCTGTCATCAGTCGGCTGGCTGCAATGCCCAACTTCTCTTCCGCAAGGGTCAGCAGCTTCTCTGTAAAGGTTCCGCGCATATTCTGCAAGGATCTCCACATCATGGCCGTCGCTCTGGAAGCTGTACTCGAACCGCTGTGAGGAGCTCCATCCGTATCACCGATGCGCAAT
Organism: Paenibacillus swuensis; assembly: GCF_001644605.1. Classification (NCBI taxonomy): domain Bacteria; kingdom Bacillati; phylum Bacillota; class Bacilli; order Caryophanales; family Paenibacillaceae; genus Paenibacillus; species Paenibacillus swuensis. The sequence continues at coordinate 3,758,676 of NZ_CP011388.1, read as the reverse complement.
ATCAGATCTTCCGGCGCACATCCCAACGTTTCGATTAACATGATTTCAAGCGTTGAGAGCAAGCCTTGACCAAACTCCTCAAAACCGAAAGCGGCTTCGATCTTCCCATCCGCCGTTAATGTTAACCGTCCGGCGGATTCATCGGGTATCCCTATGCCAAGCCCCGCCCCGTGCATAACGAAAGCTGCTCCGGTACCGGTATGAATCCAAGGCAACTTCGGTTCCGATGAGTCATCTGCCGAGAGGGTCTTATTTCTCCAGAGAGGACTTTCACTTAGCGCAGTCCATACCTGACGCGCACCGTCCGTTGGCACTATCGGATGTCCATAAGGGCCCGTGCTTCCTTCCGGCTTTAGGTTCATACCTCTGAATTCCCAAGGGTCGATCCCAAGACGTTCGGCCAATCGATCCATCTGGCCTTCTAATGCGAAGATGGCCTGATTACCCCCAAATCCGCGAAATTCGCCCGACATACCGTTATTGGTGTAAACGGAGACGCTATTCACATCTACATTCTCACACTCATATGGACCAATGACATGTTCTGTAGTGAAATTCAGCACTTCCGCTCCTAAAGTTGCATAAGGACCGGTATCCGCCAACACCCGTACCTGATGAGCCATGATATGACCTTGAGCATCGATTCCGGTCTTCATCGCGATACGCATCGGATGCCGCTTCAGTCCCGCACGCACCGATTCCCATCGGGAATTATGCATTTTCACCGGCCGCCTGGTGGCCAATGCTAATAATGAACCGTAAGGCTGCACATTTAATTCATCCTTGCCTCCGAAGGATCCTCCGATGGGGCTTGACACCACTCGGATTTGGTCTTCCTGAAGGGTTGTAATTCTGGCGAGTTGCATGCGATCCATATATCCATGCTGCGTGGGGGCATAAACAGTTAGCCTACCATTGCTTTCCGGAACGAACAGACCGCCTTCCGTTTCCATGTACGTATGCATCTGGCGAGGCGTATGGTACGTTTCCTCCACAATATGTTTACATTTCCTAAATCCTGCATCAACATCTCCAATCACATACGCGTTACTGTGTAACCTATTCCCTTCCGGATGAAGTAATGGTGATGCGGGGTCCAGGGATTTCTCCGGATCATCAATGACAGGCAATTGTTCATATTCCACTTGAATTAAGGTCAGGGCGAACTCCGCGATTTCCTCCGTTTCCGCCGCGACAGCCGCCACGGCATCCCCTACATAACGAACTCGGGTTTCACAGAAGACCGGTTGATTGGGATTAGCTATACCGTATCCGTTGAGACCCGGCACATCCTTATAAGTCAGCACCGCGATAACCCCGGGATATTGTCTCGCTTTCTTGGTGTCAATGGATAGAATCCATGCGTGCGGATGAGGACTGCGCAAAACCCGCCCGTGCAGCATGCCCTCCATGCTCATATCGGTTAGATATTTCAAATTACCCGTAACTTTATCCTGGCCGTCTGTTCGCACTCTCCACCGAGAACCCACGGAATCTTTATTCAAAATGTTCATGGATTCCTCCTCCCCTGTGCAGCCTTCCAGAGTTCACTTGTAACCAGATTGGCGGCTGTGGTGCGTCTGTATGCTTCTGATGCGAACACATCTGCTACAGGTTTATACTCTTCCTGAACATAAGTATAAGCCTCCTTCAGAAGCTCCTGGTTTAGTTTCTTGCCCGTGAGAACCTTCTCGGTTTCTGCAAGTCTGACGGGCAGGGTTAGTCCGCCGCCTGCGGCAATGCGAATTCCCCTCAGTTCCTGATTGTCATCCACTTGCCCAAGCAACGCCGCCGTTACGACAGAGGGAGTAAAGGCTTCGCGACGTCCGATTTTATAAAAAGCGCCAAAGCACGATTCGTTCATATTGAATGATGTTGAATTTATCCAGGGAATACGAATTTGCATTAAAAGGGAAGATGGATCTTGGTCCGAATGAAGCCGCAACAACCACTCCTGAATCGATTGAAGCATCTCTCCCTTGTCCGTCAGCCACAGGAGCTCCGCGTCATAGAGTAACAGTGATGGCAAAGAGTCACCGTAACCGTACATTACATTCCCGCCGATTGTCCCGAGATTCCTTATTGAGGGTGCGGCAATCTGACGCAGTGCTTCCGTCAGCAAAGGAAGGTTTTCTCGGATGCTTACATCATTCCTGCACTTCTCCAATGTTGTTTGCGCGCCTATGGTTATTCCGTCCGGTCCATCTGTTATGTGATGTAATTCTTGAACACTGCCCAGATTAATCAGATGCCGCGGTTCGCCTTTCACACCGGACTCCCATTGGGTCCGCAACAAAGTACCGCCGGCGATATATTCCGCTTCATTGCCCCAATGTTGTTTCCACTGAAAAGCCTCCATTGCACTGCGAGGATGCCACACATTAGGGACATGCTGATTCGTAAACCGCGAATGTGCTTCAGAACTCATGTCATCCTGACCTCCTTCCGGGGGATCCCGAATTTAAAATCGCTGCTCCCTGAAATAAGGAATACCCAACGCTTCCGGAGCGCCTGACGGCTTGTTGCGATTTCTCCAGCCCAAATACATCAATACAAGAATAGTCACGAGATAGGGAATCATTTTGAGAAAATAAGAAGGAATGGTACTGCCCAACAGCTGCATCCGGAATCCAAGTGAATCCAATGCGCCGAAGAAATAGGCACAGAACATCGCGCGAAGCGGGTTCCACCTGGCAAAGATGACTAACGCAATCGCAATCCACCCCTTGCCAGCCGTCATGCCTTCACTCCAGGTCGGCGAGAATGCCAACAACAAGTCCGCACCGGCTAAGCCTATAAACATAGAGCCTACAATAACGGAACCGTAACGAAAGGCTTGAACCGGAATGCCCATGGCATCCGCTGTGGCCGGATTATCGCCAACGGCTCTTAAATCCAGACCCCAAGAAGTCAGGTAGACAAAGACGGTTGCCAAAGCCACCAGCACGAAACTTAACCATGTTAATAAATCCAGATTATTGAAAACCGGTCCAATCCAAGGGATTGCATTCAAGAAAGGTATTTCAAACCTAGGCACGGAACCCGGCAGGGGCATCCCGCTCACCGATTTCCCTAAATAGGCGCTAAATCCTGAACCAAATAATGTTAATGCCAGTCCGCTTACGATCTGGTTCGCTCTAAGGGATACGCATAAAAACGCGTGTAAAAGGCCTAGTAAAGCACCGACAGTTAGTGAACCGAGCAATGTTAGCAGCAATGAACCGGTTTGGATGTATACTAAGCTCGCGGTTACCGCCCCCATGAGCATTAAACCCTCCGCGCCCAGCTGAATGATGCCGCTGCGTTCAATCAGAATCCCACCCCCAACCGCGAACAGCAACGGCGTTCCCGAAGAAAGGGCGGCGCTCAACAATTGAGTAATAAACTCCATTTAATGCGCCCCTTTCATAGGTACTTGGATTCTGCGTATGTTGATTTTGCTCATCATATCCCCCGCAATCAGGAAGAACAGAATGGCCCCTTGCATCATAAGCGAAATGGAGGATGGCAGACCGATCGTCTGAACACTGTAACCACCTACAATAAGTCCGGCAAATAAGAAAGAGGATATGACTAAGCCTACCGGATTCAACTTGGCAAGCCACGCCACAATAATAGCGGTATAACCGTATCCAGGCGAAATCCCGTACATTAAACGATGCGTTACGCCGGAAACCTCGCTCATCCCCGCAAGCCCTGCTAAACCACCGCTGACGATCATGACAATAAGAATATGTTTTTTAATATTAATGCCGGCATTCCTGGCAACTTCCGGGTTGGCGCCAATGAGCCTTAATTCATAACCCCAGCGGGTGTATCTGAACATGAATGCATATAGCGCTACGGCGACCAAAGCAAACACAAGACCGAGATGCAATCGGGTCGTTCCCAGAACCGGCAGGCTTTGCGCATCCGTAAACATCGGAGTACCCGGAAAGTTAAGGCCCGCGGGATCTTTCCATGGGCCGAATACGAAATAGTTCAGAGCCAGCAGCGCTACGTAATTCAACATGAGTGAGGTGATTAACTCATTCACACCGAAATACGTTCTGGGTAGCGCGGTTAAAGCTCCCCAAGCCCCGCCCGCAGCAATACCGAGGATTACCATGACCGGGATAATCATCCATACCGGCAGATCAGGAAAGTATATGCTCACAGATGTGGCAGCCAATGCGCCTGCGGCAAACTGTCCTTCCGCACCGATGTTCCATACAGATATCTTGTAAGCTACAGACACCCCAAGCGCGCATAATAACAGCGGAATAAGTTTCACTAAGGTCTCGGTGAGTCCGAACGAGGTACCGAAAGCGCCTTTAAACATCTTCATATATACCGTATAAGGACTCATTCCATTTAATGCGATAAAAATTCCGCAAAACACAAGCCCCAGTACAACGGACACGAAGGGAACCCACCACGGGCTGCTCGTACGGTTTGTATCAAACTCAAGTCGGTAACGCGTCAACAATGACCCTGTGGTTTCATGATTTAGGGGATTCTTGTTCATCTTCCGGTTTAAAGCCCGCCTTGCATATGTTGATTCCTCTTTCATCCTGCCTCTCCTTCCTCCGGATGTAACCCTGCCATAACCCGACCAATAGGTTCCCGGTTGGCTGGTTCAGACGAGAATTCACCACAGATTCTTCCGTTAAACATGACCAATATCCGATCAGACAACTTTAAGAGTTCATCCAAATCCTCCGAAATCAGGAGTACACTGCCACCCGATGCCCGCAATTCAGATAGTAGATGGTAAACTTGCTCTGTGGCACCTACATCCAAGCCTTGAGTTGGGTGAACCGCAACCATGAGACGGGGTTTATAATCCAACTCCCGGGCAAAAAGCAACTTTTGTTGATTGCCTCCGGACAATTGACTTACGGGAACATTCACGCCTGAAGTCTTCACTTGAAATTGATCGACGAGGCTCTGTGACCAAGTATGGTTGTTTCTTGTTCGCAACATGCCCCATCTTGAACGATCTTTCAAGGAATAAGTTTTCGTTAGCAGGTTGTCGAGTGCGCCGAGACTGCCGGCCAAACCACTTTTCATCCGATTTTCCGGTACATGCGAGATTCCTGCCGCGATCGCAAACGCCACGGAGCCATTCTTGAGAGGGTACCCGTTAAATGTTATGGACCCGGTCTTCCAACTTCTTAGACCGGTTATTACTTCGGCAAGTTCACTTTGACCGTTTCCCGCCACCCCTGCGATACCGACAATTTCACCCTGATACACGTTCATATTCAGTTGCTTCAGGGCTTGACGCCCATGATTAGCGTATACATCCAGTTCTTTCATTTGGAGCAAAAGGTCGCCTTTCAAACAATGATTCATATTAGATTGAGAAGTAAACGAGCGTCCTACCATTAAAGAAGCTAATTCATGTTCATTCGTTTCACGGGTCCTGACTGAATAAATCAGCTTTCCCTTCCGCATGACAGAGATATGATCCGCCACGCGCATAACTTCTTTTAATTTGTGAGTGGTTATAATAATCGTTTTCCCGACATGCTTAAGCTTCGTTAAAGTATCGAATAATTGCTCCGCTTCCTGTGGAGTTAATACCGAAGTAGGTTCATCCAATATGATGATTTCCGCACCCCGATACAGGGTCTTCACAATTTCCACACGTTGTTGCTCCCCAACGGATAACTGCCATACCGGTCGATCGACGGGAAAGTAGAGACCGAACTTTGAAGAAATCCCTTCCACTTCCCGATTCTTGCGTTTCATCCAGCCTGAACCCCGGAAGAACGTGTTCCCCTCCCCCAATACGATGTTCTCCGTCGCCGTTAAGGAGCCCACTAACCGAAAATTCTGATACACCATCCCAACACCGGCATTTAACGCTTCCTTCGGGGATCGGATATTTACAGAATGACCTAAGAGCTTGATTTGACCGCTGTCAGGGCGATAAACTCCGGATAACATACACATCACCGTGCTTTTCCCCGCCCCGTTCTCGCCTAATAAAGCATGGACCTCACCCGATCTGGCCTTAAAATCTACACCGTCGTTAGCGATTACTGAGCCGAATCGCTTCACAACTTGATGCATTTCAACGGCATAATCATTGTTGCTCATAACTGTATTCTCCTTTCCTTCCCGGTTAAAAGAATAAATCCCTTAGGGAAGGGATTTATTCCGAAATTTAAATGTTATTGGGGAATGGTTCCCTCTACGCCTTTAATAAACCAATTCATCTTGTTGATCTCTTCCAGTGTCATCACTTGGTCTTTCTCTACTTTCGTGGCACCTGAAGCATCCACAATCGGGCCTTTGAAGATTTGGAAGCTACCGTCTATGATCTTGGCCTGGGTGTCGGTGACCAATTTCTTGGCATCCTCAGGTACGCTTTCACCAAGAGGCGCTAAACCGATCATGCCATCCGCCATAGAACCGACATAAGGTTTATTCGTCCATGTTCCGTCAGCCACTGCTTTCACAACGCTGGTATAATACGGTCCCCAGTTCCAAGTGGGATTGGTCAAATACGCCTTCGGTGCGAACCTTGTCATATCGGAGTCGTTCCCGCCAGCCATGGCGCCGCGCTCAGCGGCTGCTTGTAGTGTAGCGGGTGAATCTTGATAAGCCATTAATACGTCCGCACCCTTGTCTAGTAAAGATATGGCGGCTTGACGTTCCGTTGCAGGGTCAAACCAGGTATTGGACCAGACAACGTTCACTTTAGCCTCGGGATTGACACTCTGTACGCCTAAAGTAAAGGCGTTAATGTTGTAAATGACTTCCGGAATAGGGAATGCGCCAACATATCCGATTATATTCTTCTTTGTTACTTTTCCGGCTGCCATTCCGCTTAGGTAACTGCCTTCGAAATTCTTCCCGAAGTAAATTCCCATATTTGTATCAGTCTTGTATCCTGAGCAATGAAGGAAGACCACATCCGGGAACTTCTTGGCTACATTCAAGGTATAATCCATATACCCGAAGCTCGTTGTAAATATGATGTCGTGATTCTGGGCTAACTCCGTTATAATACGCTCCGCATCCGCACCTTCTGGCACATTCTCGACCGTATCCGACTTGATTCCAAGCTCTTTCTCCATGGCTTTACGGCCTTCATCATGCTGGAAGGTCCATCCACCGTCACCTGGAGGACCGATATATACAAAAGCGACGCGCGGCATTTCCTTCTTAGCAGGTATCGCCTTCTCCTCGGTTGCGGTTTCAGTGACAGGCGCAGGCGATTGATTTCCCGTCTCCTTAGTGTTGTCACCAGAATCTCCGCACGCTGTTACTAAAACGGATAAAAATAGGACAAGTGCGGTTAACATCATTCTTGTCTCTCTGATCTTGTTCATTCCCTTTCCCCACTTCCTTTATAATGTGACGTATGCCGATCTATGAAGTAGTTCCACTATAAAGTTTGTGTCAATTCAATGTCAATAAACTTAACATACAACTGTATGAGGGATGAACATCCAAGGCAATCTTTGTGCAAAGCGCACAGTTCAGAACCGGTGTTTATTATAATTTTGTTGCCAATAGTCTTTCGCTTTCGTAAATTCACTTGGCTCATCAACATCCAACAGTGAATAGGGCGATGTTTCCTTAACGAACAACCCTTGAAACGCGCTCTCCGTGAATAGGGCCTTCGCTCCCTGATCCCCCTTTAACTGATGTGCCGCTTCGAACATGGATCCTCCCAGCAATACCGGCGGCATGACCACATCATTGAAGCTGCTTGCCACATAATCCAGACCAGGCTGGTTGCGCCAATGATATATGAGTCGCTTCAGCATCGCTTCTGTAACAAAAGGCTGATCGGCCAACAACACCATAATCGCGTCAGGAGCATCCTGTGAATGAGGTAAAGCTCGTAAATGTTCGAGTCCGAATCTCAGGGAGTAAGACAAACCTTTGTGCGCGTCTGCACAGCTAATAACCGTATATTGCGTTTCTTTACTGTTCTTAAGATCAGGCAGCCAGGCTGTAGCGTGTCTGGGATTAACTACGACACAAATGGAGTCCAGAAGTTCAATACGCATCATCTGTCGTAAGCTGTTAGCGCCGAGGCTAATACCCGGGGATAATTCCAAAGAAAGCTTGTGCCGACCCATTCTCTTGCTTTCCCCTGCTGCCATGTACAAGCCGGCTATTCGCATCTTGATCCCTCCCGGTGATTTGAAACATCAGCTGTTTACGGACTAAAATCAGTTCGGATGCTACACTTACCGCTATTTCCTCCGCACCTTCCGCGCCGATGGAAATACCTGCTGGCGCCTTCACGTAATCGGGTCTCGAAATACCTTTAAACAACATATCAACTCTTTTCGTGGAACCTAATACACCGAGATACGCTAATTTCATTTTTGTGAGCAGCTCCAGAACCTTTCGATCATGGTGATAGTGATGACTACCTACATATACATAATCTCCCGAACGAGGCTTCAGTCGGTTCACACAATACTCCGAATCACCAATAATGAATTCAGCCTCTGAAAATCGTTCAGGCATACATAATTCTGCTCTCCAGTCTGCTATAACCACACGGAAATTTAAATTTATCAATATCCGTTGTAACGGGATGGCATCGTCACCCGCTCCAAAAATGATGCAACGTTCCCGCGGGGAAAAGCATGTTTCAAACAGATTGGAACTGATAGAAGAAGCTGCGGTTAATGAGGATGTATATCGGATGTGATCATCGTAAAATTCCCTGTATAAATAAAGCTTCCGATTGTGGTTCATATGAGCGAAGGCCAATTCAAGCAATGATTTTAAGAGTCCGCTTACGGGCTCCAGCAATACACGGATTTTTCCGCCGCATCCTATGGCCTCACCCCATATGACATCTTCTTCCGGGTGCAAATTATAATCAACGAATTGATGTTTACCAGTATTCCAAACATCATCTATTCGTTGAGCTAAATCCGCTTCGAGACATCCCGGCGAAATACTGCCTATGCTTTCTCCGGTGGTTCGGAACAACATGGAAGCTCCCGCTTTGCGATAGGCATGCCCTTGTACATCTACAATGGTTGCAAGTACAGACGGCATATCCTTGTATTTCGTGACGTTAGTTAATAACTGATATGAGTCCATCCGCTATGCGCCTCCTCTGACTTATGAGAAAGCCGGGAACCTGATGGCCCCGGCTAAATATATCGTTAAATATAATCAGAACGCACCGAGTCCCTCTGCAACATACTGCGAAACAAGAATGCCATTTTCAGGCGCATCAAATCATTGATGTTCTTGAAATCCACATCCAGCATTTCACTCAGCTTTTCAATACGGTATGTGGCCGTATTCCGGTGAATAAATAACTTCTTGGCTGTTTCATTCAGTTGTCCGTCACATTCCAGATAAGTTTCCAAAGTCCGCAACATCTCGAAGACATAATCCGGATCCTTGCTGAGCAACCCTCCCAACCAACGATCGCAGAAGGTTTGCATCTTCTCTCTGGAGACACCTTCAAATATCATGGCGACATCAAGCATTTCGAATGGGACAATACTCCCTCCGATCTTCCACTCGAGGGACAGACGCTGGGTTTCACGGCATTCACCGTAGGCTTCGTGTAGTTGCTTCGGCAACTTTTTGCGTGAGGATATGGCGACCTTGGCTTGCATCTTGTCTTGAAAACGTACGGTGTCCAAGCAGGCAGCGATGGCTTGTTCCAGATATCCGCTCTCGGCTTCCGGCGGTTCTGGATAAATGGACAGAACACCTTCCTCCAATATGGTATGTGTACCCTTCAAATCTTGGATTCTGGCATGGCTAATATACTCAGCTTTCATTCTTCGGATATTTTCGGTGCGGGCCGGGCCGGTTGTCATACTCGGAAAGTCCGTCAGAACACAACGATACGATTTATGCAGCCACTCCATCTCCCAGCGCTCCGCGTAATCCATGAGGGTTTCCAGGGGGAGTCCGTTCTTCAGATATCTTTTGATCAGCAAGCTAAAGTCCTTCTGTACCGAATGTTCAAAATAATCTTCATAATTAAAGTTCATATGATAGGATAAAATTTCTGCCGCCTGCACATATAATCCCTCTTCAATGGATGAAAGGAAGGATTGGTTGTTAAAGAAGTATACAGCGCCTGTAGCCTGATCATCCTTCATTAATGGGACACGAAATGCTTGACCGTCTGCTTGCTTGGTCCATTTCTTATGGGGAGGCCATGGCCATTGTTGCAACAATTGTTGATCTGCCATAGTGGAGGAATTATAAATCATTTGACCGCGGGAGCCGACAATGGCCATAGGATAACCGATTACATTCGCAATGGCGTCAAACATCTCTCGGATATGATTGGAACGTAGGGCGAATTGCATGAGACGAACTTGCTTATCCAGCACTTCCTGCAGTAAGCTTGTGCTTTTCTTAATCTCAGCTTGAAACAGCCCGTTCATCTGGTCGGAGAAGGTAAAGGGATATGGCAATTCAATCAAGGGGAAGCCCATCCGATCAGCACATGTAATTAAGTCCTCAGGAATGGATTCCCAGAACCGTCCTAACTTAATGCCCAGTCCTGAAGATCCCCCTTTATTTAACTGTTGCAAGAGATTCACAGCATCATCCGGATTATCCTTAATTAAGTAAGCTGTCGTGAACAGCATCTCGCCTTCTTTGATCCATTCCGAAATATCAGGGGCATCCATTACATTGATGGACTTGACGATTCGATTGACACCGGCAGCCCCGGCCACCAGCTTACCTTGAGATAAAGGATATACGGATAAAGCTTGCTCCACAGTCAAATGCATGATTGCCACCTCCGGCCACATTCCAAACAATGGATATGTAATGTTTAATAACATTTTAATGGAGGAATCATATAATTGACAATGGTTATGTTAGGTATTATTACATTTATGCGGTTCTTAAAAATATTCCACCGAATACCAAGGCAAACAAGATGCCCCACACCGGATTGACATTATAAAATTGAACCATAACAAAATAAACAAATGCGATGAGCAACGGCAAAAAGGGAAATAAGCCGGAGACCGGTTTCACGGCGTATTTGACGAAATCGTACGCCAACATAGCTAACATGACAAAGATAACCGGTTGTATACCTCGAATCATTCCTTTAATAATCGGATTGTCCTGCATTTTCATCATGACACCGGATAAAGCAACCATTAATAAAGCTGTAGGCAAAACAACGGCGGTTAACGCAACGGCAGCACCCGCCCAACCGGATACTTTGAACCCAATATAGGCTGCAAGTTTCGTCGCGATCGGTCCAGGCAACGCATTCCCGAACGCCAGCGCCTTGCCAAACTCTTCCGTTGTTAGCCACCCATATCTGGCTACTACCTGATTTTCATAGAGCGGAATGATGGAAGGACCTCCCCCGTATCCCAATAAAGTGGCCGTTCCGAATGAAATAAATAATTGCCACAATAAACCTAACATCGAATAATTCCACTCCCTTCTACCAACCTATGACACTCCCGTCCCCGCGAGGATCAGCCGCACCGATCATAGCGCCGTCTGAGCTCACTTGAATGCCTTGCGATTGTCCCATCATGCCATCCCAATTTCCGACTCGTTCTACTGCGTGCCCCCAAGTTGCTAACTCTTGGGTAATTTCTTCTGGTATGCGTCCTTCCAATTTCAACGTGTCCCCGGAATCTCCCCAGGTTCGTCCGTACACCCATCGGGGCTTACGAATCGCTTCATCAATGTTCAAGCCATAATCCAACACAGCTGTCACAATGGACAGTTGGGTCTGGGGTTGCCCTTCCCCGCCTTGGGTTCCGTAAAGCAGATAAGGTTTACCGTTTCGGGAAGCCATGGCAGGCATCAATGTATGAAACGAACGTTTGCCCGGTTCTAATACATTCGGGTGGGAAGCGTCTAACGAGAAGAAAGACCCTCTGTTTTGCATAACAACTCCTGTGCTCCCTGCGCTGTAAGCCGACCCAAAATCATAATAAAGACTCTGGATGAAGGAAACCGCATTGCCTTGTGAATCCATAACCGCTGCGTATGCGGTATCCTGACCCATAGCAGGGGACATAAACGAAGCGGCTTGAGGCGCTTCAAGACGGATGCTGTTCAACTGCTGTAAGGCATAGGATTTGGAAAGAAGCATCTCTAACGGAATGTTCCGGAAGCCAGGGTCTGTTAAATAGGCGTCGCGATCGGCGAAAGCTCGTTTGGTAACTTCCGTCATGAGATGATAATACAGCGCGGATTCTCTGGGAATTTGACTTAGATTAATATGTTCTAACATGTTCATCATCATTAATGCACTAAAGCCCTGTGAGTTTGGAGGCAATTGGTACAGCTCGTAATCCCGGTACGATGTACTAAGCGGTACAACCCATTCTCCTTGATGTGAAATGAAATCTTCTGAGGTTAACAAGCCTTTGTCGTTCTGAATAGCCTGGGTGATGGACTGCATGATTTTGCCTGTATAAAAAGTTTCCCTGCCCTCAGCTTGAATAACTGTTAAGGTCGCAGCCAGATCAGCTTGAATCAGACGGTCCCCTTCTTTCAACGGCCGCCCTTGCGGATAATAAAGTCCGTTTAGTTTCGGGTCGGCATGAAGAGCTTCTGAACTGCGGGTAATCCAGTGCTCCAGGTTTCGGGATACGGGAATACCTTGCTTGGCATAACGTACGGCTGGCTCCAGTAATTTTTCCCAAGATACAGAGCCATAACGCTCCGACACCGCATGCCAAGCATCAACCATCCCTGGAACGGTAATCGCGCTATCAATGCCTCTTTGCGGAATCGATGTCAGCCCTCTATTCGTATAATAATCTCGATTTAACTGAGCGCCCGAGCGCCCGCTGCCATTGTACGCGGTATACATACCTGTTTCGGCTGAGTACATCAGGAAGAAGGCATCGCCGCCTAAACCGGTCATATGAGGATAGGTAACAGCAAGAGCAGCACTTATGGCAACGGCAGCATCGAACGCATTACCACCCTCTTGAAGGATAGCGCTGCCCACGGCCGTGGCCATATAATGGGGTGAGGTAACCATGGCTTGATATGATTTGAGTGTGACATTATGCATGCGATTCCCTCCAACGTTCATTTGTGTTCATTGTAGGCAATGGGATATCACCCCTCAATCCATGCATAACATGTTTGGCAAAATACATAGACCTTAACCGATTTCTTGTGGATGATGCATGTGCTCTGAGCGTTAACTTAATCGGATGATGGTTAAAGCGGCCCCGGCTCCACCGCTTAATAAGGTGGCTGTACCAATTAAACCGAAAAACTGCAGAGATATGGTTGAATTCGCCGGTAAGGTAACGATAACATCACTGTTGTAGGAGGAAACACTTAAGGTAGGCGTAACCGTAGAAGCCGTGTTGGCTGCACCGTTAATCAGCAATCGCGTTCCTGTGAGGAGAGAGGCTGTTGTATTTATGCGATACGTGATGTAATACCTGCCGGCTGTAGTTGCGGTAAATACGGTATTAGCACCGTTTACGGTAATGCCTGTTCCTATATTTTGTTCATTGGGCAAGGGGATGTTCGTGCCTCCAAGCAAAACACCTATTGCCGATCCTGTTGTATTTGCTGCGAAAGAAGAGGTTGCTGTTGTTCCGGTTCCAGTAATTCCTGTTACGCCTGTTTCACCGGTCGTTCCTGTGGTGCCTGTTGCTCCTGTAGCCCCGGTTGCACCTGTGACTCCGGTTACTCCTGTTGCTCCTGTTACTCCGGTCAGTCCTGTTTCGCCTGTAATTCCAGTTGGTCCTGTTGGTCCTGTTGGTCCTGTTTCTCCAGTCGGTCCTGTTGCTCCGGTTGCTCCCGTCTCACCTGTTGTGCCCGTTATTCCTGTTGCTCCTGTAATTCCAGTTGCTCCAGTCGGTCCTGTTGCTCCGGTTGCTCCCGTCTCACCTATTGCACCCGTGACTCCTGTGAACCCTATTAATCCAGTCGGTCCTGTTGCTCCTGTTTCACCTGTTGCTCCTGTAATTCCAGTTGCTCCAGAGACTCCTGTGATGCCGGTGATTCCAGTTGCACCTGTAATTCCTGTGGATCCTGTAATTCCAGTTGCTCCAGTTGGTCCTGTTGCTCCGGTTGCTCCCGTTACTCCTGTAATTCCAGTTGCTCCAGTTGGTCCTGTTGCTCCGGTTGCTCCCGTTACTCCTGTAATCCCAGTTGCTCCAGTCGGTCCTGTAACTCCTGTAACTCCTGTTGCCCCTATAGCACCTGTCTCACCTGTTACTCCAGAGACTCCTGTGATTCCTGTGATTCCAGTCAGTCCTGTTTCGCCTGTGATTCCTGTTGGTCCTGTTGTGCCCGTTATTCCTGTTGCTCCTGTCACTCCTGTTATTCCTGTTGCACCAGTAACACCAGTTGTTCCTGTAGCTCCGGTCTCACCCGTTGCTCCTGTTATTCCAGTTGCTCCAGTCGGTCCTGTTGCTCCCGTCTCACCTATTGCACCCGTGACTCCTGTGAACCCTGTTAATCCAGTCGGCCCTGTTGCTCCTGTTTCACCTGTTGCACCCGTAGCTCCTGTAATTCCAGTTATTCCAGTCGGTCCTGTAACTCCTGTAACTCCTGTAACTCCTGTTGCCCCTGTGGCTCCTGTCTCACCTGTTGCTCCAGAGACTCCTGTGATGCCGGTAATTCCAGTTGCACCTATAGCTCCCGTCTCACCTGTTGTACCTGTGACTCCAGTTACTCCTGTTGCTCCTGTTATTCCAGTCAGTCCTGCTTCGCCTGTAATTCCTGTTGGTCCTGTCACTCCTGTTATTCCTGTTGCTCCGATCTCACCCGTTGCTCCTGTAATTCCAGTTGCTCCAGTCGGTCCTGTTGCTCCGGTTGCTCCCGTCTCACCTATTGCTCCCGTGACTCCTGTGAACCCTGTTAATCCAGTCGGCCCTGTTGCTCCTGTTGCTCCTGTTTCACCTGTTGCACCAGTAGCTCCCGTCTCACCTGTTGTACCTGTGACTCCGTTTACACCTGTTGCTCCTGTTATTCCAGTCAGTCCTGTTTCGCCTGTGATTCCTGTTGCTCCTGTTGTGCCTGTGATTCCTGTTGGTCCTATTGTGCCCGTTATTCCTGTTGCTCCTGTCACTCCTGTTATTCCTGTTGCTCCGATCTCACCCGTTGCTCCTGTGGATCCTGTGATTCCAGTCGGCCCTGTTGCTCCCGTCTCACCTGCTGCACCCGTGAACCCTGTGTTTCCAGTTATTCCAGTTACTCCTGTTGTTCCTGTTTCGCCTGTAGCCCCTGTAGCTCCTGTTGCTCCTGTCGATCCTGTGGATCCTGTGGATCCTGTGATTCCGGTGATTCCAGTTGAACCTGTAGCTCCCGTGGCTCCGGTGAATCCAGTTGCTCCAGTCAGTCCTGTTGCTCCCGTTGCTCCTGTTGCTCCGGTTGCTCCCGTCTCACCTATTGCACCCGTGGATCCTGTTTCTCCTGTTAATCCAGTCGGTCCTGTAACTCCTGTAACTCCTGTTGCCCCTGTAGCCCCTGTAGCTCCTGTCTCACCTGTTACTCCAGAGACTCCTGTAATGCCGGTGATTCCAGTTGCCCCTGTAGCTCCCGTCTCACCTGTTGTACCTGTGACTCCAGTTACTCCTGTTGCTCCTGTTATTCCAGTCAGTCCTGTCTCGCCTGTGATTCCTGTAGGTCCTGATGTGCCCGTTATTCCTGTTGCTCCTGTCACTCCTGTTATTCCTGTTATTCCTGTTGCACCAGTAACACCAGTTGTTCCTGTAGCTCCGGTCTCACCCGTTGCTCCTGTAATTCCAGTTGCTCCCGTCTCACCTATCGCACCTGTGACTCCTGTGAACCCTGTTAATCCAGTCGGTCCTATAACTCCTGTAACTCCTGTTGCCCCTGTCTCACCTGTTACTCCAGAGACTCCTGTGATTCCGGTAATTCCAGTTGCCCCTGTAGCTCCCGTCTCACCTGTTGTACCTGTGACTCCATTCAGTCCTGTTTCGCCTGTGATTCCTGTTGGTCCTGTTGCTCCTGTAATTCCGGCGATTCCAGTTGCTCCTGTTGCTCCCGTGGTTCCGTTGAAACCAGTTGTTCCAGTCGGTCCTGTTGCTCCTGTTGCTCCCGTAGTTCCCGTAGCTCCTGTAATTCCAGTTGCTCCAGTCGGTCCCGTTGCTCCTGTTGCTCCGGTTGCTCCCGTCTCACCTATTGCACCCGTAAATCCTGTTGCTCCTGTTAATCCAGTCGGTCCTGTAACTCCTGTAACTCCTGTAACTCCTGTAACTCCTGTTGCCCCTGTAGCTCCTGTCTCACCTGTTGCTCCAGAGACTCCTGTGATGCCGGTGATTCCAGTTGCACCTGTAGCTCCGGTCTCACCCGTTGCTCCTGTAATTCCAGTTGCTCCGGTCTCACCCGTTGCTCCTGTAATTCCAGTTGCTCCCGTCTCACCTATCGCACCCGTGACTCCTGTGAACCCTGTTAATCCAGTCGGTCCTATAACTCCTGTAACTCCTGTTACCCCTGTCTCACCTGTTACTCCAGAGACTCCTGTGATTCCGGTGATTCCAGTTGCCCCTGTAGCTCCCGTCTCACCTGTTGTACCTGTGACTCCAGTCAGTCCTGTTTCGCCTGTGATTCCTGTTGGTCCTGTTGCTCCTGTTGCTCCTGTAATTCCGGCGATTCCAGTTGCCCCTGTAGCTCCCGTCTCACCTGTTGTACCTGTGACTCCAGTCAGTCCTGTTTCGCCTGTGATTCCTGTTGGTCCTGTTGCTCCTGTTGCTCCTGTAATTCCGGCGATTCCAGTTGCACCTGTAGCTCCCGTGGTTCCGATGAATCCAGTTGTTCCAGTCGGTCCTGTTGCTCCCGTAGTTCCCGTAGCTCCTGTAATTCCAGTTGCTCCAGTCGGTCCCGTTGCTCCTATTGCTCCGGTTGCTCCCGTCTCACCTATCGCACCCGTGACTCCAGTGAACCCTGTTAATCCAGTCGGTCCTGTAACTCCTGTAACTCCTGTTGCTCCTGTCTCACCTGTTACTCCAGAGACTCCTGTGATTCCGGTGATTCCAGTTGCACCTGTAACTCCCGTCTCACCTGTTGTACCTGTGACACCGGTTACTCCTGTTGCTCCTGTTATTCCAGTCAGTCCTGTAATTCCAGTTGCTCCTGTCGGTCCCGTTGCTCCTGTTGCTCCGGTTGCTCCCGTCTCACCTATCGCACCCGTGGATCCTGTTTCTCCTGTTAATCCAGTCGGCCCTGTTGCTCCAGTTGCACCCGTTATTCCTGTAATCCCAGTTGCTCCAGTCGGTCCTGTAACTCCTGTAACTCCTGTAGTTCCTGTCTCACCTGTTACTCCAGAGACTCCTGTGATTCCGGTGATTCCAGTTGCACCTGTAGCTCCCGTCTCACCTGTTGTACCTGTGACTCCGGTTACTCCTGTTGCTCCTGTTATTCCAATCTGTCCTGTTTCGCCTGTGATTCCTGTTGCTCCTGTCGATCCTGTGATTCCAGTTGAACCTGTAGCTCCCGTGGCTCCAATGAATCCAGTTGCTCCTGTTGCTCCCGTCTCACCTATTGCACCCGTGAATCCTGTCGCTCCTGTTAATCCAGTCGGTCCTGTAACTCCTGTAACTCCTGTTGCTCCTGTCTCACCTGTTACTCCAGAGACTCCTGTGATTCCGGTGATTCCAGTTGCACCTGTAACTCCCGTCTCACCTGTTGTACCTGTGACACCGGTTACTCCTGTTGCTCCTGTTATTCCAGTCAGTCCTGTTTCGCCTGTGATTCCTGTTGGACCTGTTATTCCTGTTATTCCTGTTGCTCCTGTTATTCCTGTTGCTCCTGTGGATCCTGTTATTCCAGTTGAACCTGTAGCTCCCGTGGCTCCGGTGAGTCCAGTTGTTCCAGTCGGCCCTGCTTCTCCTGTAGCTCCTGTCTCACCTGTTACACCAGTGACACCTATTATTCCGGTGATTCCAGTTGCACCTGTAGGTCCCGTGGTTCCGGTGAATCCAGTTGTTCCAGTCGGCCCTGTTGCTCCGGTTGCTCCCGTAGCTCCTGTATTCCCAGTTGTTCCAGTCGGCCCTGTTGCTCCGGTTGCTCCCGTAGCTCCTGTATTCCCAGTTGCTACAGTCGGTCCTGTTGCTCCGGTTGCTCCCGTGGATCCTGTGAACCCTGTTAATCCAGTCGGCCCCACTATTCCTGTTGCCCCTGTCACACCTGTTGTACCGGTTGTTCCTGAGATACCCGTCGCCCCTGTGTTTCCTGTTGCTCCAGTCACCCCTGTTACACCGGTTGCTCCTGTCTCTCCAATTGCACCCGTGGCTCCGGTGAATCCAATAGCTCCAGTCGGTCCTGTTTCGCCTGTTGTTCCTGTAGTCCCAGTCGGACCAGTTGCTCCTGTTACTCCGGCCGCCCCCACTGACCCGGTTGCACCTGTGACTCCGGTAATTCCCGTTGCGCCGCTTACTCCAGTAACTCCTGTAGCTCCATTACCCGTTGCTCCTGTTGCTCCTGTTACCCCAGCCGCCCCAACTGACCCGGTTGCACCTGTGATCCCGGTACTTCCGGTTACCCCGGTCATCCCTGCTCCCGTGGCACCCGTCACTCCGGCTGGTCCCACAGGGCCGGCAGCACCTGTTGTCCCAGTTACCCCAGTTACCCCCGTCATTCCTGTACCCGTGGCACCCGTCACTCCGGCTGGTCCCACAGGGCCAGTCGCACCTGTCATTCCAGTTATCCCAGTTATCCCAGTTATCCCAGTTATCCCAGTTACCCCCGTCATTCCTGTTCCCGTGGCACCCGTCACTCCGCCTGGTCCCACAGGGCCGGCATCACCTGTTGTCCCAGTTACCCCCGTTATCCCTGCTCCAGTTGCTCCCGTGGCGCCTGTGACACCCGGCAATCCCACTGGCCCGATCGGCCCACCAGGACCAATGGGTCCAATCGGTCCTATCGGTCCCGCCGGCCCCAATGGTCCCGTTGGACCCACTTCTCCCGTCGCTCCAGCACTCCCCTCTTTCCCCGTGACGCCTGTCGGCCCCCTATGACCTGGCTCTCCCCGGCATCCTTTCTCTCCAGGTTTATCCGTCCCTCCTGTAACCCCAGTCGCCCCAGTAGGTCCAGCAGGTCCAGTCGGCCCCTTCACACCCTCAACGCTCAACAATTGCCTAACCAACAGCACAAAAGCCGGATCCAACTGATCCGGCAACAAGATGGTATTATCCATTAATCCTTGCAGGATCAACTCATGTTGAATGACTTGATCCAACGCTTCTTTCACACTGCGATCTGCAGCTTTAATATCACATAATGAGGCTCGAGGCCCTTTCACCCCGGGCAACGTTCCCAACAAATATTGTATTTTCTCCGCCTCAGCTTGCAATAATTGTCCTACACCCATCTCACCCATAGCTAAAGAAGACAATAACAAACTTATAATCTCTTCTTTGGTTCGTTCCCGAGGTTCCCCTGAATGGTCCATTCTAATCTCTCCAGTATCATTCTAGCAGTTAAGAACACTCATTCGGCTTTTTCTCATACCCTAACTCCGCAAAATACTTCTGGTTAAATACCATACTCGGATGTTCCGGCTGAAAAGAACAAGCTTGCAGATGGTGCGAATAAGCCGAAACACGGTCACCCATCCGGTCATAGCACACACATAATTGCAGGTAAGGAAGCCAGGTGTACGATGCGTGATCCACCAACCCAAGAATCGACTCCGTATTACAGGTTAGCGCGGTTTTAAACCAAGTCACCGCCGAAACATAATCCTCCTGTTCCATAAATACAGCGCCCAGAGCACAACAAGCATCCGGTCGGGGGTGACCATGTTCAAAGGAACGGAGCAAAGCCTTCTTTTGCATATAACGATTACCCTGTTGACCATAACAATTCGCCTGTTTAATACAAGCGCCAATGACGTCTTCCAGCCATCCTCTACCGTCCAGCAGGAACCGCTCATACCACTCCGCAGCTTCATCCCAATATCCATGATCCTTCAACTCATTAGCAAAGTAGTACATATCCCTTGGGGAAAGCTCCGCGCCTTTAGCTAAATGTGAGCGGTATAACCGTAGATTCCGATCCGTATACGATTTATCTTTCTGATGGGTGACGGCAATGTCACTTTGGAGCGTCTGTCCCGACACCATCAGACATTCATGCACAAATCCTTCCCACCGGAAGCCTTTGTTCCGCTTAACCAATCGATTGCGACACAGACTGTGCGTCACATTCCCCTGTTGATCGAATGCCAGATGCGTATGCATCAGGACACTGTCAACATCTCTGGAGAGTGTATTTGTCAACTTGCGAAATAGACCCCGGTCCTTTTCCTTCAAATAATCATCCGCATCCAGCCAAAGAATATATTCTTGTGTAGCTTGCTGAAATGCGTAATTCCGGGCCGCTGCAAAATCATCAATCCATTCAAACTCAAACACTCGAGCACCATATCGTTTAGCCACCTCAACCGTTTGGTCTGTCGAACCGGTATCCACAATAATGAGTTCGTCGACTACATCACAGACCGATTCCAGGCATCGCGGGAGGATATTCTCTTCATTTTTCACAATCATACATAGACTAACCGTTATCCCGTCTCGCCCTGCCTCCGATTTACAACATGCAACATAGTCCTCAACACCGTCTAAATCCTGTTCACGATAGAGATGATAAGCCGGATAAGTGCTGTCGACATATAACTTAAATCCCAAAGCAGCCGCTCGTATGCAGAAGTGCCGGTCCTCTCCCCAGAAGGAAACATTCGGTAATTTAGTAAAGGTAATGACAGAGTCCAGAACGTTTTTGCTCAAAAGAGTGCATGCGCCAAGACCGCCCACTTCATAGATACCAGGTTCCCGAAGTTGTTGAAGAAAGGTTTGGACCTCCATATCTTCTGAAGAACTTTCATGAAATAGAGGCTTACTATGAAACATCCGGTAATCGTCCTCCAGCCATACTTGCGGCAGTTCCGGACTTTCCGGGGACCACTGGGTCCAGAATATATTAGCTATAATGTCACGATTCCCTGAAATCAATTTTTGCAAAGTATAGGGATGAAGCACAAGATCCGAATCAACAAGAAATAAATAATCGTAACCCCCTTGCCTCGCCGCTTCCAGAATTTGATTCTTCATTTCAGCGACTTTCCAAACAAGGGTGTGTGTCCAATAATGTGATTTTTCATTACGCAGGTAAGGTTCCGTGCTTTCATTTCTCGAACATGTTACCCGATTGTGTTTAGTCGCGAATTGTTCAAGCATTAGACGTGATTTCTCAGCATCGTTGTTATCTACAAAATAATAGCTCAACACCCAATCCTTACATTCAAGCATAGCCAAAGAATCCAGAAAGAAGCCCAGGATTTCCGGCGTTTGTCGGACTGCGCTTCCGATTAGAATGCGTTTACCTTTAATTCTATGCAAATCATCTTGATCATCGACGATTGTCATTATCATGCTCCTCCTTCTGCAGAGGACGGATCCAGCGCGCTCTTTTGGCCTTAATGAGAATCAATGGCTTGCTCCCATGACCTTGTTGGTTGAGATAGGCATATTTCTCCTGATAACCCGAGACGTTCACCTGGCTGTACAGATGTTTTGTAATCTGCCTTAATTGTTCTACGGAGAGTTGGATTGAAGACGACATGGAAGCACAAGTGTCTTGCATAAGCGCCAGACTGTGTAAAACCTCTACCACAGCAGCTTGCAAAGCAATATTATTACGTGATGATCCAGAGTTCATAACGGACCCCCGTGATGTTTAGCCAACCGTTCGCAGATCTCCAGTGTTCGCACAAGAAGCCGTTGTTGCTGGAGCAGTCCATCCAGAATAAGCGCTACATGACGTTGAAGTTCAATCATTTCTTCATGAGATGGTGATGCGGGAAAAGTACCCTTGTCCCCGATGAACAGATTCAGTTTCTCCGCTTCTGCGCGTATAAACAGAGCTATCGCTTTCTCCTGAGAAGCAACAGCACCCAGAATATCGTTAATGGCATCGTCGGAACCCGGTTCGTCTAACCCGCTATTCTTCATCTCCGCATTCATCTCCATAGGCATATCTGCCGCACTCCGTAAGCTGTAAAATACGGTCAAGCTGACGAAGGGCAAGCCATTGTTTCATAATCATGCTGTCCAGAAAATGAAGTGTGGTATGAGAAAGTTGTAATGTACCTCCGCAATGACCGTCAAAGTCCTTATGTTCCAAGAAATATAAGATCTTTTCGGCTTCGGCGTTCATTAAATTAGCGGTAGCCATCTCTCCCTTGGCTATCGCGCCAATCAGAAGGTTTACAGCCTGCCCTTTGCTCTCAAGCAGATTAGGGATAACGTTCGGGAATAAGGATTGTGACATGAAATCTCCCCTCCTGAGGACATGCATGGGTCGAGTCATGATTAAATAGAATCTGACCATTTCATTAATGAAGGATTTGGGTCCAGAATGGATTCGTACTGCTCTAGCCAGCCATAACGGCCGTCCGGATCCAGTTCCATGTACCTTTTATATTTCAATTGACGATCTGTAAGCCGTGACCATCCCCAATGCTGCACCCGAAGTTTGGAACACAGGTAAGGCTGTTCTCCCACATTGGTAGGAAATCGTCCACAATGTTGAGGGGTTTTTTTCCAATAATAAGAATAATCCGTCTGATATTTATGCAAAAAAGGGCGATACGTTCGATGCGCCTGCCAATAGGCATCTTCGCGATAGGAACAATCATTCCACATATCATAAAGTCGGAAATAATACACTTGGGGCTGGTGATTTTCCATAAGCATGGAAACTTCATCCCTAAAAGAATCCTCAAAGGTTTCATCAGCATCCATATTCAGAATCCATTCCGGTCGACTGTTTACCGTAGCGGCCCATTGCTGCATTCTTAGTTGAACTTCATTGTGAAAACAGGAGGTATCATTGCGAATTATAGTCAATGGAATTCCCGCAAGCTTTTCCATACATAGCTGCACCGTTTCATCGGTACTTGCGTCATCTATGATGATCGCTTCATCAATATAGGCTCGATGCTTCTCGAGTACTTTACCTAGGTAACGGTCTTGTTCATTCCTGACGATCATGGATAATGTGAGCTTGGGCACAGGTATACACCCTCAATACGTAGATTCTGACATATTAAACGTATGCCCTGTAACCTTCTAATATGCAGTTGACAACGAACAGTCACAAAAAAAACCGAATGCCAATGCACCCGGTTTCCGATTATGTTATTATTCGTTTCCACGCTTAAAGTTGCCAGTAGCTTTGGCCATCATCAGTTGAGCTTCCCTAAAGTCAGCACTTCCGATTCTCGACATAAACTTGTTACTTTCTTTACCTGTTAGGATCGTGACCTGTTTACCATGGAAAGAAATGATGACTTTCTGATCTTTCGTTATTCTGTATGTAAATTGCTCTTCATCCAACCGGTCCAGTCGTGCCACCCCCGAAATGAATATTACCTCTTCCCTTCCCACTCTTCATAAAATTGCTCCAAATACTGTTCCATAAAAGCATGTCGTTCACCGGCCAATTGCAATCCGTAATTTGTATTCATTAGTGCTTTCAGGCGTAAAAGTTTCTCATAAAAATGATTAATGGCCGTATCTTTTCCGTTACGGTACTCTTCGGGTGTCATTTCATCGCGCGGGGTGAGATTAGGATCATGTAAAGGACTCCCTTTCCAGCCGGTATAAGCAAACACTCGGGCAATCCCAATTGCGCCGATCGCATCCAACCGATCCGCGTCCTGCACTACTCTGCCTTCTAGAGTACGCACCGCGGGGCGGTTTCCTCCTTTAAAGGACATGGTTCGTATGATTTCCATCACATGATCTACCGCATCCGAATCCACACCTTCGTTATGCATCCAGCGGATCATCTCGGCTTCCGCCTCGGCCACATCAGGAACCAATTTCTCATCGGCCATATCATGCAACAGTGCCGCTAATTCACAAATATATGAATCCGCGCCCTCTTCGAGAGCAATTCTTAAAGCTGTATTGGCTACCCGAAACGTATGCCATGCATCATGCCCGGAGCTGTCTTCACCCAATTTAGCGATGACCCATTCCCTCGCGTTGCTCAATATGTGCTGATTCTTCTCAGCCATGATTTCAACCTTCCTTCCTAACAAAACAAACCCACCGCAAACGTTGCGGTCGGCTTGTTCATTTAATCATTAAGGTAAACGTACTCCCCTTGAACTTACATATAATGTGTACCATTCATCGCGGGACAACTGTACCCGCTCTGCATCGGCACAAGCACGAATCCGTTCCGGATTCACAGTCCCGATAACAGGCTGGATTTGGGCGGGATGCTTCATGAGCCAAGCAAGTACAATCGCTTCTCGGGTTACGCCTTTATCAGCCGCCATGCGTCCAACCAATTCAGCCGTATCATGAATGGATTTCGGTTGATCCACCAAAGGTTTGCCGGAAAAGACGCCTTGTGCTAACGGGCCCCAAGCCTGAATCTGGATATTCTCTAAGCGGCAATATTCCAAGGTGCCTTCTGGAAAGATGTCACCCGCGGCAGCCTCTTGGTTTAAATGAACGCCTGCGTTTAAAAAACCAACTTTAGCCAAGCTCATTTCCAATTGATTTACCACAATCGGTTCCTTGATGTAGTGCTGTAGCAATTGAATTTGCGCAGCGCTCATATTGGAGACCCCGAAATGCTTAACTTTACCGGAAGTTTTCAAGTAATTAAATACACTGGCCACTTCTTCCGGTTCGACTAAAGGATCCGGTCTGTGCAACAACAGAATATCCAAATAATCAACGCCTAAACGAGATAAGATGCCGTCAACGCTGTTGCGGATATGCTGTTCGGAGAAGTCAAACCGACCCGGGAGTCCGCTCTCTTCTTCCGCAAAACGAATACCGCATTTGGACTGAATAATCATCTTTTCCCTAAGCTCCGGGCGTTCCTTTAATACTTGTCCGAACACTTTCTCCGCTTTGCCGGCTGTGTAAATATCCGCGTGATCAAAAAAATTAATCCCAATGGAAAGCGCGGCTTCCACAGCTTCATGAGCTTGTTTAACGTGCTCCTCGGTAATTGGAGATTGCCTATTCCAATCCCCTCCCAGACCCATACAGCCCAGAATCAATCGACTTGTATCCAGTCCCCGTTGTTGTAAAGGTAAAGTGGCCATGCGGATCTCAACTCCCATAAAAGATGTATGCATACGTTTATATATCACGGTTACAGTGTACTACATGCCACTCCATGACTTCAAATCGGAACCTCTCGTCAGACGGATTCCGAGAGGTGTCCGCAACTCGTTCACCGCTATGGCTCGAAGCTTGGCAAGCGACGTCCAAGGATCCGCATCACCCAGATAGGTCAGAGATAACACTCCGTCAAAGTCTGCCCCTTTGGTGAGCCTCAGACACTGACTGAAATCCTCTGTATCCATCTCTCCGTTCGGATGCAGCTTCATCTTGGCATGTACCGTGTCAGCTATAGGAAGTACTTGTTCCAGTTGGTCTAAATGGTTCTTCTTAAAATTACCGTAATCCGCTGTAAATCCTAATTGGTCTTCACACGTATTGATTAATGCTAGGCAATAATCGGCTGTAGATAGCAGTTCACCGTTATTTTCCGTCACTACTTGTACGCCTTTATTTAATCCGTAGCTAATTAAGGAACGCATCGCTTCGGATGCTCTTTGCAGCGCTTCCTGATCCTCCTGTGCGGATTCCCCGCCGATGACTCGAACTCGTAATGCTCCCAACTTGGAGGCATAATCGATCCACGAGCGTATCCAACGAATATCAGCCTCTCTTCGCTCAACATCGGTGTGAGAGATGTCGCCATAGTCCAATAGAATGGAAGCCATCTCAATACCCGCCTCCTCATAAGCCTTACGAATTTGCAGTAAAGCTTCATCGGTCGTGGACGGGATATGGGCGTAGGAAAGCTCGACGGCATGATACCCTTTTTCCGCAAGACTCGCCGGCCATTCATTCCATTGGATATGGGCGGGTTGATCCTCCGGCTGAGAGACAATCTCCTTCTTTTCTTCATTCCATTCCACCAGCTTTAAGGGACCTAAATGACGTTCAAACGTCCAAGAATTGACGGACCATTTCATGGGCTTGTCCTCCTTAGTATTCAAGTTTATGTATCCTTCTTTAACCCAAAAACATGGAATTGATTGAACGATTTCAGATCATGCCAATCATTTACATTCCATTGTGCCCTTCAGACAGTTATGTTAGTTTAGTACATAAACCTCTTCTAAAGTAGAAGATTCACAACACTTGGAAAGGATGGATACGAATTGTCTATTGAACAAAAACGTTGTTTATTTTGCGAAAAAATTGTATATGCGAAGGTTGCGGAAGATCACTACGTGTTTCGGGATTGTTACTGTGCCCCGGATGCCGCTTATGAAATGGGAGCTGCCTGTTATGAGCCTTTCAATACGTTAATACATAGCCGTAAACGCGAGCTGTTTCCGCTGCTCTCCGGCTATATCCGGGAACACACCGATACAGGACATCCTGTACGCATCACGGTCGATGATTTGGATCACATCGTTAAATCACCTATGGTGCCCCTAACCTTAGAAACAAAAGGAGAGAAACTGCTCCAATTTCTGCACAGGCATGCAAACGGTCCGAATGAACCGGTCATCCTTCATCAGTTGACGCATAGCTTTAACCTGACTTACTCTCCAAATATGCAGGAGTTTGTCTATATACTAGAGATGCTTAAGACTGATATGTTGCTGGATCGGGTAGGGCCTACCATAAAGTTGACGGAAAAAGGTTGGAGAGCCGCCTTAGCGAGTCTTCAAAGCGAAAATCTGAAGCATTGCTGTGTTCTGGTCACATCCGATAAGGAAACCCAACATTTATGGTCCTCATCCATCATTCCTGCTGTCGAGCAGTGTGGATACTTAGCTCAATATCCGGAATTTACCCCTTCCGGGGACGCCTTGGAAGAGGTCATGCGCGCCATAGACCGCAGTGAATTGGTTATAGCCGATCTAAACCCTGACTCGGACTTGGTTTATTTCGCTTCAGGTTATACCAAAGGAAAGCAGATGCCGATCATCTGGACTATTCATCAGGATGCCGTACCTGAGCTGCAGAGAGAAGTTTCGGGTATGCGCCCGATCGTTTGGTCATCCCCTGAAGAGCTTTCATCCCTGTTGCAACATAAATTAATGAAATAAGAGAAACAAAAAAACCTGTGTGTGCAGGTTTTTTTTGTTGTTCGACATAACTTAATCAACTAGATCTGCTTAGGTTTACTTGGTGAAGATCCAGAAACGACACGCATTAACATTTCCAATGGACCTTTATATCCTTTCGCAGCCCATAAGTTCGTTGCTATTAAAGCAAAAATGATGTATGCCAATGATATCAACATGGCCTGGCCAAAATGGAATTGATATTGGTGCGACAACCATGTGTATAACAAAGCATGAATGACATAAATGGTTAGCGGCATTCCGCCGGCCACGTTAAAGGGAGCGAGCCATTGGGAAATACGTCCCGTGGATCTGCCGACTGAGAGACAACCTGACAGTACCAGAAAGCACCATCCCACCGTACTTACATTAGCTGCAATCCAATCCCAAATCCCTTTAAGCTCAATCACCTGAATACTGCCGTTAACCCACCACAGATAGATCCATCCCGGTAAAGTCAATCCAGCTCCGATGACCGCTACTTTACTAATGGCACTTTTAACGTTCAAATTCATTCGACCTATAACCATGCCTATTACAAAGTAACCGATCTGTGAAATAACAATGAATATGGAGAAGATCGTTTTAGCATCATGTTCTGTCGCTTCGGCATAGGGTAACGGAGACGCCAACAAGACGCATGTTAATATGACCAGCACAACGGTCGGTAGTCTTACCAACACGACAGCGAATAAGAACATAATCCCGTAAATACATAAAACCATGTCACTCCAGCCGGCTACAAGAAGCAGTACGCCCAATACCAATAAATAGGCTGCTCTCTTCACTAACACAAGCCCGCCTATGCTCTTCCGTGAGACCAGCAAAGAAATCCCGACACCGGCGAGCATGATAAACAAAGGTCTTGCTCTGTTTGCAAAAATCACCTGTATCCAGTAAGCCCAAGCCGGATCTTTAGGCCAAGGCACCTCCGCATCAAGAGCTCTCTCCTGCGGAAGCATGACCAAATCCGTGGCGGCGTGCACTAAAATCATTCCTAATATAGCAACGAAACGGGCAAAATCTATGCCAAGCAGACGTGGTTTAGACAACATCGTGGACTCTCCATTCTTCGGAAAACCGTAGTATAGTCCTATTCTATCGTTGATTTTGTTCAAAAAAAGAGCGCACAGCGCTCTTCTTCTAAACGGCAAATATATGTCGACCGATTTTCACAGTTTGTTTTCGACTCCAGATCCACTTGGATGTCGCGGTTTCCGGATTAAAATAATACAACGCGTTGTATGTGGGATCCCACCCGCGTACCGCATCCATTGCGGCCAGATAGGCATCGTTATCAGGAATCAGCTTATATTGCCCGTCATGCACGGCTGTAAAAGCCCAGGGCTGAAAAATAACACCGGATACGCTCTTGGGAAACAAAGGCGATGCCAGACGGTTCATCACAACCGCGCCAACCGCGACTTGACCTTTATGGGGTTCACCGCGAGCTTCAGAGTGAATAATCTTCGCCAGTTGATCCATTTCGTATTTGTTCACGGATTTCTTCTTCAATACCGACCATGTTCCGGGACCCGCGATTCCGTCAACACGTAAACCGGATTTGGCCTGAAACGTCTCTACGGCCTTCGTGGTTACCGTACCGTAATAACCTGTAACTCGTTCTTTAAAGATGCCTAATGACTTTAATCTGTACTGTAAATCCGGCACATCATTCGCCGTGCTTCCGTAAGTCAATGTTGCGGGTGCCGCCGCTTCGACCGTAGTCGTAAGGGGAATGCTCGTAAATCCTAACATCGCAATCATCATAACCCAAATCTGTCTTCTCATGGTGTAGCAACCTCTCCTTAGTTGTTTTGAAGAACATAAAGATGTCCGCCGCGCTACCGATTGTATCACAAGCCTGTGGGATGCGGAAGGTAAGAAGAGGAAGTACATTATTTTTCCATTCTGAGCTTAACCAGTCTGTTAAACCGAATCCGATTATATCGTTGGGCTACAATGCAAGGAAGATTGATGACAATCGCATAGAAAATCATGATCATTCCGGTTACGCTGTCACTCCACAAAAAGAAGACAGGTGCGGGCAGCATCGCAAGGAAGTGGGCCAATTCACCCCGTCGGGTCTCAATTACGAATCTTCTGAAGTAATCCTTATGATTACCGCGCATTTCCTTCTTGGCGAAGCCGTCCCTGAACAACCTGCTGCCGTCAGGAAGCTTGCTTTTCCACATCTTCACAAGTAAGTAACGTTCATACCAAAGCCCATTCTGTTCAAAAGAATAAACTCGTGTAAACAGCCGGCTGCGCTCGAAATAAGCCACAGGAATTCGGGTACAAGCATACGCCGTCCCCATCTGAATCACATACCAAACCGCCACATCCAACAGGATGGTCCAAAAGGTGG
Source organism: Paenibacillus swuensis (assembly GCF_001644605.1). Lineage (NCBI taxonomy): Bacteria > Bacillati > Bacillota > Bacilli > Caryophanales > Paenibacillaceae > Paenibacillus > Paenibacillus swuensis. The sequence goes on along the minus strand of NZ_CP011388.1, from coordinate 3,729,199 downwards.
GCAACACCCAGATCCTCACTGCATCCCCTCCTTCCAGCTTCGAATTATTCGTGACGGGTAGTTTCGTTTCCAGGATATGTTTCAGCCACTTTACCATTCGTGTTCAGAGTTCTGCCTTTCCAACGAACACGCCGTCTAAAGAACGTTAAGAAAACAGAGTTTGCGAATAACAGAATAAAGCCCGTTACCGGAATGGGAAACAAGATTGCGGTGATAACGTTAAAATTACCGACACTTCGCATTTGCTTGAACAAGGTTATCGCAAATAACAGGTATACCAGTCCGAAGCTCCATTGCATATCCAGTGTTTGCGTATACAGAAATTGAATCCCCGCAGTTACCGCCTGCACAGACAACGCTGCAAGACCGGCGATCCACAATACAATCGCCGCAAGCAATCCACGCCGCAGGCTCACGGCCCCGCCGGCGAAGTTCTTGCTCCAGCCTTCGGCTAAAGCAGCCAATCCGTCCGGATACATCCGGAACGATACCGTGCCTTGCCCGCCGAACAGGCGGAGCCCCAGACCCGCGGCTTGGAAGCGCCGCCCCAAGGCGAAGGTCTCCAGCACCTCGCCCCGCACAGCCCCGTGCCCGCCCAGACGAACGTAGTCGTCCCGGCTGCACACCGCGCAAGGCCCGAACGCGCCAGACGGGCGCATCTTCGGGCCGAGCATCGTCGCCGCGCCCATGGAAGCGGCGACAACGAGATTGAACACGGCGGAGAGCTGCTCGTACGGCCGAATCACCGTGTGATACGGCTGTACGGCGAGCATCCCGCCGTGGCGGCGGTAGGCGGACGCCAGCTTCGCCAGGGCGTCCGGGGCGAGGCGCGTGTCGGCGTCCAGAAACAGGAGCAAGCGGCTGCGCGCCTGCTCTGCTCCCGTGTGACACGCCCACGCCTTGCCCTGCCATCCCGGCGGCAAAGCGTCCGCCCGGATGACCCGCGCGCCCGCGGCTGCAGCCAACGCCGCGGTACGGTCGGTCGAACTGTCGTCGACGACCAACACCTCGGCGGCAGAGCATTGTTGCGCGCGGATGGTGCGCAGCAATTCACCAATGTTGCGCTCCTCGTTTCGCGCGGGAATAATGATGGTGATATCCGCAGATTTATCGTGGGCAGCGTGGTCAGAGTCCGCAAAATCAGCCGATGCTAAATAAGTGCCGGATGTATACTCATGTTCCGTAAGTACGGGTAATCTCCAGAGCAGGAACAGGCCGCTGAGCCAACCGGAGAGGATAATCAACAAGTCCAACAAACTAAACACCCCCCCTGTTCACAATCAGTACAAAGATTAATAGTTATAGTTTACCATTTCTGTGGTAATAAAAGATAATAGGCATAGGCATTCTATGCATGCTAGCCTATCCGCATACAGGATGAAGTTATACATATGTTTACTATAGAAAACTAAAGGAGCGTGGAATCCTCATGTCCAACAAGACGCAACAAAGTAAAAATGTCATCGTGGTCGGAGGTGGTTTGGCCGGTTTATCGGCCGCCATTAGGCTTGCCGGGGACGGACACCAAGTAACCGTATTGGAACAGAACGAAAGAGCAGGCGGCAAGCTGAATATCCGCTCAGGCAAAGGATTCACATTCGATACAGGTCCATCCATTCTCACTATGCCATGGGTGCTGGAGCAGCTGTTCGCAAGCTGCGGCCGTAAGCTTGAAGATTATATGACCATCAAGCGGGTTGAACCGCAATGGCGCACCTTTTTTGAAGACGGCACCGTACTCGATTTAAGTTCGGATTTGCCGGCCATGATGGAACAGATTCGCGCCCTTTCCCCCGATGATGCCGGTAAATTCCTTGATTACCTGCAATATTGTTACAAGATGTATGAGTTATGCACTAACAGCTTCTACAAAGAAAGTCTGTCCGGCATCGGCGACCTCCGTTCTCTTCATTCGCTGCGCGAGCTGCTGGCGATGGACCCTCTGCGATCCATGGATCAGGTGACTTCCCGCTATCTCAAAGATCCGCATCTACGGCAGTTGTTCAACTTTATGATCATGTATATTGGCTCATCTCCGTATGGAGCGCCAGCCATTTTGTCACAGTTGACTTATGTACAGTTAGGGTTGGGAATTTATTATGTGGAAGGCGGCATGCGCAATATTGCGGAAGGGATGCTGAGATTACTCGGGGAACTCGGCGTTGAAGTGCGCACGGGCTCCAAAGTCACCGAAATCACCTCCAACGGGAAACAAGCTTCTGGAGTCGTATTGGAATCGGGGGAACAACTCTCCGCGGAATTAATCGTATGTAACCTGGAAGCGATTCCTGCCCACCAAACCATTCTGGAGACGCATCCTCAAGCCGCCAAAACCTCGGCTAAACTGGAGAAATTCGCTCCGACGGTATCCGGTCTGGTCTTGCTGTTAGGTGTGAATCGCAGGTATGACCATTTGGCGCATCATAATTTCTTCTTTTCCAAAAATCAGGAACAAGAGTTTCATGACCTCTTTACGGCAGGAATTCCTCCTGAAGATCCGACCGTATATGTTGGTATTTCCAGTAAATCCGACGCTTCCCAAGCACCGGCAGGCAAGGAGAACTTGTTCGTGCTAACCCACGTTCCTCCGCTCAAGCAGGGAGAATCCTGGGAATCGTTCAGGGAAACCTATCGCGAGAAGGTGTTGACGAAACTGGAGCGAATGGGCTTGGAAGGATTGAGGGAATCCATCGAATTTGAGTATCAATTTATTCCGGACGACCTTAGGCGTTTATACGGTTCTAACGGCGGTTCCATCTATGGCGTCGTAACCGACCGCAAGATGAACGGAGGCTTTAAAATCCCTAGCCGGAGCGAATTGTTGGATAATGTTTATTTTGTAGGAGGCTCCACCCATCCGGGAGGCGGCGTTCCGATGGTTACCCTGTCAGGTCAGTTGACGGCGGATTTGATCCAGAACGATCTGCAAGGTAAAGCTATGGGGACAAGCAGTGCTGGGTAAGGAATAAGGGGTACTAAGCATAAACAAGCTGCCTAATCTGGCAGCTTGTTTATTGTGCTAGCTATTCTTTATTTTCCGCAATTTCTTTTACACGTAACACAAAACGCTTCACTACTTTCGAGCTCACCATCAGAAGCAGCACATGCACAAACCATTTCAGCGCTTTGTTAGTTGCTGTATATTTAAACAGGGTTACATCCGGGCTTACACGGGTCATTTCATATTTGGCCGTAATATCAAACATCTTAGCCAGAGCGAAGCCTACCTTTAACACTTTATACTCCGGTGTATCCGTATATTCCAACGTCTCCACATCGTACTCTTCAACGCGCTTGCCCTCTTGATACTTTTGCCTATAGACGCTGCCGATCTGGTTCTCTGTAACCTTCAAGGGTTTGTTCTCGACAACTTGAGGCATCATCTTTTGCATATTCTCCAAGGACCCGTCAAACAAAGCCCATACGCGTTCAATCGGTGCATGGATTTCAATCGATTCCGTCCATGTTTTCATAACAAATGCCCCTCCTTTTATGTTAAACACCTTAAGCTTTGGGTCTCGTCCGGCTTGTTGCGGGTGCCTCCAGAGGATTATCCGGCCAGTAATGCTTGGGATAACGACCTTTAAGGTCTTTGCGAACTTCATAATAGGCGGTTTTCCAGAAGCTAGCCAAATCTTGTGTAACCTGAACCGGACGCTGTGCCGGAGAGAGCAAATGAATCGTTAAAGGCACGCGTCCACCGCCGATTCGGGGTGTTTCTTTCCATCCGAACAACTCTTGAAGACGCGCCGCCAGCACCGGTTGATCCGGATTACTATAATCCAGCGGTACGCGTGATCCGCTCGGTAACGTCATATGCGTAGGCACCATGTGATTCAGTTCCACACGTTGTTCATAGGATATAAGATCCGCCAAGGCTTCAGTCAGCGGGATTTTCTGGAGGTCACTGCGAGATTTCATTCCGTAAGCATGCGGACCCAACCATGTTTCTAAATTGTCCAACAGTCCCGCCTCCGATGCATCGGGCCATTGCTCCGGGTTTACCTTATGCATAAACTGCATTCTTTCCTGCATCTGTCGCTCAGGACGCTTCCAAGAGAGCATATCCAGCCCGTTCAGCCGAATACCCTCCATGAGAACGGTTAGGACCCTCTCCGGATCAGGATTTTCCATAGGCGTTTCCTTCAGGAGCAAGCCCCCCAGCAGCAATCGCTTACGCGCCCTGACCGCACGGGCTGAATTATCCCATTCCATGATTTCCTCATGACGAATATCGGTTTGAAAGTGCTCTTCGATATGTTCCAGACTGAGAGATGCCGCAAGATATATTCGACTCTCGACCCCTTGATCATCCAGATCAACAGCCACAATGTAACGATCGTAAGCCAGAGCTTGTCCTGCTTCCATAGCCGCCCCTCTTCCGTTCGCCAACGTAAAGCGGCCGGAGCTTCTTAATTGCGCTATGCGGTCCGGGTATGCCCAACCCAGCATGACACCGACATCACCGGTATACGCCTGCTCTTTCTCAGACTGGTTTGATTGTGCCTGCGACGACCGCAACATGCGAATAAGGTGGTCCGCCTCTGTGATAATGCGCCGACATAATGCCGAATCCACTCTCAGACCGCCTAGCGATTCCGGCAATTCTCCCCGCCATTGCCTAGCTTCCTGCAGTATCGAGGCTCGCTTCATTACATCCACATTCGGCACCGATCGATCGTAACGGACGATATCCCGCTCCCTCAGTAACGCCGCCAAGTCGCATGCCTGCCGGCTCCAGCCCATCTCCTGCGCGCGCAATAACATATGCGCCAGCCGCGGGTGCAGCCCGAGCTCCGCCATGCGATGCCCGTGCGGCGTAATCGCGCCTGCCTCGGTCAACGCGCCGAGGCGGCGCAGAAGCGCCCGCGCCTGGGCGTACGCGGGCGCCGGCGGCGGATCCAGCCAGCTCAGCTCGTCTGGATCCGCCACACCCCACGCCGCTAGAGCTAACGCCAGCGGCGCCAGATCCGCCTCGAGCACCTCCGGGGTGCTGCGGGGCTCGAGGCGAAGATCCTCCTGCTCCGTCCACAGACGGTAGCAGATGCCCGGGGCGGTGCGGCCTGCGCGCCCGCGCCTTTGATCTGCCGACGCGCGCGAGACGGGAACCGTCTCCAGGCGCGTCATGCCCGTGCGCGGCGAGAACCGCGGCACGCGCATGGTTCCGCCGTCGACGACGATGCGTACGCCGTCGACGGTGAGACTCGTCTCCGCGATCGATGTCGCGAGGACGACCTTGCGCTCCCCGGGCTTCGCGGGAGCGATGGCGGCTTCCTGAGCCGCCTGGGGCAAGCTGCCATAGAGCGGCAGCACGCGCACGCCGGGGCTCACGCCGCTCAAGCCCGCTTGCGCGCGGCGAATCTCCGCCGCGCCCGGCAGGAACGCCAGCACGTCGCCTTCGTCTTGTGCCAGCGCCTGCTGTACCGCCGTCACCACGGCGTCTTCCACCCGGACGCCGGCGCGTCTGGGCAGATGCCGTGTTTCCACAGGAAACATCCGCCCCTCGCCTGTAACGACAGGCGCGTCCCCCAGAAGAGCAGATGCCGATTCCGCATCCATGGTCGCGGACATGATCAGCAATCGCAAATCCTCCCTGAACAGGCTTTGGGATTGAAGGCACAAGGCCAATCCGAGATCCGAATGCAGACTTCGCTCATGAAACTCATCGAACAATACCGCACCAATTCCGTCCAAGGATGGGTCCTGTTGCAGCATTCGCGTTAAAACCCCTTCGGTAATAACCTCAATCCGGGTATGCGCGCTCACTTTCGTATCATGTTTCACACGGTAGCCAATGGAATCCCCGACCTTTTCCCCGCGGAGCTTAGCCATATAACCGGCCACGGACCGGGCGGCCAACCTTCGTGGTTCCAACATTACAATCTTCCGGCCGTTTAACCACGGCGCCTCCAGCATGGCCAAGGGAACCCGGGTTGTCTTTCCCGAGCCCGGCGGCGCAACGAGAACGGCGTTGGGCCTTAAGGTCAACGCTTGGTTCAGCGGGGCGAGAACTTCGTCTATAGGTAACATTTTAAACATATCCCGCCTTTAAGCCATCCATATTAAAAGCACAGGAGATGCTCCTGTGCTGATTCACTAAGTACTCGACATTTCACTTCCTATATCATAACAACATCAGACATTGCTGTACACTTGCTACCGGATATCCATGTAGTATAATATTGCTCTTATTCGCATCAAAAGGAGAATGAACATGCAGTCATTTATGCAACACAATCCGACACGTCTCTGGTTTGGACACGAACAGATCGGACAGCTGAAACAAGAACTGGGTAACAAAGGAAAACGGGTGCTGCTGGTATACGGCGGCGGCAGTATTAAGAAGAACCGCGTTTATAACGCTGTACTATCGGAACTGGAACAGATGGAAGCCGAAGTGATTGAGTTATCCGGAGTGGAACCCAATCCCCGACTCACCACTGTGCATAAGGGCATTGACATTTGCCGTCAAGAAAAAGTCGACTTCATTCTTGCTGTCGGCGGCGGAAGCGTCATTGATTGTGTCAAAGCCATCTCTGTAGGTGTTTACTATAACGGGGATGTTTGGGATATTATCACCAGAAAAGCGTCGGTAGAACAAGCTTTACCGTTTGGCACGGTCCTCACGCTGGCTGCGACAGGCTCTGAGATGAACAATATCTCTGTCATAACGAACTGGGAAATGAACGAGAAACGGGGTTGGGCAAGTCCTTTGGCGTATCCCGCATTTTCAATTCTGGATCCATCTTATACCTATTCTGTTCCCCTCGATCAAACGGTGTATGGAATTGTTGACATGATGTCTCATGTACTTGAACAGTATTTCCATCGCACTGAACATGTTCCTATGATGGATCGATTTATGGAATCTGTGCTGCTTACAATAATGGAAGCGGCTCCTGACCTGATCCGCGAACCGGATAACTTTGATTTGAGGGCTACGATCATGTATGCGGGCACTACGGCATTCAATGGTTTACTTTCCAGCGGTACAGACGGCGGGGATTGGGCATCTCACCAGATTGAGCATGGACTGTCAGCCGTTTATGACATTCCTCACGGCGGCGGCCTCGGAATCATATTCCCGAATTGGATGAGTCATTGCGCTGAGGAAGACCCCTCCCGCATGAAGTTGCTTGCAATTCGAGTGTTTCAGGTTGATCCTTCAGGGAAAAGTGATAAGGCCATCGCTCTGGAAGGCATTGCGGCATTACGTGAGTTTTGGAATTCACTCGGAGCACCGAGCCGCCTAGCCGATTACAATATTGACAGTTCCCGGCTGGATGAGCTTGTCGAGAAATCTTTTATGAAACCCCAAGTAGGGTCCTATAAGATCATGACTCGTGATACCGTACGGGATATTCTAATCAGATCCATGTAATGCTTGTTCTGGATAAACAAAGAATCCCTCTTACCGACTGAGGGGTTCTTTGCCATATTTAGTTCTCCCTCGAACTGTTCCACAATGAACGAAAGCGTATAGCCGCAATCATCATAATCAGCAGGTTAACGGCATGAATGCCAACGCCCTCCCAGCTTTCTGTATCTCCCGATAACAATCCTAACATGGCCCATAGACCAAGCGGCGCGATCTGAATTAAAGCCAGTATGATTAGGAATAAAGGAATATATAAGTTCGAAATCTGAAAGTGGAGCCTTCTGAGAAGCAACAATCCCAGCACCGCCACCCCAAGACCGATGGAGATATCAGACCAGAACGAAACCGCCTCCCACTGAGAACCCGCCTCATTCCCCAAAATCGCAAACCGAAAATGATCCCGATCCAAATACAAGGAACCTGTTATAATGGCCAACCATCCTGACAACATGGCGCTTCCCCAAGGGATTGTAACAATTCGGGTCACAATAGTTCACCTCTACTATGAAATATATAGGTTAATTTTAACATATATGAACAAGTAAAATAACCCTGCACCCGGTACACCGGGACAACAGGGCCATTTTGAAATACATCTAAGATTTAATTAACGCCCATCCCGAGGGATAAACTTCCACACAGTCCGGTTGTTGATGTTCCGTATTATTTACCAAGGTTGTAACAGGGTAGGCTTCCATCAGATGTTCACCCGTAGGTTGAAGCATCCATTCCAACGCGGCCGTATTGGTAAAAGTCGGATCCAGCCAGGCGTCAATATCCTTGTCCTGCATCATGACAGGCATCCGGTCCCCATAGGCGGAAACAACGGCATTCGGCTTTGTGGTCAAAATTGTGCAAGTGCGCACCTCTTCTTTCTGCGGAGTTAACCATACATCATATAGTCCTGCAAAAACAAACACTTCGCGGTTTCGCAATACAACTCGAAGCGGCTGCTTTACTTTCCCTTGGTCACTCCAGGCATAGAAGCCGGTAGACGGTATAAGACAACGCTGTTTCTTTAGCAGACGTTCAAATATTGGTTTATCATGAATCTTACGACAGTCGGCGTTGATGGAATCTTTGGCCCAGAACGGATAGAGTCCCCAGCGAAACTCATTCATGTACCTTGTGGACTTATGTTGGGCTATGACAGGCACCTCTTGGGTCGGGGAAATATTATATCGCATGGCGTGTGTACATTCCGTTTTGTGAATGCCGTATCGATTCGTGATCTGTTCAAGTTCTGCCGTGAGAGAATACCGTTCGCACATATGGATACCACCTCTTTTTTTAAAGACAGTATCCGCAATTTGGTAAAAACTATGCACGAACGCACGACCTATCCTCTTAACTCCACTACTCTTTCCGTTGTTTCTTTACAGATTCCATAATATCCATCCGATTTTTCCAGCAAGCCGGGCTTAAATCCACAGGATATTCTTCAGGATGTAGCGATCTTAAATACTCATCCCATAACAGCGGCAAATTACGCGCCAGATGTTTTCTTGCATCCTCAGCCGTAGGCAGCGGCCGGGTCAGCGCTCCTGCTTCCATGATGGTATGGTGCAGTGATATCGCTTCAAAGTTGGATACGGTCTTGCTTAGGTACGTATGTACAGGGTGGAACATGAAGAGGGACGCTTCTTGATGCGGATCCTCACCTTCCAGTGCGATATAATCCCCTTCCGACCGTCCTGTCTCGTTATTGATAATGCGATAAACCTGCTTCATGCCCGGTGTGGAAATTTTCTCCGGATTTCCGGATATTTTAATCACATCCCGCATGCCGCCGCGATCATCTTCCACCGCGACCAGCTTGTACACCGCGCCGAGCGCCGGTTGATCGTACGCTGTAATCAGCTTGGTGCCGACTCCCCAGGCGTTGATCTTTGCCCCTTGGGCACGCAGGTTGAGGATTGTGTACTCATCCAGATCGTTGGAAGCGAATATACTCGCTTCCGTGAAGCCCGCATCGTCCAGCATCTTGCGGGCTTGCTTGGACAAGTAGGCCAAGTCGCCGCTGTCGAGCCGGATTCCTAAGAAACGGATCCGGTCTCCCATCTCCTTGGCCACCCGAATCGCGTTCGGCACGCCGGATTGCAGCGTGTCGTACGTGTCCACCAGAAATACGCAGTCGCGATGATGCTCCGCGTATTTGCGAAAAGCCGTGTATTCGTCCGGATAAGCCTGGACGAATGCATGCGCGTGCGTGCCGGCGACGGGGATGCCGAATCGTTTGCCGGCGCGCACGTTGCTGGTCGCGTCGAAGCCGCCGATGTAGGCTGCCCGCGCACCCCACACCGCCGCATCCATTTCCTGGGCGCGGCGTGTGCCGAACTCCAGCGCGATCTGCTGGCCGATGACCTGCTTCACACGGGACGCTTTCGTGGCGATCAGCGTCTGGTAGTTGACGATGTTCAGCAGGGCTGTTTCAATCAGCTGCGCTTCGGCCAGCGCAGCTTCAATGCGAATGAGCGGCTCGTTCGCGAAGACAATCTCACCTTCAGCCATGGCGCGCACGGTTCCGCGAAACCGCACTGTGCTTAAATAAGAGATAAACTCCTCGTCGTATCCGAGCTCATCCTGCAAATAGGCAAGATCACTATCGCTAAAGCGAAAGTTCTGCAAATAATCGGCCATACGCTCCACGCCCGCAAACACTCCGTATCCGTTGCCGAATGGAAGCTTACGGAAATAAACTTCAAAGACGGCCCGTCGTTCATGAATACCGTCCGCCCAATACGCCTTGGCCATATTGATCTGGTACAAATCGGTATGTAAAGCATAACTGTCATCCTGGTAACTATTCTGCATACCATGCCTCCTGAAGTTCATTGTTAACAGATTTCACCACTTGAGCATAGAACATACGAAATGGATTTAAAGGTTTTTGAACACATTATCGACATGCGTGTACAGACGTTCATAGTAACCAATACCATGCGGGGTGAAATCCGTGAATTCCGCAGCAAAAGTATGCTCTTCAATGCATCCCGCCGAATCCACACGAATACCCGCAGCTTGAACAGAGGTACGTTGCTCCGCCATCATCTCTTTAAATTCCTTCAGATCAATCCAATAGATTCCTGTGACTTCCTCTGCCTGCATAACGTATGCCTCCAAGGGTTTATCACATTTATAAATAAAGAGATGACAGAATTCCCGGTCCATTCCCCCGCCCGCAATCGGATGTTCCTCGGCGTAAACGCCGCAATCGTGAAGTTCCTCAAAAGACACATTCACCCCAAGTTCCTCATACAATTCACGTTGACCTTCCCTAACAGTCTCCCCTGCCTGCAGATGACCCGCGCACGAAATATCCAACAAGCCTGGAAACGTATCTTTGCGGGGATGTCTCATTTGAAATAATAATGATATTCGACCCTCATGTCCCTTGTTGCTAACGATCCAGCATTGAAACGTAGCATGCCAATGCCCTTTCGCATGGACCTCCCTGCGCGGCATGATGCCTATTTTGTTGTACTCTTTGTCGAAGATATCAAACAGTTCTTCTTCTGGCACGGCCTTCACCATCTCTTTTTTTGGACTATCATATCATAGAAACCGCCCAGCACTAAGGTCAGGTTCTAATGAGCAATAAACGTCAATATCTCCATATTAAAAAAATAACCCGGAGCTAAGCTCCGGGTTTCTCGCATTCATGATTTACCTTATGGAATAAATTGTTGAATGATCTTCACAACGACCCCGTTCTTCACCACAAGATGATATGGAAAATCTCTTACGGTTTCATCCGTCGTCATCAGCTTACGAAACTTGGTTAACGATATTCTTTCATTCAATACGATTTCCGCATCTTCTATATTACCTGTGCGGTTATAAAACTGCATAATCACTTCAGCGTTAGGCGAAATGGTTAATTTCCGCAGTTTGGTATTGTCATTCACAATATAATATCCGTCGGGAGCTCCGTCCAGACCGGAATCCGGTTCATTTTGCATAAAGATACGATCCGCGCTCGCACCCTCATACCATTCAATATAATCCGCAACCACATAGGCTTTGCCGTTCTGTGTCGGGATCTGTTCAATGTAGGCCGTGTGTACGTTAGGTGATGGCTTTACGGGAACATATTGTTCTTCCGTTGCGGCCGCTGTATTGGCGAATAATAGGGTCAGAGCTGCTAATCCTGCTGCTAATTTCTTCATCTTAATCTTTCCCCTCTTTAGGTATAATCATTTGTTTATCGTAGAAAAGCTTATACTTTCTATTAACGCAATTCTATGATTTAGAAACGTAAATATACCTTAAGATGTTGCAGATTATGATTTAGTTATATTTCCCAGTCAGCTTTGCGGAGATAAAATTTCTTTCACCCTGCCTACTTGTCCGTCCGAGAGCCTTACTTTGATGCCATGTGGGTGATTTGGCGAATTCGTCAACAAGTCCTTTACCGTCCCCTTCGTTAACTTTCCGGTTCGTTGATCTTGTTTCAATACTATGTTTACTTCCATTCCTGGCTTAATCTGGTTGCGTACTTGACCGTTCATTATTCTTCATCCTCTCTAAGGTGCCTGTGTGCTTCTAATGGTGCGTTTGTGTGCTGATAGGTTTGGATCCATTCCCGTTGGCCGGCGTCTACTTCTTCCCTCGCCAAATTTCCCTTGAGAAGCTGTGCATCAGTATATCCGGAGAGCTGACTATAGAAATTCATTCCTAAAGAGTACCAGTTCTCAGCCCCCTTGCCAGGAAGTCGGTAAAGCACATCCTCTGCTGCATCATACCGATCATTTCGAACAAAATAATGAAATAACATCGTATCGGTAGCGGCGGGTAAGGCGATCCCGCTTCGCTTAAGCGTCTCAGCCAACTCACGGATTGACTGAACCGTAATCCCGGAAGGATTATATCCTTCTTCAGCTGCGGAGAGGAATAAATAGAGTGATTTTCTCCAGGCTTCGTATTGGTTGTCAAGCTGGCCCGTATCCCCGTATAAGTCCGCTTGATGCTGTAACAGGAGTGCGGCGGCATACATTTTATCCGCTTCCGGAACTCCGTTAACACTCATGACTTTCCTGCAATGCTCTTCACTGACGGACAACAGCAACCTCGATTTAGGCAAAAAAAGCTTCAGCAACTGTTCATCGATCCATAGCATCGCTTCCTCATGTTTATTCTGTTTACGCAAGTGCAGCAGTCGCGTTGCCAATGCCTCTGTCATCTGCTCAATCAACCTCAGCATATAATCACGTTGGTACATACGCGTGTCCCTCTTCCCCCGATTGATCACTCATCTGTCGATTATAACAAGTCCGCTTCCCAGAATCCAATTGTGAATCCTCAATCTCTGTACTACAATAATGAAATACTTTAATTCGGCAGAACGAGTGAGGGAAATTAAATGATGGAACAGTCACAATCTTCCGTTTCCGAAAAACAGATTCAGCAGTTACTTGAGCAATATGAACTCGGCTCTGAGCTTGAGATTAAGCATGAAGAAAGCGGCTTAAACAATACCACACGCTTTATTTACGCCGGGGATCGCGTGTATGTGCTGCGTGTTTACGAAAATCATCGGGATGCGGATAAAGTAATGTATGAACACGCCATTATGAGGACTTTGGCTGACATGGACTTGCCTTTTCATGTCCCCGCAATCATCCCTGCAGCCTCTGGTTCTACATACGCTTGTCATAGTAACGGGAAGCTGGCTGTTTTGTTTGCCAAAGCGGAGGGGCGCAGACCGATGGCTGAACAGATCGATCACGCTTACTTGCTGGGTAAAGCAGCAGGTCACTTGGTTGAGGCGCTCGCCAAAGTCAAACCTCCGGTAGAGGCTTCCTACTTACCTTACTATGAGATTTACGAGGTTCACCACCTGATGACACGCGACCAACTGTTTCATATCGGGGACCTAACGGAATTGAAATCATTCCAGCAGGAACTTGAAACATTGCTAAAGGCGGTAATCTCTTTCGAGAAGAAAGCAGAATCTTTGCGTCATTTACCTATGCAGATTGTGCACAGTGATCTTGTATTCAGCAATGCGTTAATCGACGGCAACCAAGTCACCTTGCTTGACTTTGAATTTGCCACGGTTGAATTACGCGCTATGGAACTGGCGGTAACCCTTTCCGAGTTTCTTCAGCCAGATTGGCGCTCAACCGAAATTCAAGACCGCATGTCTGCCTTTCTTAAAGGCTATATAGAAGCAAGCATGCTTTCGCTTAAGGAGACTGAAGCTCTTCATGATTTAGTGAAACTGCGTCTCATTGTTGTGTTCATCCATTTCATGGGAAGATACCTCGAAGGGTTGGATTCCTTGGATCAGCTCCAAAAACATATTTATAAATCCGCATGGGGTATCCGGTGGTTGGATCACAACCAAGATTTATGGCAAGCAACCGTTTCTCTCATTACACAAAGAGAACCCAAGTCTGATTGAAGACTTGGGTTCTCTTTTCATATGCAATAGCATTCGCTTACTCACTTAGATTTCTGGAATCCTTTGTGGCCGTTCCGTATTCCTCGACACTTTTCCAGGCATCCGCGTCATCCATTCGATTATTCGGCAGTAGCGGCTCCAGAATTTCCTCTTCAACCGGACGACTTTCGTGATCCGCCTGATGTTCCGCATGATCAATACAGTAGCTTGTCTCCGGCAATGCCTCCAAGCGCTCGAACGGAATCTTTTGACCGCATTCTATACATTCGCCGTAATTCCCTGTCTCCATCCTCTGCAGCGCCTCGTTTACCGCATCCAGCTTATCTTGAAAGTGATGATGCATGGACAAATCCCTGCTTTTTTCGAACGTTTCCGTGCCGCTGTCCGCCGGATGGTTATCGTATGTGGATAATTCGCCGGAAGCTTCCTGAACTCCGTCCTTAACAGAGGCTTCATTTCCTTCGACCAGTTCCTGATATTCATGTTGTTCCTCGGTTAAATGTTTCCGCAGCTGTTGAAGTTGATTTTTCGTCAATGTATGCATAAGTGAACCCTCCGTCGTAGAAGTAGATTGATGTTGATTGTATAGAATCTACTTCGTTATTAACCGAGGAAGGCCGGATTTGAAGCATAAGTTCACTTCAGGTGAATATTGGAAAAAATCTCTCCCCACATCGAAGTTTCCCATATACGAGGAATATCCGGAATTTCTAAGGCGCAAACCCGCTTCAGCGGCCATTGTAAGTCGGTCGGCGACTCTGTCTGCCCCGGGATTAACAAGAGGACATGAAACCGGCGCGGGATCCACTGTGACAGAACAGACTCCAATTCTTTAGCTTCCTGCTCTGTTCCATAAAGCCGCACAAACAAGATCATCGAGGATTGATTCATCACCCTATTAAATCTTGCGATTCTCCTGTCCATCTTCGTTCTGAATTCGGCATACGTTGTAAGCGGTCCGGGAGGATTGTTCTCAATGGCAAAATCATGACCGGACACGATCCCGTAAGCCAGATCGTTCACCAGGTAGTTCTTGCCTTGCAGGTCTATGCCGATAACTTGGAGATTCTCCTCCAACATGAAACCGCTGAAGCGATTATGGAACAAGCGGCTAACCTTGGATAGCGGATCTGTAATCATCCAGTCAATCGGACCCGCCATCGTTCTAAGTTGATGCTCCCTTAATTGCAATCCCGTCAAGCATTCGGAACCTAACGAAAATATGACATCATACGTTGTGCGATGAATTTCAGATTGTCTCAACCCGATCACCTCTCTGAACATACTATTGTTATAGTAGATGTGCCGACTCCCATCTTTGCTTGGACCTTTGCGGCATTTGATGACTGTAGGGAGTTCATGTACAATGTGAGAAAACCAGGTATTCACGGAGGAGTCAAACATGGAGGATATTATAGTGATCGGCGCGGGTCCATGCGGTCTGTCCGCAGCGATTGAACTTCAGCAAGCGGGTTTTCGCCCCTTAATTATAGAAAAACATAACATTGTTCATTCCATTTATCTTTATCCAACGTATCTCCAATTCTTTAGTACACCGGAGTTACTGGAAATCGGGAACATTCCGTTTACTACGCCTCACGAGAAACCTAACCGTCAGGAGGCTCTTGCATATTATCGCAATGCGGCCAAGCTGCACCAACTGCGTATACAATCGTATACCGAAGCTGTAGCCGTCCGGAAGAATGATACCATCTTTGAAGTCGAGACCATACGGCAGAACGGGAACAAAGAAACATTAAAGGCCAGTCATGTCGTGATTGCAACAGGCTACTTCGACCACCCTAATCGATTAGGCATTCCGGGCGAAGATTTACCGAATGTCACACATTACTACAGAGAAGCTCATCCTTACGCGAATATGCGCACACTCATTATCGGAGGTAATAACTCCGCTGTGGACGCTGCTATGGATCTGTTGCGTGTCGGGGCTGAGGTTACAATCGTTTATCGGGGTGAACAGCTATCGGCCGGCATTAAACCATGGGTTAAGCCCCTCTTCGAAAGTATGATTGAAAAAGGTCGAATCCGTATGTTACTCGGCTCTCGCGTAGTGAACATCGAGGAACAGACCGTGACCGTTGACATTGGAAACAGTCAGACCGAAGTAATCGCAAGCGACTTCGTGCTGGCATTAACCGGCTTCCGTCCGGACCGAACGTTGTTGGCTACAGCCGGCATTCACTTAACCGAAGGTCAGACGGTTCCGGATTATAACCGTGACACAATGGAAACGAGTGTTCCCGGATTATACATTGCCGGTGTCATTGCATCGGGGAGTAACGCCAATGAAATCTTTATCGAATCTGGACGGCATCATGGTAAATATATAGCTCAACATCTGATTACCAACCCATGACAAAGGGCAGCCCCTGGTCTTTATGACCTGAAGAGCTGCCCTTTTCTTGTTTAGAAATCAAAATTATCCGGATCCGGTCCCGTACGTTCATTTTTGTTTAGCGCGTCGATTGCCGCCATATCTTCATCACTCAATTCGAAGTCGAAGATCTGCGCATTGGCCTCAATGCGTTCTTGTTGAACAGATTTCGGAATGGTGACGACCTCATTCTGTAAATCCCAACGCAATATCACTTGCGCCGTGGACTTATTATATTTCCCAGCTATAGCGGTTAACGTCGGCTCGTCCAACAACTTGCCTTGCATTAGCGGACTCCAAGCTTCCAACTGAATATTATGCTCCTCGCAAAACTGCTTAAGTTCAGGCTGAGCCAGACGGGGATGATACTCCACTTGGTTTACCGCGGGAACGACTTCCGCATCCGTCAACAGATCTTCCAGATGAGATACGTGGAAGTTACTTACGCCGATCGCACGTACTCGACCGTTACGGTATAGTTCTTCCAACGCCTTCCAGGTCTCTTTGTACTTTCCTTTCACCGGCCAGTGAATGAGGTACAAGTCAACATATTCCAAGCCAAGTAATTTCAGGCTTGCTTCAAATGCGGCTAGCGTTGTTTCATACCCTTGGTCTGCGTTCCATACCTTCGTCGTAATGAACAATTCCTCTCGCGGAACACCGCTTTCCCGAATGCCCTGTCCCACTCCCGCTTCATTCTTATAAACGGCTGCGGTGTCAATGCTGCGGTATCCGGCTTGAATAGCTCCGGTTACGGCTCTTACCACCTCTTCGCCATCCGCCGCTTGCCATACGCCTAATCCGAACCAAGGCATTTCCACACCGTTGTTTAATACGGTTGTATCTGTAATTTTTGTTGTCATCTTCAATTCCTCCTATGTATTCATTAAGGTTATGGTATCAAAATAATCTTCCCTGTACTCGCCCGGCTTTCCAGGAAACGGTGCGCATCCGCCCCGTTCTCTAGAGCGTAGACAGCTGGTTCCGCCAGCTTCAATTGCCCGCTCCGGATCCAATCAAATAATAGATGGGCGCGACGAATTCGTTCTTCCGCCGTAGTCAGATAACTCCACAGGTCGCCGCCTGTTAACGTCTTGGAGGTATCCATGAGCATCCTCGGATCCACCGGTTCAGGGTCGCCTCCGGCCATACCGTAGAACACGACCGTTCCTTTATCACGGGTTGCCTCAAAACTGTCTTGCAGAGTGGACCCTACGGAATCATAAGCCACGTGAACACCTTCTCCGTCTTTGGAGAAAGCCTTGGCTTCCGCAACCCAGTTATCTCCGTATAGTCCGGCTGCGTCCGCACCGTTCTGCAATACCGCTTCCCGTTTAACAGCGCTAGAGGTAAGACCTATTACGCGTCCGCCCAAAATAGACACCATCTGGGTCAATAAGCTGCCCACACCGCCTGCGGCGGCATGAATTAATACATCATGACCCGCGCTTACTTTAAAGCTGTCCATACAAAGATATTGCGCAGTTAATCCTTGCAGCAGAATTGAAGCTGCCGTATGGAAGGAGATGTCATCCGGCAACGGAATCAGATGCTCCTGAGATGCAACCACCATCTGAGCATTGGCGTATGGGACGTCCGCGAAACCTACTCGGTCCCCCGCCTTAAAATCTGTCACGCCGGGGCCGACTTGCTCGACAATGCCGGCTCCTTCATACCCCGCGATATAGGGAGGATTGCCCAGCAAGTGGTAGTTGCCTTTTCGGCGGTAAACATCCGCATAATTTAAACCAATGGCTTGCAAGGCGACCCGTACTTGGCCTTCACGAACCTCCGGCTGCGGGATGTCGAGATAACGCAATACCTCCGGACCGCCAAACTGTTCGAAACACAGCGCCTTCATCGTCAGTCCTCCATCCGAGAAATCCAGCATCCTTACTTGATGCACGACTATAGTATATCTTTTCTTGAAGCAAAAGAAAAACCCGGAAGATTTCTCTCCCGGGTTCCAGTCCGTTTACTTCTTTTCAAACCATTTCTTAACCAATTCATCCATCTTGCCGCTGTCTTTCATTTCTTTCAATACATCGTTGAAGTCTTTAACCAGTTTGGAGTCTTTAGGGAACGCGATCGCGGAACCGCTCTCCCCTTCGTTCGGTATCGTATTGAATTCGAGGTCGTCGTTGGCGGCTACATAACCCGTAGCAACTGTATCTTCAATAATCGCGGCATCCAGACGGCCGGATTTAATTTCTTGGATAATTTCCGGAATTTTGCCTAAAGGCACAACTTCCAGATTCCCCGCATCGGTAGCGGCGCTTTCCTGAATTGAGCCTAGTTGCACGCCCACTTTCTTGCCTGCAAGCTCCTCCAGAGACTTAAATCCGCTGCCTTTCTTGGTTACAATCGTATTCTTAGCGTCGAAATAAATATCTGTAAATTCAGCGTTCTTCTTACGCTCAGGTGTAGGTGTCATCCCCGCCATAACAAAGTCTACTTTGTCGGAAGACATCGCGGCTAGTAATCCGTCAAAGTCCAGGTTCTGAACTTCGATCTTGTAACCCAACTTATCTCCGATGTAATTGGCGATATCCACATCAAATCCGACAATTTCATTCGTAGCCACATCAATATCTTCATAAGGCGGGTAATCCGCTGAAGTTCCCATGATCAGAACTTTCTCTTCACCCGCTGCGCCGCCTGCGTTATTACCTTCGTTCTTATCAGATCCGCATGCCGACAGCATTGCTGCCGCTAAAATTGAAACCAGAGTTATAGACATCCACTTCTTCATCTTGCCAAGTCCCCCCATGTCCTCTATTCATAAATATTTAATGACACTAATAATTATACCAACATCACGGGAGAGGAGCAACCATCTTTTCCTTCTTAAGCATCAGTTCGTTTGGGCTATGCCGTTCAACTCGAACATGTGGCTCTTCTCTATTTTGTACCCTACGCCCCAGACCGTTTTTATGGAGATTTCGTTGCTGAATTTTTGCATTTTTTTGCGAATTCGATTTAAATGGGAATCAATCATCCGATCGTCTCCCAGATGATCGTAACTCCATACAATGCGCAACAACTCGTTTCGGGATATAATCTGCTCCGGTTTGCTCACCAGCATCCACAGAATAGAGAACTCTTTCCGGGTCAGCTTGATTTCATCCTGATCCATGTAGGCTTTATGGGTGGATTTGTTAATCGTCAACATGCCGAACCGAAGAATTTGTTCTCCTTCCGCTTGGGGATGCGGATGCGTGCGGCGAGACAACACATTGATTTTGCAAAGTAACTCTTTGTTCGTTAAACCGGCGTAATGAACGTCGTCCGCCCCTGCATCATAGAACGCTATGCGTTCGTTCACAGGCATATCCTGACCCAGTATGATAAGGATTGACGGTGTTGTTTGTCTTAATTGTTGACATAGCTCCAATACTCTCACTTTGGAAAGTTTATGACTAAGTACAATAATGTCCGGATTAGACTGGACCGCGCGAATCAGCCCGAATAACCCATCCGACACAGGCTCAACCGTGAAAAAAGAAGCGAAAAAATGCTGGAGATCCAAGCTGGTTTTGTTATCTTCCACAATTAAAAGCATTCTTTTGTTCATTGGGTCCACCCGCTCCTCTTACAAGACTTTGAGAGTCTAATTCCCATGCGTCACTGTTTGTTCACATATTCTACAACCGCCGGTCAATTTCCTTTATTTTACGGTTACAAAATCAAATTAGTTTAAAGGGAAATGGCAAGCGGCGAAATGACCGTTCCCTTGATCAATAAACGCGGGTTCTTCTTGCTTACACCTTGCTTCAGCCAGCGGACAACGGGTATGAAACCTGCATCCCGACGGCGGTGAAATGGGGCTTGGCACATCGCCTTGCAACACCATCTTCGGTAATCCGCGCAGTCTTGGATTCGGGATGGGATTCGATGCAATTAACGCTCGGGTATATGGGTGCTTTGGACGTTCAAACAACTCATCCGCTTCCCCAAGCTCCACCAATTTACCTAAGTACATTACACCCACACGATTGCTGATATGTCGTACGATACTCAAACCATGGGAAACAAATAAGTAGGTGAGACCGAATTGTTTCTGCAGATCTTCCAATAAATTTACAACCTGAGATTGAATGGACACATCCAATGCGGATACCGGCTCATCCAGCACTATAAATTTAGGATTAAGCGCAAGCGCGCGGGCAATACCGATTCTTTGCCGCTGACCGCCGCTGAACTCGTGAGGATATCTGCGAATGTGGTACGGACTCATGCCTACCAGCTCCAATAGCTCCTGCACCCGCTTCTCTCGGGCCGAACGATCCCCCATATGATGTATTTTCAAAACGCGCTCAATGGTTTCACCGACACTTAATCTCGGGTTTAGGGAAGAAAACGGGTCCTGAAATATCAACTGCATTTCTCTTCGCATCGTACGGAGTTTAGAATCAGACAACTGATAAAGATCTTGACCGTTAAATTCAACCGTGCCGGAGGTCGCTTCATGGAGTCTCAGAATGGCTCTCCCAATGGTCGATTTGCCACATCCGCTTTCTCCGACGAGTCCGAAAGTTTCGCCTTTGCGAATATCAAAGGAAACGCCGTCAACAGCTTTCACATAACCTTGAACTCGGTCGAACAATCCGCCTCGAATGGGAAAGTGCTTCTTAACATCACGAACGGAGACAAGAATTTCTGCCTCGTTTGGACTAGAATGAGACTGCGGTTTCGTTAGTTGCGCATTAGTGTTCATTATGCAAGCTCCTCCCATGCTTCGGTATATTTCCAGCAGCGTACGGCTTCCTCGTCGGAATAATTTATGGTTTCCGGCATACTGGAATGACACAGCGCTTTAGCATACTCGCATCTTGGAGCAAATCGGCAGCCATTCGGAAAGTGAAGCGGATTCGGCACGACACCTTCAATGGCGTATAAATTTCCGGTTCGGGGCTGGTTGCCGGGCATCGATCGAAGCAAACCTTCTGTGTAAGGATGCTTGGGATTTTCGAATATAGAAAACACATCATTCTGTTCAACAATCTGCCCCGCATACATAACAACCACACGATCGGCCATCTCTGCTACCACGCCCAGATCATGCGTAACCAGAACAATGGAAGTGTTCATTTTCTCTTTGAGATCTTTCATCAGCTGCAAGATTTGATTCTGTATGGTCACATCCAGCGCTGTGGTCGGTTCATCCGCAATTAGCAGCTGGGGATTGCAGGCAAGCGCCATAGCGATCATCACCCGTTGACGCATTCCTCCGCTCAGCTCATGCGGGTAAGTTCTCACCCTGCGTTCCGGTTCAGAAATCCCCACAAGTTGAAACAACCTGATGACTTCGGCTCTGGCCTGCTTTCGATCCATCTGTTGATGCAGCATGATGGATTCTTCAATCTGATCCCCAACTCTGAACACCGGATTTAGAGAGGTCATGGGCTCCTGAAAGATCATGGAAATCTTATTTCCTCGCAACGCGCGCATTTCTTTCTCGGACTTGGACAGAAGGCTTTCGCCATTAAAGACAATATCACCTGCGGTGATTTTTCCCGGCGGTGAGGGAATCAGTCTCATGAGAGAGAGTGAAGTTACACTCTTGCCGCTTCCGGATTCACCGACAATCGCCAGCGTCTCTCCCTTGTTCAGATGAAAATCAACCCCGTCCAACGCGGGGACGACGCCGTCTTCGGTATAGAAATAGGTTTTGAGATTCGTTACCTGAACAAGTGTATCGGTTTGCGTTTTAGTAGTTGTGGATGCCATCCGTCTGTCTCCCTCCTATTTCTTGGAACGCGGATCCAGCGCATCGCGCAGACCGTCACCGATAAAGTTTACTGAAAGAACCGCAAGGACGATAAAGAGTCCCGGAAATACGGCAATCCACGCATAGTCCATAATGGTCGGCAAGTCTTGAGCACTGGTAAGCATATTACCCCAACTAGGTGTTGGAGGTTGAATGCCTAATCCCAAGAAGCTCAAGGTGGATTCAGCCAGGATGTTTCCAGCAACATCCAACGTTGCAATAACGATAATCGGTCCGATCATATTGGGAAGCACATGATAGAATATGATGCTTGCGTTCGATTCGCCGGATGCCCGAGCCGCTTCTATGTAATCCCGTTCTTTCAGGGAGAGGATTTCCCCTCGAACGATTCGAGCCATACGTGTCCATCCGAATACAGTGAGCGCAATAATAACCGTCCACATCCCCGGTACCATTAATGTTGCGACAATTAACGTGAAGAAGAACGTTGGAGTGGATTGAATAGCATCCACAATTCGCATCATGATATTATCCACCAGACCGCCGAAATAGCCGGATATAGCACCGTACAGTACGCCGATCGTTACCGTAAATGTCATGGCGATGATAGCGACGGATAACGAAACACGCGCTCCGTAGAAAATACGAGTCAGAATATCTGCTCCGTAGGAATCTGTTCCGAAGGGATGAAGGGCGCTTGGAGGCAGATTGGATTCCATAATATCGAATACCTCCGGATCGTGAGGAGATATCCAAGGCGCCATTATGGCCATTAAAACCAGTAAAGCGAAGATAATCAATCCCGCTACAGCCAGCTTATTTTTACGAAATCGTTTCCAGATCGCCGCCGACCGGGTCTCAATCTTGCCGTCTTCCGTCCATTGTTTCTGTTGAGACGGTACCACTGTGGGTTGCATTGCAGGGGCAGGTGTGGGTACACTCATGCGAAATGGCTCCTTTTCTATGATTTGTTATATTGAATTCGCGGATCTGCCGCCGCATAAAGGATATCTGCTATAAGATTACCCATGACAACAAGCACGGATGTAACCATAGTTACGCCCATAATGACTTGGTAATCCCTGATAAATATAGCGTTAATGGAAAGTCGCCCCATACCCGGCCACGCAAAGATTTGCTCTACGATAAAAGCACCGGCGAATAAGTTGGGCAATTCGAGTCCGACAAGCGTAATAATCGGTAACAATGCATTACGCAGAGCGTGTTTAAATATTACTTTGAAAGGTGAGAGTCCCTTCGCCTTAGCCGTCCGGATGAAATCTTGTTTAATGACGTCTAACATGGATGAGCGCATGAACCGGGAGAAGGAAGCAATGAGACCGAAAGAGATTACAAGAGCTGGTAAAGCCAGATGCTTTAGTCGATCGAGCAAATTGAACGTATCAAAATATTCATCGGAACGCATACCGCTCGGAGGGAACCATTCCAGCTTTAGAGAGAACAACAGGATAGCGATTAACGCCAGGAAAAAAGTCGGCACGGCAATTCCGAGAAAGGAGTAAAAGGTGATCAGATGATCTAACTTGGAATATTGCCGTATCGCTGAAAAAATCCCGATCGGTATGGCTATGAGAAAGGAAAGAATCGTAGCCGTAATCATTAATGTTAAAGTGCCCTGGATCCGTTCGAAGATTTTTTCAGTGACTGGACGTCCATCTTCAAAGGAGAAGCCCATATTCCCCTCAAGAATGACCAGCTTTAGCCATTTCGCGTAGCGAATATAAACCGGATCGTCCAATCCGAGTCTTTCCCGGATGACTTCCATTTGTTCCTCAGAGGTTTCGGATTCGGGATCTGTAAACATATCCGCGGGATCTCCCGGAGCAAATGACATCAATGTAAATGAGATGATCGAAATGATGAACAATAAAGGTATCGCTTGAAGTGTTCTTCGGACGATATATACAAACAAAGGGATCCCTTCTTTCTGTCATTTAACAAACTTCGGATACTCCTTAAATAGAAAAGCCGCAAGCGACCTAGGGTTGTCGCTTGCGGCCGGTTCAAATCATAACTTCTGTCGTATACAATTGTTAAAACTTAGCGGCCACCGACGCCTTTCTTCCAGTACCAGTCTTCCAGATTCCAAAAGAAATCGGACAAGGAAGGCTTAACGTTTGCGAGATTCTCATCTAACCCGGCAGTCAGCTTCGGATGATATGTGTAAATAACATTTTGTTTGTCAGCCAGATGCTTGTGCAGGTCCTGATAAAGCTTAAACCGTTTCTGAGCATTGGTTTCGACAGTGTAAGATTCCAAGATTTTATCTACATACGGATCATTAACGCGAGATGTATTGTTTCCGCCTTTACCTTCACTGTCACGAGCTTCCTTGGAGTGGAAGAATCCGGTATGTTCAACATTACCGTCATATCCGACCCAACCCAGAATGTAAGCGTCATGTTGACCTTTGTACAAACGATCCAGGTAAATAGACCACTCATATTTACGAGGTGTTACCTTAACTCCAAGTTTCTTCCAATTTTGCTGTGCTAGTTGGGAAACTTTTTCCCGAATGACGTTACCCGCATTGTATGCTACTTCAATTTCGAATTTCTTGCCGTTTTTCTCGCGGATTCCGTCAGAGCCCACTTTCCAGCCCGCTTCGTCCAGCAATTTCTTAGCTCTTTCCACATCAAACTCATAAGGTTTCACAGAAGGGTTATTTTGTGGAATTTTCGGATGAAGCGGTCCGGATGCTTGGTACGCTTTACCCAGCAAGATCTTCGATACGATGGACTGACGATCTAAACCGTATGCTAATGCTTGACGAACTTTCGCGTCCGCAAAGATTGGATTTAAATTATTGAAGCCAACATAGTGGAAACCGCCTTGATCATAGACCATTGTTTTCAGATCGCCATCTTTGGCCACTTGAGAAACCTGGTTCGGATTCAACGCCTCTACCACGTCAACCGAACCCTTCAACAGGTTAATCGTCTCAACGTTGGAGTCTGGCAAAATCCGGGTGATTACTTCATCCAGGTAAGGACGGCCCGCCCAGTAAGATTTGTTCGCAACTACTACAATCCGCTCGTCCGCTTTCCATTGCTTAAACTTGAACGGACCTGTTCCGATTGGGCTGCGGTGAATCTTGTTGTTGTTGTTATAATCTTCAATTCCTTTAGGGAACTGATGCTTAGGAAGAATACCGCCGTCATTGGCACCCTGCACCAGGAAGAAGGCGTCTTTCTTATTCAGCTTAAACTTGATCGTATGGGAATTGACAACGGTGATGCTGCTGATGGATTCGAATGAAGATTTGTAGGAGTTCACAGAATCTTTGTGCATATACATATCGTACGTAAACTTAACGTCGGCTGAAGTAAAAGGCTTGCCGTCATGGAAAGTTACCCCTTTACGCAAGAAAAACGTGTATGTCAACGTAGCGGCGTCATAAGTCCACTTCTCGGCAAGTCCAGGAATCGGCTGACCGTTAATGTCCAGATCCGTTAGGGATTCAAAGATCATACCCTGGATGTCATTCGAAGCTGAATCGCTTGTTGTAAGTGGAGTCAAGCTCACAGCATCCGCGAAGGAAGTCAGAATGACTTTCCCCCCTACTCTGGATGGATCGAAGCCCTTGCGAACTTGACCGGCAGCGCCGGCACCGGCAGCACTGAACGCCGACATTAACAAAGTTGCGGCGATTGCCGCGGGAATGGCTTTGGTAGTAAGTTTTTTCACGTTGTCATTTCTCCTTTATCCTCGTTATTTGTCTTCCGCCGGAGCGGGCGCTGCTTTGACGCTAATCGATGTGATTACACCTGTGTTGTCCACTTCAACTGTACCGGTAAACACATTACCAGCGGTTTGCAAACCTTGAAGATCGGCTAAAGACGATGGCTTCGTTACATCCTTGGAAGTTTCCACTTCTTTACCGTCGGCATCCTTCGACTTTTCTTTGACGGTTTCAATAAGCGATACCTTCGCATCCTTGGATAAAGTAAACACTTGATCATCTAATGCCACATCGGAGAACACCACTTTTACCGAATCACCGATAAGTTTGATGCCTCTGTTCTCAGCTTTAGCGATATATACCGTTAGCATGGTCACTTCATCCGCTTGCGTGTTAACGAAGGACTGTCCGCCGAACGTTACGCCGTTAACACTGTATTTTCCAAAAGAATCGAATGTGAACTCAGCTGTAGGAGCGTTTGGCAACGGTGCTACAACGACGTTCAAATCCACATTTTTAGTTAATTTATCGTTGACTTTAATTTTACCGTCGGCATAGACTAACGTACCTTCTGCAAGCTCCAGGCTTCTGCCGGAAATAAAGGCAATTTCTCCTTTAGCGTTCAACAGAATATGTACCGGCGATCCTTCACCAAGATTCTCCTTTTCCACACCTTGGTTATCCACAAACAGTGAGGCGTTCTTAGCGTAGGCATAAGTCTTGTAATCAGAACCATTATTCAACACGATTCCGGTTTTTGTAAGGGAAGCAATAACGCCTTCATCCGCTGTATACAACTGCTTTATTTCCACATATTTATCAATAGCCGCGGCCGCTTCTTCTTTCGTTACAACAGCGTCCAAATCTGTATCAATGCTTAATACGCCTTTGCGTTCGAGATAGTACAAGAAATCAATCGGACGATTGGTCCATGTGGACTTCAATCCCAGTCCTACGGATAACACTTTTCCGAGTTCTGAATAAGTAACACCTTTTGAAGCGGCAAAGTTTCCTTTGGCATCTAATTTCAACAATCCGTGACTCACGGCTTTGGCAATCGTTGCGTTAGCACCGTTCTTTGTAGGAACGTCTTTTATGCTAATCGCCGTACCATTGCTCAGGGGTAAGATCTTGGAGATGATCAGAGCAAATTCACCTCTGGTCAATTCAGATTCTGGATTAAACGTCTTGCTTGAAGTAAACACGCCCAAGGACACCAACTTATTGATGGCAACCTCATTAGATAAACCAATCGTATCATTTAGCGATGCCGCGAATGCAGACGCGCCGCCAAGCAGTAACGAACAAGAAACTGCACCTGCCACAACCGTATTTCTTAACTTCAACATAGCTTCCTCCTCGAAAAAATTGTAGTTGCTCCGACCCTATCCCCCATGCGGATGCATATGACGATGTTGGGATCCGAAAAATCCAAGTGTTGCAGGTTTAGGAAAAAGATAGATCTGGTTTAACTTGATTTCCGGCGTTGCGCACCCCCAATAAATTAAAAAATCAGGATTTACATCTTCAAAGGACTCCAAGTAAATGTCATTAAAGCTCTCATTAGATGTATCTCCTTTGTAAGACATTAACTATTTCTTTATTTTATTGGCTATTCCTTCGCATGAATCTCACGAAAAGTTAACAAAAACTTAGTAAAAAATTAACAATATTCATAAAGAATGCAATAAAAAATAAAGATCGCAATTTTCGGTCCTGAAAGGACTTTCGAAAATTGCGATCTCTCTTAGATAACATATGAAATTTAATTCAAAATTTCTAATTATTCACTGCAAGAAGAACTCACAGGTGCCGTACTCTCTTCAACTGTAATTTTATCGGAAACGGTATCACGAATCACCGAAAAAATAAGCTGTAACAAGTAATTTAAGTCTGTTTGGGTTTGCTGAAATTGAGCCACAATCGGAATTCCGTCCAGTTCGTCCTGTAATGCTTCGATTTCACCCTCAATTTTGGCGATCATCTTCTCATTCTTGAAGGTTTGAAACGCGACAATCTCTTTCTGTTTCTTCTTAATGGAGCTGATTAGCACTTGAATTCGTTCATTAGCGTTAATCTGAGCTTCCGCTTTCTGATAGACAGAAACCTCATCAGAGGTAGAGATTAAAGCAGCAAGTTCTTTCGTTTTCGCAAGAATATCCTCACGCACTACCATTTCTGTATTTGTATAATGCTCCATGGAGCATTCGTGTTCACCATGCTGATGTGTCATTTCTTATACACTCCCGTCTTCTTATAACTACATGCTTTGGGCATGCGCCGTATAGGTTTCCGTGACTAAGTCGCCCCTAAGCACCCATGTCTGAGGCTCAGTTATGGTTACATAAGCGAATTTGCCGATCAGTGATTTGTTGCCGGTGAAGTGAACCAGTTTATTGCCGCGGGTACGACCTGACAGCACATCCGGATTCGTCTTGCTTTCCCCTTCTACCAACACTTCGACTGTAGTTCCCCGAAGCTTCATGTTGGCTTTGAGACTCAGCTCATTCAGTAGAACATTCAAGCGGTGCAGTCTCGACTTCTTTACTTCAAGGGGCACATTATCCTCCATGGAAGCAGCAGGAGTTCCTTCTCTTGGGGAGTAAATGAACGTGAATGCCGCATCAAACTCTACTTCACGCACCAGCGTCATCGTTTCCTCAAATTGTTCATCCGTTTCACCGGGAAAGCCTACAATGATGTCTGATGTGAAATTGACTCCCGGAATCGCCGACTTCATCTTACGCACCAATTCCAGGTATTGCTCACGCGAGTATTTCCGACTCATCTTCTTCAACACTTCCGTACTGCCAGACTGAACAGGTAAATGGATATGTTCTGCCAGATTTCCGCCTTGGGCAATAATGTCGATTAACGGATCGTCGAAGTCCCGGGGATGTGATGTGGTGAAACGAATCCGGGGAACATCAATCTTTCTCATATCGGCCATTAAATCCGCAAACGAGTATGCAATGTCCTCAAAATCCTTACCGTACGCGTTCACATTCTGACCTAACAAGGTTATTTCCTTGAAGCCTTCCCGCGCTAACTGGCGAACTTCAGCAATGACATCTTCCGGTCGCCGGCTGCGCTCTTTCCCTCGGGTATAAGGCACGATACAATACGTGCAGAACTTGTCACACCCGTACATAATGTTAACCCAAGCTTTCAGGCCTTCGCGCTTCTTCGGCAGGTTCTCAATAATATCGCCTTCCTTAGACCACACCTCGACAACCATTTCTTTATTAAAATAAGCGTCCTTGAGCAGAACAGGCAATCTATGAATATTATGCGTTCCAAAAATCAGATCCACAAAACCATGCTTACTTAAAATCCGGTTTACAACGGCCTCTTCCTGGGACATACAACCGCACACGCCTAGAATAAGATTCGGTTTCTGTTGCTTCAGATGTTTCAGATGACCCAGTTCGCCGAACACTTTATCTTCCGCATTCTCCCTGATGGCGCAAGTATTCATCAGAATAATATCAGCGTCATTCTTCTCCTCTGTTGAAGAGTAACCCATCAACTCAAGCATGCCCTTCATCGTTTCCGTATCATGCTCGTTCATCTGACATCCGTAAGTGCGAATCAAGTATCGCTTTCCGTTGCCAAAGCCTTGCAGTTCTTCCGGAATGCCGAATTCGTAATGGACACTGATGTCCTCTTTGCCGCGCTGTTTGGCTTCCTTCAAGGACGGCGGCTGAAAATACTTCGCATAATCTTTCGTTGCAGTCATCTATTTCACCTCAAAAACGCTTCGTCAATTTCGATTTACATAGGGTGATGATTTACTAAGGCTCACCAATATATAATTATAGCATCTTCCGCCCAGTGCCGCCAATGAACATTCTTAATCCAATGAAAATAAAAGGGGAAATTCACTTTCTATACATTTCTGTTTACAAAGTCTGCGTCTTTACGGTACATTAACACTACAAACTTTACATCAGATGAAAGATCAGGTGAAGCACCATGCGCAACACATTTTCTTGGATTTCGGAATATCCTAAAGAGGCTTGGCCTTTTCTGGCGGCAAGTTTAATGAACTCTATGGGCAGCGCCTTTATGTGGCCAATGGTTACGTTGTATGTGCATAATGTGTTGGATCGTTCGTACGGAGATGCGGGGTTTGCCTTGCTTTGCCAGTCGATTGCCATGATGCTCGGTCAATTTGCTGTCAGCGCTCTGTATCAAAGACTTGGGATTAAGGTACTTCTTATAGGAGGTATGGCCCTCGCAGGGGTGAGCCAGATGGGGATCGCTTTCACAGACGAATGGGGTATGTTTCTCGTCTTACTCATCATCAGCGGTTTTTTCAACGGATTAGCCATGCCGGCCATACAGGCTTACGTCGGATTTCGTTGGAAGGACATGGGAAGCCGTATGTTTAACTTTATTTACGTCGGTAACAACATAGGGATGGCCGTCGGTACCGCCTTGGCAGGTCTGACTGCTATGGCGTTTAGCTTCTCTGTTAATTTTGGACTGGCCGGAGCCTCTTCCATCCTCTTTGCTTTGTATTTAATTTATACTGTTAAAAATATGGATACTCAAGTTGACGGCACTCTCCAAGTGGGAACGAAGAAGGGTTCTCTTGAACGAGGCTCCTTAAATCAGAAGGCGCTGCTGCTGAATTACAAGCTTTATGTTTTCATGTCTCTGGGCTCACTGCTCATATGGTTTTCTAACTCTGTCTGGAATACGGGTATAGCACCTTACCTGAATGAATCGGGGAATGGACTTGCAGCTTACAGCTTTCTTTGGACCGTGAACGGTATAATTATTTTTGTCGGCCAACCGCTGCTCTCCTGGTTAAAGAGGATTAGCCTTCACAATCTTCCTGCACAGATGACAGCCAGCGCGATCTGCTATGGTGTTGGCTATGTGATTATGATCGCCTCCCATTCATATAGTGCGTTAATCTTGGGGATGATCATAGCAACCTTCGGCGAGATGCTCATTGCACCGGCCGTCCCTGCATTTATTACTGCCAAATCAGGCATATACGCACCCTTCTATCTTGGAATCGTTGGTGCAATTGGCGCATCCGGACGAATCTTTGGCCCATACGCCTTAGGTACCTTATATGACCTTGGCGGCTTGGATAAGGTCTTACTGGTTACACTTGCGGGTGCTGTCGCTTCAGCATTATGTTTCGCCATTCATTCCAGATTACAACGGGAACCGAAAGAATCACTTCCTGTCACTGCACACTCGTCTTGAATAACGTAAAAGGAGAGCTCTTCTATAGGAGCTCTCCTTTACTAATATTAATCTATAATTTCCGCAAGGTCCCCGGTTTTGGCACCGGATGCATTAGCTTCATCTGTGTCGATATGCATATCCAGCGCATAACTGTCCGAAACCCGTGCTACCACATGATCAAACGTTAAGCCTCGTTCACCGCCTACTCGCACCCGAAGTAATTGTTTATCGTTAATACCCCATTTTGCAGCATCGGAAGTATGAAAATGGATATGTCTAGCGGCGATAATTACCCCTTCAGCCATCTCCACTTCTCCTGCCGGTCCAATCAGTTTAATGCCGGGTGTACCTTGGATATTACCGGATTCTCTTACAGGTGGGTTCACTCCCAGAGCGAAAGCGTCTGTTCGGGATACCTCTAATTGTGTGGCGCCGCGAGCTGGGCCAAGGATGCGAACTTTATCGAATTTGCCCTTTGTACCGATGACGGCTACCGTTTCTGCGGCAGCGTATTGCCCCGGTTGGGACAAAGCTTTCATTTCATTTAATTCATATCCTTCACCAAACAGAACGGCGATATGTTCCTTGGATAAATGAATATGGCGTGCGGACACACCTACGGGTACTTGTTTCATCATGGTTAAACCTTCCTTCACTTTAATTCATCGGTTTGCTCGCTATTAGCTCCATATTACCTATGTAACCCATCTTAGCGTACACAAATCCGCTGTCCAATATACCATTTTTGGATAGGAAGTACAACCTGGATCAGGCATGCACCCCTTTACACAGCAAAAAGGCATAGGGTCAACAGACCTTATGCCTTTTTTATTATTTAAACTCAGCTAACAGCTTATGAAACTCTTCTTCGCTGAGCGATATGTTTTGTTTCGCTAAACCTTCTTCTTTAAACCCTGCAACAAGGTTTTCGTAGCTCTTCTTCTGCTTATCTTGATAAATCAATCCCGTCAGCATGCCGCCGGTTTCCATCAATTTGGTCATGGCTTGGATTCGATTGCTTGGGTCGTAACCTTCAATCTCTTCCAAGTCAATAATGTTTTCTTTAAACCAATCATAGGTATTGATTTTGTTAAAGGTTACACACGGGCTAAACACGTTGATCATGGAGAAGCCTTCATGTTGTAATCCTTGTTCAATTAATGAAGTTAACTGTTTTAAATTACTCGAGAAGGACTGAGCAACGAAAGTTGCGCCGGCAGACAATGCAATTTCAAGAGGAGCCAAGGTGGATTCAATGGATCCTTGCGGTGTGCTCTTCGTCTTGAAGCCCTCGGCGCTGCGCGGCGAAGTCTGGCCTTTCGTCAAACCATAGATTTGGTTGTCCATAACAATATACGTAATATTCATGTTTCTGCGAATAGCATGAACGGTATGACCCATACCAATGGCGAAACCGTCGCCGTCGCCCCCAGAGGCAATGACTGTAAGTTCCCGGTTAGCCATCTTCAAGCCTTGAGCAATCGGTAAGGATCGCCCATGAATACCGTGGAAGCCGTACGCATTGATGTAACCTGAAATCCGTCCGGAACAGCCGATTCCTGATACTACAGCTAGGTTTTCAGGCTCCAGTCCGATATTGGCCGCCGCTCTTTGAATCGCCGCCTGAACAGAGAAATCTCCGCAGCCGGGGCACCAGTTTGGCTTAATATTGTTTCTGAAATCTTTAAACGTTGCCATGTACGATCAGCCCCTTACATTCTTTATGGATCTCTGCTGGTAAGAACGGATTCCCGTCATATTTAAGCACACTGACCAGTTTGTCGCCGCATCCGACATTCAGCTTGATCTGCTGCGCCAATTGACCTGTTGCGTTGTTCTCGATAACAACAATTTTTCTTGCTTTATCCGCTTGCGCTTTGAACTCCTCCACAGGGAACGGATGAAGCTGCCGAACCATCACATGATTTGAAGTAACGCCTTCAGCTTCTAACCGGACACGAGCTTCTTCAATCGTACCGCCGGTAGAACCCATACCGACGATTAGCAGATCCGGAGATTCATGAGGTGATTTGGCATGAATCGGGTTTGTTACCTTCAGGTTCGAGAGCTTATGAAGGCGTTTGTCCATCATTTTTTTGCGATTTACAGGACTTTCAGAAGGACGTCCTTCTTCATCATGTTCAACACCGGTAACATGGTGGATGCCATTTTTCTGTCCCGGGAATATACGCGGGGATACACCGTCGGCAGCAAACTGATAACGCGGGAATAATTTACCGGCTTCCCGCTCCGCCGCTTCGGTTACGACATTTCCGCGCTTAATCTGTATTCTATGGAAATCCAACGGTTCGGAGGATTGTTTACCTAAAGATAACTGCAAATCCGTTAAAAGAATGACAGGCACTTGAAATTCATCAGCAATATTGAAAGCTTCCAAAGTGTCATAGAAGCATTCTTCCAGCGTGCTAGGCATCAAGACTACCTTAGGAATCTCACCGTGTGTGCCGTTGATCATCGCGTTCAAATCAGATTGCTCTTGCTTGGTCGGCAAACCTGTACTAGGACCGCCTCGCATCGTATTTACAATGACCACAGGCGTTTCGGTCATGCCTGCGAGACCGATAGCCTCCATCATCAAGGAAAGTCCAGGTCCGGCCGAAGCCGTCATGGACCGCGCACCGCCATAGGCCGCGCCGATCGCCATGGTGACAGCCGCAATCTCGTCTTCCGTTTGAATGACTGTCCCGCCTAATTTAGGCAATTGTTTAATTAGATATTCCATAATCTCCGAGGCAGGCGTAATCGGATATGCCGGCATAAAACGGCAACCCGCAGCAACCGCGCCCAGAGCGATGGCATCATTACCTATCATAAATAACTTTTGTTTACCGTCAGCAGGCTCCAATTGGAATTCAGACAGAGGTCCGCCCGCTTGTTCCAGTACAAACTTTGCCCCTTGAGCGACAGCTTCCACGTTTTTCTGAACTACAGCCGCGCCCTTGCGGCCGAACTCTTCTTCTACCGCTTTGTTAAACACATCAATCGGCAGACCCAACAGCGCCCAAGAAGCGCCGGATGCCACCATGTTCTTCATCAGAGAGGTTCCCAGATCTTCAGCGATCGATGTAATCGGAACCGCGAACAATCTGGCGTCGATGCCTTCAGGCACCGTAGGATTGAACTTGGCATCCGCCACAATGACACCGCCTGTTCTAAGCTCATGCGAGTTCAGGTCGATGGTTTCCTGGTCGAAAGCCACCAGTATATCTAAATCATCCGAAATGGCACGAATCGGTTTCGTGCTGATGCGAATTTTATTATTGGTATGTCCGCCTTTAATCCGAGAAGAGAAGTGTCTGTAGCCGTATAAGTAATATCCCAGTCGATTCAGTGCCGTTGAGAAAATACGATCCGTACTTTCTACCCCTTCCCCTTGTTGTCCCCCAATTTTCCACGATAATTGACTAATCAATTGTGCTCTCTCCTTTGTTGGCGACTTATAGTCTGCAACGGTTTCCGCATTCATTGCTATAAAGTTAATGCATCTGTACGACATCAGGTTGTATGAAAGTACGAATATTGTGTAAAGTTGTATGAAAAAAACGTCTATAACATGTAAATTTTATGTCTCTGCGTATATTTTTGCAAGGGATTTCATCGAAATTGTGAAATATCTGTTTTAGATTAAATCTATATCGCAAACAGATTGATTTGAAGTCTACTTATAAGTCAGGCAGAACCTTTTCATAATAACGGAACATATTATCGTATAGAAATCCCTGTACCAATTTCTCTGGATAATGCTTTTGTAACTCATTCGTTAGCTCCGTAAATTGTCCAGGGTGCTCCAGACCTTTAATATGTTTGCTGATTCCGTCAAAGTCTGAACCGAAACCAATATGATTCTCCCCGCCTAGTGAGCATATGTGATCAATATGAGGAAACAACTGATGAATCCGCGCATCGCTTCCCGTTGTTACAAACCACGGCACAAAGGTCAGGCCAATTTGTCCGTCTCCGGCGATGATTGATTGAATCTGGGCATCGTTTAAGTTGCGGGGATGGTTACAAATCGCATAAGCGTTAGAATGGGAGGCAATCAAAGGGTGTTCAGCAAGCTCCGTTAATTCCCAAAAGGAAGCTTCCGACAGATGAGACACATCCAATATTAGTGCAAGCCGGTTACATTCTTCAATGAACTGACGACCCTTCAGACTTAAGCCCCCGTTTCGAGGCTCGGATACGCCATCCGCCGCCCAATTGCCGTGATTCCAAGTGAGTCCTAGTGATCTTAAGCCCAAACTATGGAGAATTCGGAGTCTGTACAAATGACCCTCCAGCGCATCCACCCCTTCCAAATGCAGAATGGCTCCAGGAAATTGATCGGGTAAGGTTGACTTCTTTAAATCCGCTTTATTGCGTATGAAAGAAACAGGGTGCTTATCTAATATACGCGTACGAAAAAGATCCACACTGCGAAGCACCTCATCGAATCCGGTATGTGGCAAGTGTTCGGCAATCCAGATGGCGAACGTTTGTATAGCCACCCCTCCGTCTACCAAACGATCATATGTTACATCCAACCTGGTGTTATCTTGAAAATGCAGATTTCCGTCAGTTAACATCTTGCCTAGCACATCGCAGTGACAATCAATAACCATACGTCTACGCCTCCTGCAACACCTGATTTTGGGCAAAATAAAGGCCTGTTTACTAGTTAAAGTAAACAGGCGCTCTCATGCTATCTTAAACTTATCTAGGTTCGACGATCAGTTTAATTGCGGTACGGTCTTCTCCATCAATGACGATGTCTGTGAAAGCAGGAACGCAAATCAAATCAACTCCACTCGGCGCTACAAATCCTCGGGCAATCGCTACGGCTTTGATAGCTTGGTTCAGTGCACCGGCGCCGATGGCTTGCAATTCGGCCGCGCCGCGTTCCCGCAATACGCCGGCTAATGCACCCGCTACGGAGTTAGGATTGGACTTTGCTGAAACTTTTAATACTTCCATGTACAGTACCTCCTCGGGATTGATGATTGATTCCGGTAGTTATACATATTCTAGTTTCATCCAATAATTCCTGCACCCACGAGAAATCTTTACAGATTCTTACTGCAAACAAGCCCACTGAACTAGATTAGCAATAAATCTTCTTCGTTCATTCGAATCAATTGGATGGACTTTGATGCACCCGTGCTTTCATCCATTTCAATCAGAACGGCATGGAAATGCCATGAGCCTTCTGAAACCGTAAAACGTACAGGCATCTGGGTAATAAACTTCTGAAGAACGGCATTTCGTTCCATGCCAAGCACACCGTCTCTAGGTCCGGTCATGCCGACGTCAGTTACATAAGCGGTGCCTTGCGGCAAGATCAGGTTATCGTTCGTCTGAACGTGCGTGTGCGTCCCTACAACGGCAGATACTCTGCCGTCCAGATACCAACCCATTGCAATCTTCTCAGAAGTCGTCTCGGCATGTAAATCCACTAGCACGCATTTGTGCTCGGCATGATCTTCAAGAATCCAATCTACTTTCGTGAATGGACAGTCAATGGGCGGCAAAAAGGTTCTTCCTTGGAGGTTGATAATAAAGAGCTCTTTACCGTTTGCTTTAATTAAAGTATGACCTCTGCCCGGCGCACCTTCCGGAAAATTGGCAGGTCTGACGATCCGCGGTTCATCATCTATAAATTCAAATATATCTTTGTTGTCCCATGTGTGATTCCCCATCGTCAAGCCATGGACACCCCAGTTAAAGAAATCCCATGCAATGGCTTTCGTAATACCTCGACCGGCGGCGGCATTCTCACCGTTCGCAATGATGATGGAGGGATTATACTTCTGCTTCAGATGTGGGAGGGTTTCTCTGAGCGCTTTACGTCCCGCATTACCTACAATATCCCCGATAAACAAAACCTTAATGATGTTTCCTCCTAACTAAACTCGCTTTTATACCCAGTTTGCCCTATTCCGGTCAAAAAAATGGAAAAGTGGCTGCACGTTGTGTCAGCCACTTTCCGTATAGATTCTTATTTAGCGTACTCGACAGCACGTGTTTCCCGAATGACAGTAACTTTGATATGACCCGGATAATCCAGTTCACTCTCGATCATCTTCGTGATGTCACGAGCCAAGCGGAAAGCTTCGGTATCATCGATTTTCTCCGGTTGTACCATGACGCGCACTTCTCGACCCGCTTGGATTGCGTAGGACTTCTCGACTCCTTCGAAGGATTCAGAGATTTCCTCAAGCTTCTCCAGACGTTTAATGTACGTTTCCAGTGTTTCTCTTCTGGCTCCCGGACGGGCCGCGGACAAAGCGTCTGCCGCGCCAACGAGCATGGCGATAACAGATGTCGCTTCGCAATCCCCATGGTGAGAAGCGATACTATTGATTACGACTGGATGTTCTTTGTACTTCTTGCCCAGCTCTACGCCAATTTCAACATGTGAACCTTCGACTTCATGATCCAATGCTTTACCGATGTCATGCAGTAAACCCGCGCGTTTCGCCAATGTGACGTCCTCGCCGAGCTCCGCTGCCATTAATCCGGTTAAATAAGCAACTTCCATGGAGTGCTTCAGCACGTTCTGTCCGTAACTTGTACGGAACTTCAGTCGGCCTAGAATCTTGATCAGATCCGGATGTAAGCCGTGAACGCCAACCTCGAAGGTTGCTTGTTCGCCGTACTCGCGGATTCTCTCATCCACCTCTTTACGGGACTTTTCAACCATCTCTTCAATTCGCGCCGGATGAATTCGACCATCAGCCACAAGCTTCTCAAGTGACGTTCTGGCAATTTCTCGGCGAATCGGATCGAAGCCGGACAAGATTACTGCTTCCGGAGTATCATCAATAATCAAATCAATTCCGGTTAAAGTTTCCAAGGCACGGATATTTCGGCCTTCGCGACCAATTATACGGCCTTTCATCTCTTCGTTAGGCAACGTTACAACGGATACCGTAGTTTCAGCAACATGGTCAGCCGCACAACGTTGAATCGCTAAAGTGATGACTTCACGGGCTTTCTTATCCGCTTCTTCTTTAGCTTGTTGTTCAATTTCCTTAATCATCTGAGCGGTTTCATGGCGAACTTCCTGCTCCACGTTGGAAATAATGATGTTCTTCGCTTCCTCAGTTGTAAGGCCGGAAATACGCTCTAACTCCGCTACTTGACTCTTATACAGCGTGTCAATCTGCGCCTGTGTTTCTTCAATGCGCTTCTCTTTGTTGGCTACTTGCTCTTCTTTGCGCTCTAAGGAATCCAATTTTTTATCCAGCGTTTCCTCTTTTTGCAACAATCGTCTTTCCAGTCGTTGTGTTTCATTGCGACGTTCACGAATGTCTTTTTCAGCTTCGGTTCTCAGCTTGTGGACCTCGTCCTTAGCTTCCAGCACCGTTTCTTTCTTTAATGCTTCTGCCTCTTTCTTCGCACTCTCTACGATTTGTGTGGCAGCTTGCTCAGCACTAGAAATTTTAGCCTCTGCAATAGATTTGCGGATAAAATAACCGATCCCAAAGCCTAGAACGCCAACAACGAGAGCGACTAGGATCGTGATGATCCATTCCATCTTGCTCACCTCCTCGTTGGTTTCTCCATCAGCATTACGCTTGGGGATCTTTGTTTGGTTTTTTTAAATCCGATTCACATTCAATCATGTAATAGGCTGCAAGACCGACTTTCGGCAGAAGATTCGGCCAAGGGAGCGATGTACCGTGCTTGTACATTCTCAAGGGTTAAAAAGAATTGAAATGTGTGACCTAATTAATAAATGGAATCCGTTTCATAAAATAATTGATTCACATTAGGATGAATGCACAATATTATTTTATCTAATGGCGGAGAAAGTTGTCAAGCGATCTAAAGACCAACCTTTGGAAAAGAACAAAGAAATTAATGACATAAAGGATCAGAATGACTTAATCGATGAAAAAGTCGTCTTCCAGTTCCTCATTCTCTCCAGCCACGCATGCTTTAAGCACGGCATGTACTTGATCATACGCATATCCCCTGCGCAACAGAAAGCCGGAAAGCTTTCTTTTCTTATCCATGGTCTCTCCCGACATTCCCCTCCACCGTTTCAACCCCAGTTCCATTGCGCTCGCAAGCTCCCTGTCTGTATCCACCTGATCAAGAGCGCTCTGTATATCTTCTTTGGGCACACCTTTAAAGGCTAATTCCTGGCTAACCAGTTTTCGTCCTTTCTTCTGTGAATAGATACGTTGCTCTGTTAATTGTTTAGCCAGTGTTTTATCGTCCACATACTTCTGTGCTTTTAATTTATCGATGGCAAAGTCGGTTGGATCCTGTTCATATCCTTTCTCCTTAAGCTTCATCCTTAATTCCTTAACCGTTCTGGGACTGAAGCTTAAGAATCTCACCGCTTGAATATAGGCGGATTCTCTTTCTTCATCTTGCAGAATAACTTCCAGTTGCTCCTTGTCGATCTTCTCCCCTTTAATGAGTCGGTGTTTAATCATGATATCCTCATGGACTGAAAATGCATACGTGCCGCCCACATGGATATTGTATCGATGCTTGCTTCGCTTCTGACGTTCCACGGTGGTGATGGTAAAGTCATCGGCCTCCAGGTCAATTGCATCGAGCAAGCTTTCCTCTTCTGCTGTCATGGCTTCAACTTCGTTAGACTTCCTTGGTTTACGCGAATAACGGTTACCGGAAGGACTTCCACCCGGATCCCCTTGCTTACGACGAAATCCGAATGATGATTCTTTCTTCAACTTGGACCCTCCATTGTATATCATATGAGAAAAGCCGCCCCCTCGCGGGTGCGGCCACTATAGTGTCAATTATTCCATAGATAGTAACAGTTCTTCTTCATCCTGCTCGTCCTGATCAATCGCGGCAGTATCAATAACTGGAGCGATTAGATTGCTTGCATCGCGAATCTTATTCTCGATAATGTCAGCGATGTGTTTGTTGTCCTTGAGGTATTGCTTCGCATTCTCGCGGCCTTGACCGAGACGCTCACCTTCATAGGAGTACCACGCACCGCTCTTGTTTACGATATCCAATTCTGTTCCGATATCGACGATGCTGCCTTCTCTTGAAATACCTTCGCCATACATAATATCAACCTCAGCCTGCTTAAACGGCGGAGCAATCTTGTTCTTCACAACCTTGATTTTGGTACGGTTACCGACCATATCATTACCTTGCTTAATCGTCTCTACGCGACGTACATCCAAACGTACGGTAGAATAGAATTTCAATGCGCGTCCGCCCGGAGTTGTCTCCGGATTACCGAACATTACACCGACTTTCTCACGCAGCTGGTTGATAAAGATGGCAATGGTCTTCGACTTGCTGATGGCTCCTGAAAGTTTACGCAACGCTTGGGACATCAAACGTGCTTGCAGACCCACATGGGAGTCTCCCATCTCGCCTTCAATCTCTGCTTTCGGAACGAGCGCCGCAACAGAGTCAATGACGATGATCTCAACCGCTCCGCTGCGTACAAGCGCTTCTGCGATTTCCAACGCCTGCTCCCCTGTATCCGGCTGGGATAGCAGCAACTCGTCAATGTTGACGCCAAGCTTGCTTGCGTACAACGGATCCAATGCGTGTTCCGCATCGATAAATGCAGCTTGTCCGCCAAGCTTCTGGACCTCCGCGATCGCGTGCAGGGCAACCGTTGTCTTACCGGAGGATTCCGGTCCGTATACTTCAATAATTCTTCCCCGCGGAAAACCGCCGGTTCCTAAAGCGATATCTAAAGCGAGGGAACCGCTAGGTACGGTTTCCACTTGCATGTGGGTGGATTCTCCGAGTTTCATGATGGAGCCTTTGCCGAATTGCTTCTCAATTTGCCGTAAAGCTACTTCTAAAGCGGCGCGACGATCTGCCAACAAACTCACTTCCCTTATCTTTATTATAGTTATATGATAACTTATTTCAGGTCCTTTGCCAAGCGTTTTTTCGAACATACATTCGCTTTTTTTCTTAGGGTCGCCAGAACAGCAAAAAACCGTAACAAAGTTATCCTCTGTTACGGTTCTTCCGTTAACTTCCTTCATATTAGCATAATTTGTCTATACCCGCAAGCGGCTGCCGAAGGTCATTTTATTACCCTTCTGGTTATCCTATTTCATTGACTCCTCTTGCAGAGATCTCCACAACATGTAAAACGCGCTTTTCGCCGCTCTGAGCTTGACGGATTCCCGGTTGCCCGACAGTTGCAGCTCCCTCACGACGGTCTCACGGCCGCGGACGGCAAGGCCAATATAAACTAAGCCCGCAGGTTTACCTTCCGAAGAACCAGGTCCTGCTACCCCCGTCACAGATAGAGCGTAATCGGACTCAGCCGTGGACAACATGCCTTCAGCCATCGAGATCGCGGCTTCGCTGCTAACGGCTCCCGGAGCGTTCTCGCCCTCGAGAATGTCCATAGGGACGCCTAACAACTTGTGCTTTAAGTCATTCGAGTAGCATACGATTCCGCCCAGATAGGCGTCTCCGCTGCCCGGCACCATAGTAAGCTTATCTCCGATGCCTCCGCCCGTGCAGCTTTCGGCCACAGCCAGCGTCCGTTTCGATTTCGCCAAGTCTTCGATGATAACAGCTTCAATGGGGATATCCCGCTCAGCATAAAGATGGGCGCCCAACCGACGGTATATTTCTTCCGTCACTGGCATCATTTTTAATTCCGCTTCCTGTATGGATAAAGCCCTTGTCGTTACCCGAACCGTTACTTCTCCCTCCTTGGCGTATGGCGCAAGTGTCGGATCGGTCTGTCCGTCAATCAGATCAAGAATCGCGTGCTCCAGATTAGACTCGCCGATGCCCGCGAATTTCAACATTTTGGAATGTAGGGGTACCGGTACCTTCATCACGCCATGCAACCAAGGCAACACTTCATTCTTGAACATAGGTTTCATTTCCTTTGGAGGACCTGGGAGCAAAATATAATGAATTCCCTCAATGGTAAGCGCATTCCCTACTGCTAATCCTGTCTCATTCTTCAGAGGGTCGCTGCCTTCAATCCAGTTCGCTTGGCGAATATTACTTTCAACCATATGGGCGCCCCGATTTGAAAACAAGGATCTGATCGCGTCCATGGAAGGCTCGTGAATCAACATTTTCCTGCCGTACATCTGTGCTAAGACATCCTTGGTGAGGTCATCTTGTGTTGGTCCGAGTCCGCCTGTAAAGATAACAACATCTGCCCTGCCGCGCGCGATCTCTACCGCTGAACGGATGCGCTCGGGATTGTCGCCGACGACTGTTTGAAAATGTACGCTTAACCCCATATGAGCACATTCTTGAGCGATGTATTGCGCATTGGTGTTTACAATCTGTCCTAAGAGCAACTCCGTGCCTACTGCGATAATTTCCGCTTTCATATCCCTGCGCACCTCTCCCATGTCGACAAAAAAGCAATAGGATCCCCTATTGCTCTTCAGCCAACCGATTATGATTTGGAAAAATTCAATACTTCTTTATTCTTAATAAAATAATCAATCCCCGAATACACCGTAATAATTGCCGCCGCCCAAGCAGCCACCAGATCAAATCGGAAATGAAGGAAGAAGAATGGGAAATTATTCAGCAGAATAACGATAATCGCTGTAATCTGGATCGCGGTCTTCCATTTCCCCCAGGCGCTGGCCGCCACAACCGACCCTTCCAATAATGCCACTTGCCGCAAACCGGTCACAGCAAATTCGCGGGATATGATGACGATGGCAATCCAAGCGTCCAACTTATCCATTTCCACTAGAGAAATCAGAACTGCAGCCACCAGCAGCTTGTCCGCAAGCGGATCTAACAGCTTGCCCAGATTCGTTACAATCTTGCGTTTACGGGCAATGTAACCGTCTAAACCATCTGTGCTGGCCGCGATAATAAAGATTAAAGTCGCAATGATTTGATTATAAGTAATGCTGAAGTCTTGAAACGTCAGCGGCTGAACATCAATTCTCACCAACAAGAAAAACATCATGACCGGGACCAGGAATATTCTCACGAGGGTGATGCGGTTAGCTAAGTTCATGCCATTCCCTCCCCGGATAAATCAAATTCATAAGAATGCGTAATGCGGACCCGCGCAATTTCACCTATACCTTTAGTGCACCGGGTTATAAACACTTCTCCGTCAATCTCCGGAGCATCATATTGCGAACGCCCGATATAGATATCATTGCGTCCGTCATACCGTTCCACAAGAACATCCAACTCTTTGCCGATAAACCGGCCGCTGTTATCCTTGGATATCTGGCGTTGAAGCTCCATTAATGTATTGGCTCTCCATTCCTTCACATCATCCGGTACCTGATTGGGGAGACGTGAAGCAGGCGTATCCTCTTCTTGAGAGTATGTAAATACACCCAATCGATCAAACTTCATCTCTTTCACAAAATCCGCCAACCGATTGAATTCCTCATCTGTTTCACCGGGAAATCCGACAATCAGCGATGTACGTAAGGAAACTTCCGGAATGCTCTTCCGAATGTTGTGAATAAGCTCACGGGAATCACGTTGTCTGCCCGGTCTGCGCATCCGCTTAAGAATAGCATCCTCGCTATGTTGCAGGGGCATATCAATGTATTTGCAAATTTTAGGATTCGAAGCGATGGTCTCCATAAGCTCTTCCGAGAAAAATCCGGGATAAGCATAATGAAGCCGGACCCACTCCACACCCGGAACTTCGCTTACTTTATTCATTAATACCGGCAACATAAATCCATCATACAGATCGGTACCGTAATTCGTTGAATCCTGAGCGATTAAGCTGATTTCTTTAACTCCTTGCGAGGCCAGATTCTCTACCTCTGCAAGGATAGATTCCATGGAG
Organism: Paenibacillus swuensis; assembly: GCF_001644605.1. Classification (NCBI taxonomy): domain Bacteria; kingdom Bacillati; phylum Bacillota; class Bacilli; order Caryophanales; family Paenibacillaceae; genus Paenibacillus; species Paenibacillus swuensis. The sequence continues at coordinate 3,685,597 of NZ_CP011388.1, read as the reverse complement.
CGACTCTTAAACTTGCCGCGCATGATCGGAATGCTGCAGAATGTGCATGCATTGTCGCAACCTTCCGCGATTTTCACATAGGCTGTATATCTTGGGGTGGATACGCGGCGTGGCAATACCTGGTCATAGTTAAATGCAGGGTTGCCGACATAAATAGGTTTACGGCCTCTCAAAGCTTCATCCACAATCTGACCGATCTTATCAAAGTCGCCTGTGCCGACGATTCCGTCAATTTCAGGCATCTCGTACATAAGCTCCTTCTTATATCGCTGAGTCAGACAGCCGGAAACAATGAGCGCCTTTAAGTTAGCGGTCTCCTTCAACTCGGCCATGTCCAGAATCGTGTTAACGGATTCCTCCTTAGCCGCGTCTATAAATCCGCAGGTGTTTACGATTATAACCGTTGCTTCTTCTTTATCGTCAACAAGTATGTACCCGCGTTCGTGGATCAGCCCCGACATGATTTCGGAATCAACGAGGTTCTTCTCACAACCCAGCGTTACAACCTTCACCTTTTCTGTCATGCTTGTGTCCCCCAATATTACGTACCTATCCTAACAAGTATAATACACCTGAAAGCGGGGTGTCAAAAAGGGTCCGAAGTCCTCCCGCCCCCCAGCAAACATTATTATTTGAGGTTGGTGAATTGTAAATCTAAAGGCAGATCCGCTTTGCGAAGCAATTGGATCACGTTTTGCAGATCGTCCTTGCTTTTGGCGGTAACCCGAATAGAGTCTCCCTGGATTTGGCTTTTCACTTTTAATTTGGAGTCACGGATGAGGATGTTGATCTTCTTCGCGTTCTCCTGATCAATTCCTACCTTCAATTTAATGCGTTGACGCACGGTTTGTCTTGAAGCCGGCTCTACTTTGCCGTAATCCAGGTTTTTGATGGAGATGCCGCGCTTTGTCATTTTGGACTGAAGTATATCCAGAACGTTCGTTAATTTAAACTCGTCATCCGAGGCTACAACCAGTTCTTCCTTCTCGAGCTTGATGGAGCTCTTGCTGCCCTTAAAGTCGAAGCGGTTGGCGATTTCTTTCTCAGCTTGCGTAATGGCGTTATCCATCTCCTGTAAATCTACTTTGGAGACAATATCAAATGAACTTTCAGAACTCATCAAACTCCACGACCTTTCCAACGATTTCAAGTTGCATTATAGCAAACTCCCTGACCATACGCAAAAAAACACAGAAAGACGCTCCCCCAAGCGGAAGGAACGTCTCATGTCATTTCAAACTATGGAGTCGGGGCGGAAGCAGCCGTCGCGAAATTCATCTGAAGCCTCTTCGAGTTCGGCTTATCGCCGTCATCGACAAGCACGCCGTTCACCTTGATCTGTACGTTACCCGCATTACCGACCTTAATAAATGTATCCTTGTCCGAGGCAACAGTAACCGTACTTGCGTTTCTCAAGGTACCCGTATCAAGCTGTTTTCCGTCCGAATTGCCTTCACGAACCTCATACCAGCATTCTTTTCCTTCCGCAACGGTCAGTTCAACGGTTATGGCAGTTGCACCGGCTATATTATAATTATCCGTCTTGCCCTTCTTCGCATCGAACACGACACCCGCTTCTTGGGCAGGCAACGTATTGGGATCCGTCACCGCTCCCTCAGGCGGTACCTCGCCGGCTATGCCTTCTTCCGTTCCCGGTTCAACGGCATTGGCATTCCCTGTCGTACCATCTGTTGATGTCCCTTTATTCGCATTGTTACTGCCTTGTGCTGTTCCGTTGCCCGCATTCGGCGTATCTTCTACAACCGGCTCCTGCTTGGAGTTCGTTATATTCTCGCCTTCAGGTTGTTTAACCTGCTTATTGCCGTCATAATTGACAACAAAGAAATAATAAATAATGCCGATAATCAGTATTGGAAATAACCACATCAAGGCCGATGAAGCGAGTTTACCCACCTTCTCCGTGTCGGAATCGGAACGCTTGCGCTTACGAATAACCGTATCATGTTGAGGCTCCTGAACCGATGACGGAATAACGTTCTTATGCAAACCTAAAGTTTCCTCGGGGTCCAAACCTACGGTTTCGGCATAAGTTTTAATGAAAGCTCTAACATAGAAATTACCCGGTAACGCTTTAAAATTGCCTTCCTCGATCGCTTCCAGGTAATGTTTGCGAATCTTCGTAATGTCTTGCACATCTTCGAGAGTGTATCCTTTCTCAAGACGAGCGTTCTTCAGTAATTGACCGAGCTCAGACACAGATAGTTCCTCCTACTCTAATAATGTTTATCCGCAAATTTAGAAGCCGTCATAATTAGCGGTAAACGTATCGTATGTGATTTCTTCGTCAGGGTGGTTACGCAACTCAATGATATAATCAAAGTGGCTGTAGTCATACTCGGACTCACGGATGAAAATATCCGGGTGTTCAATGACTTTGGTTGACGGCATGCTCATAATATCTTGCAATAGTTGATGATGCTTTTCATTGGAACGGATTGTACTGACAATGCCATCAATAATATATATATTGTTCGGATTAATCTCATCTTCCGAGAGTTGGCTTCTAACCGTCTGGCGAAGCAAGGTAGAGGAAACAAAAGTCCAGCGTTTGTTGGAACAGACGCTCCCCGCAATAATGGATTCGGTCTTGCCAACCCGCGGCATTCCTCTTAATCCGACGACCTGGTTGCCTTCCCTCTTAAATACTTCACCCAAAAAGTCGACAAGTAATCCCAATTCTTCACGAGTGAAACGAAAAGTTTTCAAATCATCCACGTCTCTGTCAATATATCGACCGTGACGAACGGCCAGAACATCGACCAATTTAGGGGCTCGCAACGCGGTGATTGTAATATTGTCCACCTTCTTAAGCATCTTGCCCATTAGCTCGATCTTCTCGTCGTCCGTGGATTGAAGCAGCATACCCCGTTTACGGTCATCGACACCATTAATGGAAATAATGTTAATTTCCAACATTCCCATCAGAGACGCGATGTCGCCCAATAAGCCGGGACGGTTCTTATGAATCTTGTATTCCATATACCATTGTTTTACTTCCATACGATAAGTGCTCCCTCTGTCCCCATAAGTTAATCATAAGTATGTATGTACTAAAAGTATCATATTCTGAGCAAATGTGCATTACCCTTTTGGGGTTGGATAATATTGGACTCGTATTTTCGTTCAGCACAAAAGCCCCCTTCAGCAGGAGGCTTCCATATGAACGAATGCTTGACGTTATTGGTTATTCTCAGCAAGCTTAACCATTAATTTGGCCATCGTGTGGCGATCTTGTTGATCTCCTACGTCCCACAGCTCTTTCAAGACGCGTTCTTCGTCATTCTTGGGATTAATTTTCTCATCCAGGAACTCACCGATTTCGTAAGCAAGATTAGCGATTGTATCATCATTCATCCCCGCTTTGTGAGCTGCTTCCACCCGGTTGCCGAGAAATTGTTTCCAGTTATCAAAGTTAGACAAAACAGACATTGTAAATCCTCCCTCTAAACATGTAATATTCAACAATCGTAATATTCTCTGATTGAGGGATAATTATACAACGTATTCTGCCATCTAAAGGTTGCAATCTTAAGTAAACCATCCGCCGTTTGGTGAAATGACCTGACCTGTGATGTAACCGGCTTCTGGCAGCGCGAGAAAATAAACCAGCGCGGCAATTTCATCCGGCATTGCAAACCGGCCAGCAGGGATCTCGCTCTGCAATGCCGATTTTTCATCCTGATCCAGGTGTCCCATCATCTCTGTGTCCACAGCACCCGGGGCCACAGCGTTAACTGTGACGTTAGACATGGCCAACTCTTTGGCAAGCGCCTTTGAAAAAGCGATAACTCCCCCTTTAGCGGTGGAGTAAATCACTTCACAGGAAGCTCCGGTTAGTCCCCAAACCGAAGAGACGTTAATTATCCGACCATATCGCTGTGAAATCATATATGGCATGAACATTTGGGTCGTCAGGAACATACCTTTAAGATTCACAGCCATGACCTGATCCCACTCTTCCTCGGAAACATCCGCGAGCATCCCGTAATGCGCCGTTCCCGCGTTGTTAACCAGAATGTCGGGTTGCATACCGTGAGCCGCAAGTTTCTCCTTCATACGCAACAGCTGCTCCTTAGAACGCACATCAGCGGTAACCGTCAATACCTTCACGCCGTAATCCAGACAGCTGCGAGCCACTTCATTGGCGCCTTCATGAGATTGCAGATAATGGATGACCACATTCATTCCCACAGAGGCAAACCGCTTGGCCACCGCCGCGCCGATCCCTCTGCTTCCCCCGGTAATGAGCACGGTCATTTCGTGTAAAGGTTTCACTTAACTTTGCTTGTTACAAGAGATGCCGCAAACTGATTCCAGTCAAAATGCTTCTTGATCGAGTCGTTTACTTCTTGCAGCGTAATCGCTTCGTACATCGGCAGCACCTTGAACAGATCTGTATTACGAAACCGGAACTTGGTAAACTCATTGGCAATCGCTTCGGGGGAATTCATCATACGCAGGAATGCGCCAATTTTCTTGCGCCGGCTGCGTTCGAATGATGCTTCATCGACGCCGTTCCGAACGATCGGTTCCAATTCTGTTCGAATCCTGTCCATCAATTCCTCCGGAGAGCGAGTATCTCCGCCGATGACCGAGAACGCATAATCCTTGCTGCAATTATATTCACTGCCGAATCCGTCGGAAATGAGATTATCATCGTACAACTGTTGGTATAGAGGCGCGCTGGGACTAAACAAAATATCCAACGCCAGACGCATCGTCAACTCTTTGCGCAACAATTCATCTCCATCCACAGCAGGCGCTGCTTCCTTAAAACCGAATAGGCATTTAGGCAAGGAGACAGGCAAGATCGTTTCCTTCCGGGCTTGAGCTACTTCGTTCGGTTCCTCCGCGAAAATCCGGTCAATCGGCCCCTGAGGTTCGAACGACTTCGATGCCTGATTATCCCGGATTAAAGTCATCATCTCTTCCGCATTGATTCCTCCGACTACGAACAGACTCATGTTGCTAGGATGGTAGAACGTGTGGTAGCAGTCATAAAGCGTTTCTTTGGTAATTTGGGCAATGGACTCCACTGTTCCCGCAATATCAATATGCACAGGATGTGTGCGATACATCGTTTCAATCAACCCGAAGTATACTCTCCAATCCGGATTGTCTTTGTACATGTTAATTTCTTGACCGATGATGCCTTTTTCTTTTTCCACATTGTCGTCGGTAAAGTAAGGATTTTGCACAAAGTTGATTAACGTTTCAAGATTTTCCGAAATGCTTTCGGTAGCGGAGAACAGATAAACTGTGCGGTCAAAGCTTGTAAACGCATTAGCCGAAGCCCCATTGGATGCGAATTTGGCGAATACATCGCCGTCCGGTTCTTCGAACATCTTGTGCTCGAGAAAGTGAGCAATCCCGTCAGGTACTTGCTGTTCCTCCTGCCCTTGCACTTTGAAATGATTATCAATGGAACCGAAACGTGTAGAAAAGGCCGCGTACGTTTTTTGGAAACCTTCTTTAGGTAAAACAAACACTTGCAATCCGTTAGGCAGCTTTTCAAAATATATGGTCTCTTTCAGTTGGTCGTGCGTGATCGCTTCCATCCGTTAGTCTCCCTTCTGGTCCCGCAGGAAATAGATGGTATCCAGCTGAATATCTTTGGCGAACGATTGGATCGCTTCCACGTCCACTTTAGCTACAGCTTCAATTAATTCGGTTGTCGTGCGTTCTTTACCGGTAAGTACACTGTTGTAATCGAATGCAATCATCTCGAAGGCGGAATCCGATATTTCACGCAAGGAGTTGGAGATCATCGCCTTGGTTTGGGACAATTCCAGCTCTGTGATTTCACCTTCCGCCATGGAATCCAGCTGCTTCTTGATAATTTCCGTCGCTTTCTCGAAATTCGCGATTTCAATCCCTGACTGAATCGTAAGAATTCCTTTATGCCCATCCAGTCTGGAGGCGGCATAGTAGGCCAAACTTTCTTTCTCGCGAACATTAATAAACAACTTGGAATGCGGGTAACCGCCGAGGATTCCGTTATACATCAGGGCGGCAGGATAGTTTTCATTGGCATAACTTGTACGCGCCCGAAGACCCATGTTTAACTTTCCTTGACTGACGTCCATTTCTTCGACAACGGTGTTTACTTCACCCGCTTCTTGTGTGGACGGTTTCATATCATAAGCCCCTACTGCTCCTCTCTCAATGGCAAAATGGGCCTGAACCAGCGATTTCACTTCTTCCATCGTGGTGTCGCCAGCCACATAAATATCAATCGGAGCCGTTCTCAACCACGCTTGATATCCTTCGTACAAGGATTGCGGTGTGATGACGTCCAAATCCTCGATCCTGCCTAAGGGATGTAACCTGTAAGGTTCATCCTTGCACATCTCCTCGATACAGCGTTCGGCGGCGTAACGTATTTTGTCGTTTACGATAGATTCTAGTCGTTTCTTTAACGTATTCTTTTCCGCTTCCACATACTTCGCCCGGAAAGCCCCGTTCTCGACCAGAGGGTTTGTAATCGCTTCTCCCAGAAACTGCAGAGATTGCTCCAGCAGGGAACCGGATTCATTTTTGATAAAACCATCGTGAATCGTATCCATCCTGAACTGCACAATTTGATTGTCCCCGCGTTTGTAAATATCGAATCCGAATCCGGCCCCGTACAGATCATCGAGTCTCTCTCTGAACTGAATGGTTTCAGGGTACGTTTGTGTTCCCCTTCTCAGTACGAACGGCGCCAAAGCCGTTGCGGTCACCTTCTCTTCGGATAACGGATGCCCTATGTATACGGAAACGGCAAAGGTTTTAAATTGTTTGGTCGGCAGTACATGTAATCTCATCTGATTTACGGTGGTTCTTTCAAACACAGGCTTCGTCAAATTGGTCCGACTCCTTTTCTTCGCATCCTTCGCGTTATTTAAGTCACTTTATTCCATTTGCAAATATTCTATACCATTCCGATTCGGGGTTCAACCAAATGAACATGAGCAAGGCTGATTACGCCAGAAAAGGATAAAAGGCGAAGGTCTCTAGCGTCTTTTATCCTTTTCGTTGCTCCTATGAGATTTAGCAGGTTACATGCAAAATATATGTTTGCCGATCGTCTTCACTTGGGGACGCGTCCAGATCCACTTGGATGTGGCTGTTACCGGATTAAAGTAGTAAAGGCAGCCTCCGGTAGGATCCCAACCGTTCATGGCGTCCTGCACGGCTTGTTTCGCGCGTTTGTTTGGCTCCAGATTGATCTGCCCGTCCGCTACAGCGGTGAACGCTCCCGGTTGATAGATAACCGCCGCCGCGGTATTGGGGAATGCGGGGGACTTCACTCGATTCAGAATGACCGCCGCAACCGCTACTTGCCCCTCGTAGGGTTCACCCCGCGCCTCGCCGTAAACCGCGTTCGCCATAATTCGGATGTCATTGCTCGATAACCCCAGATGGTTTGAAGCGGTCATTTTGCCATTGGATTTATTTTCGGGGCTTGCGGGTTGTTTCTCAGGTGCCGCGCCCAGATCTGCACCCGTAGGTTTATAATTCTTCGTTGCGTTATATAACTTCAGCTTTGTCTTGGAGCCCGCGACCCCGTCCGCTTTCATCCCGAATGCGCTTTGAAATCTCTTCAGGGCCTGCAGTGTCGAGAATCCGAAATCGCCGTCTACCGTTCCTTTGAAATATCCTAAGTACTTCAATCGGTACTGCAACTCCCTGACATCCTTACCCGCACCCCCGTAACGGATTTCAGCTTTACTGAACGTTTGTTGAACCTTCTGATTGGAATTCATCTGCTGTACACCAAACCAAAGAATCAAGGCGGCAACAGCAATCCAAATGATTCGTTTCCTTTGCATCATGCTTCAACCTTCCTTTTCTGGGAACTCCTTGTGGATTAGGTTTAGTATGAGATGGGATGTAAGGGATTATTCACACCATGGTGAGCGGTTGTCATAATAAGACATAAAAAAAACGCCCTCCCGCATTTGCGGGAAGTCGCTGTGTTCACTTGATTAACTAATTCGATTATGTTGATATTGTTCCAGAGAAATCAGCACTTCTCTTGGTTTACTTCCTTCATAGGGACCGACAACCCCTTTGGCTTCCATGGAGTCAATCAGGCGCGCGGCGCGGGTATATCCGATTCTCATGCGACGTTGCAATAAAGATACGGATGCCTGCTTCGCTTCAAGTATAATTTGGACGGCCTGATCAAACAACTCATCCAGCGGTTGATCCCCATTCTCAGGAACATCCTCCACCTCCGGCACCAAATCTTCCTTGTATTCGGCTTGTTCTTGATCCCGGCAAAAGTTTACAACAGCTTCTACTTCAGGATCGGATAAGAATGCGCCTTGAACTCGTATCGGCTTGGAGGCTCCCATAGGTAAATACAACATATCCCCTCGTCCAAGCAGTTTCTCAGCTCCCGCCATATCCAGTATCGTCCTCGAATCCACATTGGACGAGACGCCAAAAGCGATTCTGGAAGGAATATTGGCTTTGATTACACCTGTGATTACATCTACGGATGGTCTCTGTGTGGCGATGATGAGATGGATCCCGGCTGCGCGGGCCATTTGGGCCAACCGGCAAATCGCGTCCTCGACATCGCTGGCGGCGACCATCATCAAATCCGCTAGCTCATCCACAATCACGACAATGTAAGGCAATAAATCAATGTTACCTTTATTGCTTAACATCGTATTGTAACCTTCGATGTTACGGGTACCTGATTTTGAGAACAATTCGTACCGTTTCTCCATCTCCAACACAATTTTCTTCAAAGCCAGCGAAGCTCTGCGCGGATCGGTTACGACTGGTGCGAGCAAATGAGGAATACCGTTATATACATTTAATTCAACCATCTTCGGATCAACCATAAGAAATTTCACTTCATCTGGTTTGGCCTTATACAGAATGCTGGTTATAATCCCGTTGATACAAACCGATTTACCTGATCCTGTAGCGCCGGCCACCAACAGATGGGGCATGCGTGCCAGGTTACCTACAATGGGTTGTCCGGAAATGTCCCGACCTAGCGTAATGGACATCTTGGAGCTTGCGTCTTGGAAGGCCGCGCTCTCCATCACCTCGCGCATCGTTACAATGGACACCTCTGAATTCGGCACCTCGATCCCGATGGCCGCCTTCCCCGGAATCGGCGCTTCCATTCGAATATCTTTAGCCGCCAGAGCCAAGGCGATATCATCTGTAAGCGAGACTATCCTGCTGACCTTAACGCCTGTGTCAGGCTGAATCTCATAGCGGGTCACTGTAGGACCTTTCACCACTTCAAGCACTTTGGCTCGAACGCCAAAGCTTTCAAGAGTAGCTTCCAACTTCCTTGCAGTGCTCATATAATCCATCTGATCCGTACCTTTGCCGAACGCTGAACCCTTAGCCAACAAATGAAACGGAGGTAATTTATATGGCTTCTTCACCGGTGGTTCAGGGACAAACATTCCGTTCATTTCATCACTAATCTCGTCCCCATCCGACTGACCATTATCGGAACTGTTGACATGCGCTTGAAGTGTAACCGCGGAAGATGCATTGCTGATAAATGCAGTTTCTTCGTCATCCAATTCAGCAATCGGTAACTGATCTTCAAAGTTGCGGATAATTGGAACAAAAGGCTGGGCTTCCGCTGTTTGTAAAGTCACTGCAGGAACGGGTATATGGGTCTCCGATTCCTCTTCCAGATCATCATCTTCGAAAGTCCGAGAACTAACCGCCCGTTTGGACTTAGCGGAAATATTGCCTGGAAGCGGACGCCGGATCAATTCATCTCCGTCATCATCATCTTCAGCATCGTCAGCTTGTCCCGTCTTTGGCTCCTTCTGCAGAAGCTGAAAGAACAAGGGTCTTTTCTTGGGTTTCAACGGTGTGTAATTCTCTTCATCGAATTCATCGTCCTCGTGAATGGAAGGCATGTTCTCAGAACGATCCGTGTTGCGGGATGCCACATTCAAGGATCGGTTAGCTTGCCATTGTTTAAGCACATGAATGATTTTCTTATCCATTCTGCCGACTGCGTTCTTGCCTTTATTGCGGGCCGCTTGCGCAAGCTCTACATAGGAAACGCCGGTAATCAGCATAAACCCGATGATGAACATGGTGTAAATCATCAGCTTGGTGCCTGTGTATCCGAACAGAAAGAACAATAAAGCATACCCTAAACCGCCGGTATATCCTCCGCCATAATCTTTACCGACGGGTGACGCTCCTGTCCCCGCTGGTACAGATACTAAACCGTTGAATAATTCACGCTGTGTAGTCTCTAGTATAGAGCCTGCTGTTAAAACCCCTGCCGGGTTAAACTTCAAATCAATCATGGCGACGTGAGTATGTATGGTGAATGCCAAAAGAATAACAAACAGACCGGTCCTCCGAAGGGACCAGCCTTTAGGCCATGACCTGTTCCACATCACAAACAGTCCGATGTAGATAAAGATCAGGGGCAGGACGAAATAAGAGCCGCCCAGCACCAACCGGAACAACTTCATTAAGGCTCTGCCAACCGTTGCTTCTCCTGAAAGAGAAATGACGGATAAAGTTATAATTAGAATTCCATAAACTTCAAATTTCAAGGTTGAGGTTATATTCGATTTCTTCTTTTTCTTCTTAGCCAATGAAAATGACACCCCCGAGACCCCATTATACCATAGTTTACCTTGGGATTCGATGAAGACGGCCACTCAGATTACTCCAGTGTTAAGGGTAGACAATGTATGACCTGCCCCGGTGAAAACCGGGGATTCAGATAGTCATCCAGCTGCGAGGCATTGACTAATCGAACTACACGCACGCGCATCGCGTCAAGCCTCTCCACTTGAAGCAGCCTGCCGCTAAATGTAATTTCTTCATAATGCGACATTTCCTCATGAAATCCCGCAAAAACCAACTCCAAAGGCATGGGCGTGTAATAGGTCAATGCGTAGCCCCTCCTTCCGAACGTCTTTGACGGTACTCATCGATCAGAGTGTTTAATTTGTTGAGAGCATCACCGATGCCTCCCACAGCATCAATTAAACCGTGTTTTACGGCATCCTTGCCAATTACGGTTGTTCCGATGTCACGGGTAAGTTCCCCTGTCTTGAACATTAACTCTTTAAACTTCTCCTCGGTTACCTTAGAGTGTTCCGTAACGAAACGCACAACACGTTCCTGCATTTTGTCCAAATATTCAAACGTTTGCGGAACGCCTATGACCAGTCCGTTCATCCGAATTGGATGAATGGTCATTGTAGCCGTTTCCGCAATGATCGAATGATTTGAAGAAACCGCAATCGGCACACCGATGCTGTGGCCGCCGCCAAGTACCAATGTAACACTCGGTTTGGATAGCGTTGCAATCATTTCCGCGATGGCTAAACCCGCCTCTACATCGCCGCCTACGGTGTTCAGGATAATCAAAACGCCCTCCACCTTCGAACTTTGTTCAGCAGCGACAAGCTGGGGAATCAGATGCTCGTACTTTGTTGTTTTATTCTGCGGCGGAAGGACAATATGCCCTTCAATTTGGCCGATAATGGTCATGCAAAAAATATTGGATTCACCTGAAGGTGTCGTGGTTTGTCCTAGTTGTTGAATGGTCTCCAGAACTGGATTGCCTCTGCGTTCTTCGGCCGGCTGTTGCTCCGTCCTGTAAGCAGGTGTCGGCTGCATTGGCGGTTGAATGGGAGGCATACCCGGAGGCGTACCCGGCGTGGGGTTAGGACTTCCCGGATTTGTGTTGGGAGTCACCCCAGGCAATGCATTCGTTCGGCGGTTGTTATCATAATAATTACGAGGCATAGTGGCTTCATTTCCTCCTAGTGTCTAATGACCCATAGTATGGAACAATTCTGTAAAAATATGCGACTTGTCCCATTGATCCTTCCGATTTAGCCAAAAAAATAGCCAAAAAACCTCCCCGGCCGAAGCCGGGAAGGTTATCGTAAGTGACGGAGAGGGTATATTTAAACTTCCATAATGATAGGCAAAATCATAGGTCTTCTGCGAGTTTGCTCATATAGGAATCGACCAAGCGCTTCCTTAACGTGTGTCTTGAGTGAAGCCCACTCATTTACATTGTCGCTCATCAAGCGATTTAATGTGTTCGTAACAATCTTGTTGGCCTCATCCAACAATCCTTCGGATTCACGAACATATACGAACCCGCGAGAAATGATATCAGGACCTGACAAAATATTGCCTTCTTGCTTGCTAAGCGTGACTACCACTACTAAGATTCCATCTTGGGAGAGCAGCTTCCGGTCACGCAAAACAATATTACCGACATCGCCAACACCCAGACCGTCAATCAACACATTACCAGCTTGAACCTTGCCAGACTTCCGTGCGGAACCGTTCTGAATTTCAACGATATCTCCATTATCAACAAGGAAAATATTTTCCTTCTCAACACCGATCGATTCAGCAAGCATGCCATGATGTCTAAGCATTCTGTACTCACCGTGAATCGGAATGAAGTACTTCGGCTGCATCAAGGTAAGCATAAGCTTCAGCTCTTCCTGGCTGCCGTGACCGGATACGTGAACGCCAGATACGGAACCTGGTCCGTAAATCACGTTGGCACCCAGACGCATCAGCTCGTCCACTGTACGACCTACATACTTCTCGTTACCTGGAATCGGAGTAGCTGCAATAATGACGGTGTCGCCAGGCAAAATATCAATCTTACGATGCGTGGAACGCGCCATACGTGTAAGCGCGGACATCGGCTCACCTTGGCTGCCTGTGGAAAGGATAACCACACGATCGGCTGACATCTTGTTCACTTCTTCAGGCTCGATTAACATGCCGTCCGGAATGTTAAGATAACCCAATTCGCTAGCAATGTTGACCACGTTTACCATACTGCGACCGATAACAGTCATCTTACGGTTAGTCGCGATCGCAGCGTCAATAACCTGCTGTACACGATGTACGTTGGAAGCGAACGTGGCTACTACAACCCGTTGCTTGGACTTACGGAAAATTTCTTCCAATTCTTCTCCGACACTTCGCTCGGAAGGTGTAAAACCAGGACGTTCCGCATTGGTACTGTCAGATAAAAGTGCAAGTACTCCTTTACTTCCGATTTCCGCCATACGGTGCATATCAGCGAACTGATTATTAACCGGCGTTTGATCGAATTTAAAGTCACCCGTGTGCACGACTACGCCCTCTGGCGTATCCAGAGCAACACCGACGGAATCCGGAATACTGTGGTTCGTCTTGAAGAATGTGGCGCGAATGACACCCAGTTGAAGTTCGGAATCGGCATTAATCAGAATCCGCTTCGTTTCACCCAGTAAGTTAGCTTCCTTCAGCTTACTTTCAATGAGTCCAAGTGTCAGCTTTGTAGCATACAACGGCACGTTCAAAAACTTGAGAACATATGGCAATCCGCCGATATGATCTTCATGTCCGTGGGTAATGATAATGGCTCTTACCTTATCCTTGTTCTCTGTTAAGTAAGAAATATCGGGAATGACAATGTCGACACCCAGCATGTCCTCCTCGGGGAACTTCAAGCCAGCGTCTACGACTACGATATCGTTTGCATATTGAATGCAATACATGTTCTTGCCAATTTCGCCTACGCCGCCTAGTGCGAAAATGGATAGTTTATCAATGTTGTTCTTCTTTGACAAGTGAATCTTAACCTCCTAAACGTATTCAAAACGTCCTAATTATAAAAATATTCATACCAAAATGTACCGTACCCAAGTCACTTGACCCCATTATACATGATTGAAAACCCAAAACACAAGTCAGTCAAAGTAGCACTATTGTTTCCCAAAAAAATAAAACCGATGCCGCCCGGGTCTTTCGACCCGGCGGACATCGGCTGATGATATCCCTATATAGTTAAAACATGGCAGGCTCTTTTAAAACAAACTTTTAATAAATTTAGCTTCATCCTCCGTAGCATTCAGTAAAGGAAGCCTTACTCCACCTGTTTCCATACCGTGCAGACGAAGCGCCTCCTTGATCGGGGCCGGACTTGGAAACGTAAAAATGCCTTTGAACACAGGAAAGAGCTTGCGATGAATCTTCGCGGCTTCACCGTGATTTCCCTGTAGATGCTCATGAATCATCTCTTTAATAGAGTTGCCAACAACATGACTGGCAACACTGACGACTCCATAAGCCCCCAAAGCCAACATAGGCAGTGTCTGACTGTCGTCTCCGCAATATACAATGAAATCATCATCAACAAGTGTGAATAACTTCGTGATTTGCTCCATATCGGAGATGGCTTCTTTCGTGGAGTGCACATTTGGCAATAAAGACAGTCTAGCCGTAGTTTCTGGAAGAAGGTTAACACCAGCCCGTGTTGGAACATTATACAACATAATAGGCAATTTCGTTGATTCAGCGACCGCTTTACAGTGTTGATACAATCCCTCTTGGCTAGGGCGGTTATAATAAGGCATAACCAACAGAATCCCGTCTACGCCCGATTTCTCGGCTTTCTGCGTTAACGAAATCGTGTGAGCGGTATCATTGCTGCCGGTACCTGCAATAATTTTGGCGCGACCATTCGCATGCTTGACTGCATATTCAAATAACTGGAGCTTCTCCTCTTCCGACAATGTCGGGGATTCTCCTGTTGTCCCGCTTATGATAATGGAATCATTCTTCTGTTCATCGATCAGATAGTCTATTAAACGGCCCACTTCTGACCATTGAATTTGCAGGTCGGTATCAAATGGCGTAACCATTGCGGTAATTAATCTTCCGAAATCCACGGACATAACCTCCTTGAAAATTTGAAATCGCTCAACCTTACTTATGCAAGTTAAATTTCGTATGCAAAGCGCGTATCGCTTTGACCATATCCGAATTCGTCACAAGCACCCATATCGTAGTATTGGAATCGGCCGACTGAAGGATTTGGATATCTTCGTGGGTAAGAGCCTCCACAATGCGGGCCATAATTCCAGGAACACCGTTCATGCCGCCGCCAATGACCGATACTTTCGCGCAATTCTCGAGGTAAGCGGGTTCATAGTCCATCCCTCTTAACACTCGTATTGCTTGCTCAGCATCGTAATCAAACACAGTATAAACCACACCAAGCGGATTCACGTTAATGAAATCTACACTGATCTGATGTTCAGCCATCGCTTTAAATACATTCAGTTGCAGATCTCGGTGGTTTCCTTGAGATTTCACTTGGATTTGAGTTACGTTCGAAACGTGTGCGATACCGGTGACAAACCGATCTTGGATTTTCTCACTGTGTTTAAGAATGTCTTGGGAGGTAACCAACGTACCTTCATCCTTAGAAAATGTAGATCTAACCCTAATCGGTACTTGAGCTTGCATGGCAATCTCTACAGCCCTTGGATGGATTACTTTAGCTCCGTTGTAAGCCATATTGCAAATCTCAGCATAGCTGACGACATCAAGCGGTTTCGCATCTTCCACTACACGCGGGTCCGCTGTCAGTATTCCGTTCACATCCGTAAAGATATCCACCATTTCCGCTTTCAGCGCCGCACCCAATGCTGTGGCCGATGTATCGCTGCCGCCCCGTCCCAGGGTTGTAAAGTCTCCGTCTTCGGTGGACCCTTGAAAACCTGCAACGATGACAACTTTATCTTCAGCAAGCTGTTCCGTGATCCGCACTGGATCTATGGACAGAATTTGCGCGTTGCCATACTGCGCATTCGTGAGAATTCCCGCTTGCGCTCCGGTCAGAGCAATAGAAGCTATACCGCGTTCATTCAGCAAACTGCATACGGTTGTTGCCGATATAATTTCACCGCAGGCAAGAAGCATATCCTTCTCGCGCACCGGCAACTGGTTTCCGTTGGCGCGAATCCAATCCAGGAGTGTATCCGTCGCGTAGGATTCCCCTTTACGTCCCATGGCGGAAACTACGACAACTAATTTAAAACCTTGTTCCAGCGCATCCCGGATGTGACCGATGGCATGCTCTCTGGCTTCAGGTGTGGACAGTGACGTCCCGCCGAACTTCTGTACTAACACACGCATTTCATTTCCTCCATACCTGATGTGCCTTTGCCTTGGTGACTGCCTGAAGAATGAATCTTTCAATGAGAGATTTATTATTTATTCTCAATAGCAATGTATTCGGCGATCTGAACCGCGTTCCATGCTGCTCCTTTAAGCAAATTATCGGAAACGATCCATAAGTTGAGTCCTCTAGGATGCGTCAAATCCCGGCGAACCCTGCCTACAAACACTTCAAGCTGCCCTGCAGCATCGGAAGCAAGAGGGTATAGTTGCTCGGCTGGATCATCCTGTAACACTACACCGGGAGCAGAAGCCAACAATTCCTTTACTTCCTGCAAATCATAATCCTCTTTAAACTCCACGTAGACGGACTCGGAATGACCGTAAAGCACGGGAATTCTTACACAGGTTGTGCTGATCTCCAGAGATTCGTCCCCCATAATCTTCTTGGTTTCCCGAATCATCTTCATCTCTTCCAAAGTGTAACCGTTATCCTGGAATTTATCGATTTGCGGGATGGCATTAAAGGCGATTTGATGTTTAACAGGTAAGGAAGATACGGGCAAAATGTCAGGTTTCACTTCATTACCGTTCACGATTTCCTTGGTTTGTCTCATGAGTTCATCGACCGCGCGCGCTCCTGCCCCTGATACAGCCTGATAGGTAGACACCAGAATGCGGGAAATGCCAAAGCGATCATAAAGAGGCTTCAAAGCGGCAACCATCTGAATCGTCGAGCAGTTCGGGTTGGCGATAATTCCTTTATGTTCACTAATTTTGTCAATATTAACTTCGGGTACAACTAATGGTGTTTCCGGATCCATCCGAAAAGCATTCGTGTTATCAATACATACGGCTCCGCTTGCAACGGCATGTGGCGCCAAAGCTTTACTTACATCCCCGCCCGCGCTAAACAAAGCGATATCTATCCCTTCAAAGCTCGTCGGTGCGGCCTCTTCAACCGTGTATTCTTCACCCTTGAAAAGGATCTTCGTTCCTGCGGATCTTGCGGAAGATAATAGTTTCAATGTGGCAATCGGAAAGTTACGCGCTTCCAATAATTTAAGGATTTGCTCCCCCACAGCGCCTGTGGCTCCAACAACGGCAACGTTAAACAACTTCTGACTCATCATAAGTTCGTTCTCCCCTTTAAGATAATATATATGTAAAAACCCCAAAAAGGAACGCCTGGAGGCTTGTTTCTGCCGCCTGACTTTTCGGGGACCCCGTAATCGGGTATGGAGCATGCTATATGTGATTAGTCATTAAATCTCTCAACAATTAAAGGTTGTAATTGCTTGCCAGCCAGTGCAGCTTCACAGGTTTCCATAATGAGCTGCATGCGCGCTACTAAGGAGTTTGGTTTCTGAATGGGAGCATCCTGTCCATAAGGGACAAAATATACATTCTTCGCCACCAAAAGTTTAGCAATATTCGCGGCATTAAAGCCCAGACCATCATTGGTAGAAATAGCGAGCACCAGCGGACGTTGGTTGCGCAATTGCGCTTTGGCCGCCATCAGTACAGGACCGTCGGTCATAGCATTAGCCAGTTTGCTGGTTGTATTACCTGTGCAAGGCGCAATAACCATTACATCTAACAGCTTCGAAGGCCCCAGCGGCTCCGCATCGACAATTGTAGAAATGATATCATTCCCTGTTATATCTTTCAACTGTTTCTGCCAACTTTCCGATGAACCAAACCGGGTATCAGTCGTCAGAATCGTCTGGGATACGATGGGTACAACGGAAGCTCCTGCGTCTATGAATCTCTTAATCTGCGGCATAACCTCCGCAAAGGTGCAGTGCGAGCCCGAAAGGGCATAACCCACAGTCTTTCCATGCCAAACCATTACACATTCCCCCGTTGATGTGAGTCTTCCAGAATTAACTGGCTTAAGCAGTTCGCTAGGATGCGACCGGCCGACTTGGGTGCGACGATGCCCGGTAAACCGGGTGCGAGCAAAGCCTTGACACCGCGCCGTTCCGCGAACCGGAAATCCGTTCCGCCGGGGGCCGAGGCCAAGTCGATGATAACCGCATTATACGGGAGTTTGGCAATGATTTGCGCTGTGATTATCATAGTCGGTATCGTATTAAAAAGCAAGTCAACATCCGTCACGTGATCTAACAAATTCCTAGTGTAGAAAGGTTGAAATCCCATCTCGGTGGCACGCGCGTAATCCGCTTCCCGCCTTACTCCCACTTTCACTTTAGCGCGAAGTCCTTGCAATGTTCTGGCCAGTGTAAACCCGGTTCGACCCAATCCGAGGACGATACAATTGGACCCGTGAATCATAATATCCGTATGTTGAATAGCCATCATCACAGCACCCTCGGCTGTTGGTATGGAATTGTAGATGGCAACATCATCCCGCTCCAGAATCTCGACTAGACGAATTTGATGTTTCAAACAAGAGTTTTTGAGAAAGGGCTTTGCCATTCCTGTGTATACCGCAGCCCCTTCAGGCACTTGCTTCGCATGTTCATCCGTCCAAAATAATTCCTCCGTGGAAAATACAGCACTAATTTTTCCCGCGTCATCGGTACCTACAACAGGCAAGATTACAGCATGAGCCCCTTTAAGCGCATCCTCTGTCCAATTGGCGCGGCCAACTCCGCTGAACTGACTTTGCAAATTGTCGAATCCGATCAGAGTTACGATTGCATCCATTTCGGAGAGCTGTTTAATGACTTCAAGCATTCTGGCATCCCCGCCCACGCAAACCACATGTATTCCGGTTAACAACAGGCACCTCTCCTTCCTTACCGTTCCATACGATATACTATGCATGCGCCCAGATCGAGGTGCATTGTTTCCTATAGGCCATAAAAATGAAAAAAACACCTTTTTTCTAGAGGTATACTCCTCTGAAAAAAGGTGTTAAATTCGATATAAACTAATTAAACTTGCCCTGTATGGCCAAATCCTCCTGTACCGCGTACGGTTTCAGGCAATTGCCCAACTTCTTCAAGCGTAATTCGCGGAACTTGCTGAAACACCATTTGAGCGATACGCTCATTACGAACAATCCTGAACGTTTCCTTTCCGTGATTAATCAGAAGAACCTTCACTTCACCGCGATAATCCGCATCGATCGTACCCGGTGAGTTCAAAGCAGTAATTCCATGTTTATATGCGAGTCCGCTTCTCGGACGAATCTGCGCTTCCAATGTATCCGGCATAGCCATGGCGAATCCAGCCGGTATTAACGCCCGTTCCCCGGGTTTAAGTTCGGTCGGTTCCGTAACTGCCGCGTATATGTCAAAGCCGGCTGCCAACTCTGACATTTGCTGAGGTAACGAGATGTCTTCATTCCCGGGAAGCTTGTGAATATGAACATTAAAGGACAAGCTGATCCCTCCTGAAATTAGATATTACTTGATCCGATTGCCCCACCATGGCCATGGCAAACGGATTGCCGAAGATCGTTCCGTACAGCGAACGAAGATCATCCATTGAAACCGCGTCGATACGCTCTATAATTTGATCCAGTGTATAATGTCTGCCTAGCATTAACTCATTCTTGCCAAGACGGTTCATGCGGCTACTTGTACTTTCGAGGCTCAGGATCAAACTTCCTTTAAGCTGTTCCTTGCCTTTCTGAAGCTCGTTATCTGTAATACCATTCCTTGCGATATCCTGCATGACTTCCATTGTGATTTTAAGCACTTCTGCTGTCTGCTTTGGAGCGGTGCCTGCATACAGCGTGAACAGCCCGCTGTCGATATGAGAACTGTGATAGGAATAGACGGAATAGGCAAGTCCGCGCTTCTCTCTAATTTCCTGGAATAGTCTTGAACTCATCCCGCCGCCAATGGTGTTGTTTAACAAGATCATACCGTAAATTCGGGGATCTGAAAGGGAACATCCCGGGAATGATAAGCAGATATGGTTCTGCTCTGTTGCTTTTTCATGATATAACAAGTTGCCTTGGAACGTCGGCAGTTCAAGGACGGATTCGGTTCCCTGAATATCGAAATGTCCGAATTTCTCTTCCATCAGCCGCAAGACGGCTCCTTCTTCAATATTGCCCGCGATGGAAATAACCGTATTGCCCAGATGATAATTCTCTTTCAAGTATTTGCGGAGATCGTCTGATTGCATCGCCTGAAGCAGCGATTC
Organism: Paenibacillus swuensis; assembly: GCF_001644605.1. Lineage (NCBI taxonomy): Bacteria > Bacillati > Bacillota > Bacilli > Caryophanales > Paenibacillaceae > Paenibacillus > Paenibacillus swuensis. The sequence goes on along the minus strand of NZ_CP011388.1, from coordinate 3,665,515 downwards.
CGTCCCCAGAATCGGAGCTGCCAGCGGGTGATCTCCATAGGAAGCCTTCGTAATCAGATCATGCACCATATCGTCCGGTGTGTCCTCATACATGGCGATTTCCTCGAGGATGACATTCTTCTCTTTCTCCAACTCTTCCCCGTCAAACTGAGAATGGAAGAACATATCCGATAACACATCCACCGCCAGCGGCAGATGTTGATCCAGTACTTTAGCGTAATAACAGGTATATTCCTTTGATGTAAAAGCGTTGACGTTACCGCCGATACCATCAAACACTTCAGCGATATCCTGTGCGGTGTAGCGTTCCGTACCCTTGAATAACATATGTTCTATAAAATGCGATATACCGTTATCGGATCCAATTTCGTTACGTGATCCGGTCTTCACCCAAATTCCAAAGGTTACGGATCTGAAGGAGGGGATCTGTTCCATGACAATTCGTAAACCGTTATTTAACTTGTGTTTAATCAATACGGATCCTCCTATAAATGCTTATCTTCTGATTTTATCAAAAAGCGAACGACTGCTCAACTTTAGGCACCCTTTGCGGCGAAAGTAACTCGCTGACGGTTCCAAGTACGTAGCCCTTGCCTTTAATCCCTTTAATCATAGCCGGCAGTGCTTTACTTGAAGCTTCCGTGGGATGCATAAGAATCATGCTCCCCGCTTCCACTCGCGTAGTTATTTTATGAATGACGGATTCCGGACTGGGCTTCTGCCAATCGACCGTATCCAGTGTCCACAGAATCGTCTGGAGCTTCATTGAGTATGCGATTCGAACCGTTTCCTCATCGAAATCACCTGAAGGCGGCGCGAACAACTTATTTTGGATCCCTAGCTTCTTCAGCAAAACTTCCGTTTTGGATATTTCCAAGTTGGCCAGTGCATTGCTGATCTTGCTCATGTCTTTGTGGGAATACGCGTGATTAGACAGTTCATGCCCCGCTGCCATGATCGTGCGTGCCGTCTCTTCATGCGATTTCAACCAACTCCCATCCAGAAAGAAAGTTGCTTTTACATTGGCGTCCTCTAATGATTTTAACATAGAAGGGATATATTCATCGCCCCAAGCTACATTAATCATTAATGAGACCATCGGCTTCCGCGGATTGCCTTTGTACACCGGATTCGGAGGAAGGTGTTCCAATTGTACAGCCGCAGGTATTTCTCGATAGACGAGTTGCAGTTCCTCGTGGTTGCTCTTTTCTTTGTTAATTCGATAAGTTTGATGGATATCTACCTGCACCCCGTTATATGCGGGAATCGCCTTCCAGACCGGATCCACTCTGGCGTTTACGGGTTTCTCGGCGCGCTTTGCCGCTTCAGCTTGAATACGTACCATTAAAGGATCTGCTGCCGGATCTGCTGTAAACAAGGATGCGTTCACAGCATCTCCCTTACGGGATTTAACAAGCTCAGCGTATTGTCCAACAGGTCCCGGCATACTCAGTATGGCGTAAGCAAGGAATGCCGTAGCAAAGGTTACCCCGATTTTTTTGCCGTCCATAAGACACTCCTTATTGCCGCATTGGCATTATGGGATTTTGTCCTATGTGTATGACAAGCCTTGAAGGTTTATGCAGATCAGAATCTTTGCAACAAAAAAAGAGACAGAATAGACTCTGGCTCTCTTCATTGTAATAAAAAGGTTTAAACTAGGATTGTGCCTGCACTTCGGTTGGTTGAGTCATCGTTGCTTTACGGGACAAATTTACACGGCCTTGTTGGTCAATCTCCGTTACTTTCACCGTAATTTGATCTCCGATCTTCACGATATCCTCCGTCTTGGCTACACGTTCAGTCGAAAGCTGGGAAATATGAACCAAACCTTCTTTACCCGGTAGAATTTCAACAAACGCACCGAATTTCTCAACACGTTTAACGGTACCCAAGTAAATTTCGCCGACAACGACTTCTTTCACAATGCCTTCAATGATACTTCTGGCTTTGTCGTTCATTTCCTGATTTGTAGAAGCGATGAAGACACGTCCGTCTTGCTCGATGTCAATTTTCACGCCGGTTTCTTCAATAATTTTGTTGATGATTTTACCGCCTGCGCCAATGACATCACGAATTTTGTCCGGATTGATTTGCATGGTAAGAATCTTCGGCGCATATTGGGACAGCGCTTTGTTCGGCTCGCTAATGATCTCTGTCATTTTGCCTAAAATGTGCATACGACCTTCTTTAGCTTGCTCCAAAGCTTCTCTCAAGATCTCGCGGCTAATTCCGGCGATCTTAATATCCATTTGGATTGCAGTAACACCTTTGGGAGTTCCAGCTACTTTAAAGTCCATATCGCCCAAGTGATCTTCCATACCTTGGATATCGCTTAATATAGAGAAATGGTCCCCGTCCATAATTAAGCCCATCGCAATCCCGGCAACAGGAGCTTTAATCGGAACGCCTGCATCCATCATCGCCAATGTGCTCGCACAGATGGAAGCCTGGGAACTGGAACCGTTAGACTCCAACACTTCGGAAACCAAGCGAATGGTATAAGGGAATTCGGTCTCGGACGGAATAACCTTGGACAATGCGCGTTCGCCCAAAGCGCCATGACCGATTTCACGGCGACCCGGTGCGCGTAAAGGTCTCGCTTCCCCGACGGAGAACGGAGGGAAATTGTAATGATGCATAAAGCGCTTGGTTTCTTCCGGGGAGATCCCGTCCAGAATTTGAACATCGCCTAATGCGCCAAGGGTACAAATGCTTAACGCTTGCGTTTGTCCGCGTGTAAACAATCCGGAGCCATGCGTGCGCGGCAATAGCTTCACATCGCAATCAATCGGACGAATCTCGCTTAGACCACGGCCATCCGGACGCACTTTATCATGAGTAATGAGACGGCGGACTTCCTCTTTAACAATATCATACAAAACTTCATGTACATCTTTCATTAAGGAAGGCGTCTCAGCATAGAGTTCAGTGAAATGCTCGGCAGCGTCTTGCTTGATGACCGCAATCGCGTCGGCGCGAGCATGCTTTTCTTCAATGCGCACGGCTTCAACTAAACGGTCTTTGGCGAACGCTCGAACTTCTTCACTAACAGCCGAGTTCACTTCATGCAGCTTTACAGCCATCTTCGGCTTGCCGGCCAACTGTGTAAACTGCTCGATCTTCGCGCAGATGTTCTTGATTTCTTCATGACCGAACATGATCGCTTCCAGCATCACATCTTCCGGAATTTCATTACCTTCGGCCTCTACCATCATAATCGCGTCTTTAGTACCCGAAACAACACAGAAAACATCACTTTGTTCTTCTTGTTCTGTCGTCGGGTTAATAATGAATTGTCCGTCGATCCGACCAACGATGACTCCGCCAATCGGTCCGCTGAAAGGAACATCCGAAATGCTGAGCGCAGCCGAGGTGCCGATCATTGCCGCGATTTCCGGCGTACAGTTCTGGTCCACACTCATAACCATATTCAAGACTTGCACATCATAACGGAAGCCTTCTGGAAATAAAGGACGAATCGGACGATCCGTCAGGCGGCTAGAAAGAATCGCTTTCTCACTCGGGCGTCCCTCGCGTTTAATAAATCCGCCGGGAATTTTACCAACCGCATACAATCTCTCTTCATAGTTAACGGTAAGCGGGAAGAAATCGAGATCCTTAGGTTCGGAAGAAGCTGTAACCGTACATAGCACCACTGTATCTCCGTAGCTTACTTTAACTGCCGCGTTTGCTTGCTTGGCCAATCTGCCGGTCTCCAGAACCAGCTTGCGTCCGCCAAGATCCATTTCTATTGTACTGATTTCCATAAGATCCCTCCTTATCAACTCACACTAATTCTGCATACTGATCAGTATTTCCTTCTTTTTCACAAAACATGAAGCTCTTGGGTCAAATATGTAGGCATACGTTCATGAACATTATAAAAAGCAACCGGACTGCCCGCCGGGCAAGGATGCCCGGACTTTCGGCAGTATGGGTTGCTTTCATTAGGTTACGTATATTATCTACGCAATCCAAGTTTAGCGATTAGCGTACTGTAACGGCTAACGTTCTTGTTCTTCAGGTAAGCCAACAACTTACGGCGTTGTCCAACCATCTTCAACAAACCGCGACGGGAATGGTGATCTTTCTTGTGTGTGCGCAGGTGGTCCGTCAGGTTTACGATGTTCTCCGTAAGGATTGCAACTTGCACCTCAGGGGATCCTGTGTCGGACTCGTGAGTTTTGTGCTCCTGAATAAGTTGAGTCTTGCGTTCTTGTGTTAATGCCATGTGGGGCACCTCCTATAAATTTAGTATAATCGCCGATAGCCCAGAAAGTCGTCGGAGTGCACGGACATCCATGCTACGGTTAATGCCGCCGAACTGTGTATCATCTGCATATGACGGCAACGGATTACAGTATACCATAATTCATCGTTAAAAGTAAAATGATTTAGCCTCAGCCGCATCTTTATGAATCTGTTCTATAATTTCCTGCACCGAATTAAATTTACGCTCAGAGCGAATGAAAGCCAGGAAATCCACTCGCAATGTCTCACCATAAATCTCTCTGTCGAAATCAAACAAATGAACTTCAAGCGAGGGTACCGTATTGTTCGTAAAGGTCGGCTTTACACCAATATTCATTACACCGCCCAAAACTTCATCTCCGAGGTAAGCTCTTACGGCGTATACACCTCTGGCGGGAACCACGAAAGGAAGTTCCAGTTGTAAATTCGCAGTTGGAAACCCCAGGGTTCTCCCCCGTTTGTCACCGCCATTGACCGTTCCGGAAACGGCGTACGGTCGCCCGAGTAAATCAGCGGTCTCTTGAACGAGTCCTCCGTCTAAAGCTTCTCTGACACGAGTCGAGCTGACTTTCAGCTCCTTATACAAGAAAGGGGCCACCGTCTCCACCTGAATCCCGGGTTCACATCTTTCACGCAACATCGATACGGTTCCCGCGCCACGATGACCAAACGCGAAGTCGAAGCCGACAATAATGCTGTGAAGATTCATAGGGATCAGCATCTTGTCGATAAATTGTTCCGGGGTTACCTGGGCAAACGCCTCAGTAAAGTTAACCACGTAAGCATAGTCGACACCGAGGCTTTCAAAAATACGCATCTTTTCCTCAAGCGGTGTTATATAACTCGCGTATTTGGGCTGCCCAAGGACTTCGCGGGGGTGAGGATGGAACGACATAACTGAAACCGGCACACCTGCTTCGTTGCCCGCCTTTACCGCTTTAGAGATTACGTCCTGATGCCCCAGATGAACGCCATCGAAGTCGCCGATGGCAAGCACTTGTTTCCTGCCTTGCGTCTCCAAATCGAAGGGAAACGCCAAATGAATGATATCCACAACAATCACACCTAACTTGGTATCAAATCAATCTTGTTCTGAGAAAATCTTTACGGGAACAAGACGTCCTTCGGTTTCTTCATATCGATAAAATCCTGCAAGCTTACCTGCATCGGTGAAGGCGGCCAAGATGTCACCCTCTCTCGCCTTAAAGGGGCTAACATCGTTCGTTTGAAGTTTTTGACCTTGAAGCGCTTGAAGCAATTTATGCGGTTTGATATCCGCACGAATCATATGAGCAACGGCTTCCTCCATAGGAATCAACAACTGTTGAAGGGTGCCCGCAACCTGAGCTGCTTCGATTTCTTCCAACGTATAACTTTGGTCCATTGTGATATTTCCTGTTGAAGTCCGAATGAGTTCTGCCATTGTCGCGGGGTACCCGAGGGACCTCCCGATATCCACACATAATGTGCGAATATAGGTTCCTTTGGAACATAAAGCCCTGAACCGGACTTCAGGAAACGGTTTGTCCAGATCAAGATTTATGATCTCAATGGAATAAATCGTAACCTCGCGGGCTTTGCGTTCAACGACTTGACCTTCCCTTGCCAATTCGTACAAACGCTTCCCCCCGACTTTTATGGCAGAATACATCGGAGGAACTTGAGAAATACTTCCCACAAAAGACTGAATTGTTCTCTCCACGACCTCCGAGGTCAATTCTATGTGTTCGGCTGTTTCCAGAATCTCGCCTGTGGCATCCTCCGTATCTGTTGCTACCCCGATTCGAAGAACCGCTTCATATTCTTTAGGCAGTTCCTGGATATATTCAACCAGTTTGGTCGCCTTGCCAAGACATAACGGAAGCACACCGGTCACCTGAGGGTCCAGGGTTCCAGTGTGCCCAATCCGTTTCATGCGCAAAATACGCCGTGTCTTAGCAACGACATCATGTGAAGTGTAACCGGCAGGTTTCATAACCGGCAATACCCCGTCGATATTCATTGCAATGCACTCCTTACACGTTCAGTCACTTGAGTGACGACGTCATCCAGCGTTCCGTTTAAGGTGCAGCCGGCTGCTCTTACATGTCCGCCGCCTCCAAAGCTTTTGGCCAGTTGAGCCACGTCCACTTTGCCGGCCGACCGGAAACCGACTTTGTAAGTGTCCGCTGCCGTTTCTTTAAACAGTAAGCCTACTTCAACACCGTCGATGTTCCTGGGATAGTTGACAATCCCTTCAAAGTCTTCGTTCGTCGCCCCGGTCTCAGCCATGTCGGCTGCCGTTACCATGACCCATGCCAGACGGTTATTGTCTGAGAAGGTTAACGTCGACAAGGCTTTCTTAAGCAAAAGAATATGAGCGAACGAAGATTTCTCCAATAGGTTGTTTGCCAACTCATGCCCATCCACACCCAGACGCAACATTTCAGCCGCAATCGCCATGACATGAGGCGTTGTGTTGGAATAACGAAAACCGCCCGTGTCGGTTAATAATCCCGTATAAATCGCAGTAGCCAACGGCTGGTTCCAGGTCAATTCAAACGCTTGGAACAGATCATAAAGTATTTCTACGGTCGCCGCGGCATCTGTTCGGATTAAGGAAACCGACCCAAAGCCATCGTTTGTAGGATGATGATCGATATTCAAGATCTGGGCATCCTCCGTAAATGCATCTCTCACATCTCCGATTCGGGAATCATCCGCGCAGTCAATACAGATTACAGAATTATATTTACGTTGTAATCCAACCTCTTCGTAATTAACAACATCGTCCGCATTTGGTAAGAAGGCAAGCTTCCGAGGAATACTGCCTTCATTGACCATGACATACGTCTTACCTAATTGTTCAAGCAACAACCCTACAGCGACGGTGGAGCCTGCGGCATCTCCGTCCGGGTGAAGGTGTGCAACAACCAGAAAGTGATCCCGTTCCGTTATGAATGTCTTTGCAGCTGACAATTGTTTATCATAAGTGCTCCCCGCAATAGGGAGGGTGCTCATGATTCATCCTCGTCACTGATTTTCTCCAACAACTTCTCGATCCGGCTACCGTATTCGATGGAGCTGTCGAACTTGAAGATCAGGTCAGGCACGTGACGAAGCTGGATCTTACGTCCCAGCTCCGTTCGCAGGAAACCCTTGGCCTTATCCAGCGCCTTTAGAGATTCCGTCTTTTGTTCGTCGCTGCCCAGCACACTGATGTATACTTTCGCTTGCGACAAGTCGTTCGTAACTTCCACACCGGTAACGGTAATAAATCCGATTCTCGGATCCTTTAGTTCCGTTTGGATGATGAGACTCAGCTCTTTCTTAATCTGTTCTCCCGCGCGACCAACACGTACTTTAGCCATCTAACGTCACCTCTTATCTTTCAACAGTCTCCATAATGAAGGCTTCGATGATGTCTCCTTCTTTAATATCGTTGAACTTCTCTACGGTTATACCACACTCGTAGCCTTGAGCTACTTCTTTGGCATCATCCTTGAAACGTTTCAACGTATCAATCTTGCCGGTAAATACAACGGTTCCTCCGCGAAGAACCCTGGTTTGGGAAGCGCGTGTAATTTTACCATCGGTAACCATACATCCAGCAATAGTACCCACTTTACCGATCTTAAAGATGTTACGAACTTCGGCATGACCGATAATCGTTTCTTTAAAGATCGGATCCAGCAAGCCTTTCATTGCCGCTTCAATCTCTTCAATCGCGTTATATATTACGTTATGCAAACGGATATCCACTTTCTCTTGATCCGCCGTTGCTTTCGTAGCTGTTTCCGGACGAACATTGAAACCAATGATGATCGCGTTCGAAGCTGCGGCCAAAGTAATATCTGATTCGGTAATTGCACCTACGCCGGAATGAAGGATGCGAACGCGCGCTCCTTCCACTTCAATTTTCTGCAATGAGCTCTTCATCGCTTCGGAAGAACCGTGAACGTCCGCTTTGATGATAACGTTCAATTCCTTCAGCTCGCCGTCTTTAATATGTTGGTACATATCTTCCAACGTCACACGAGTGTTCGCAGTCATCTCGGATTGACGCAAGCTTACTGCGCGCTTCTCAGCGATGTCACGGGCTTTACGCTCGTCTTCAAACACGATGAAGGGATCACCTGCAAGCGGAACATCGGTCAGACCGGTAATTTCAATAGGTGTTGAAGGACCTGCTTCTTTTAATCTGCGGCCTTTGTCATTTACCATCGTTCTTACACGTCCGAAGTAAACGCCTGCGATAAAGGCATCTCCGACTTTCAATGTGCCGTGCTGAATTAATACACGAGCTACAGCGCCGCGCCCTTTATCCAACTCCGCCTCAATTACAGTACCTCTTGCGCGTTTATTTGGATTTGCTTTATATTCATTCACTTCTGCAATCAGAAGGATTGTTTCCAGCAAGCCTTCCAGGTTTAGACGTTGCTTCGCGGATACTTCAACGAAGATCGTATCGCCGCCCCACTCTTCCGGTACCAACTCATACTCGGTTAAGTCTTGTTTAATGCGGTCGGGATTCGCTCCCTCTTTGTCGATTTTGTTAATGGCAACAATAATCGGCACTTTAGCCGCTTTAGCATGATTAATAGCTTCCACGGTTTGAGGCATAACACCGTCATCGGCAGCAACAACAAGTATGGTAATGTCGGTAACTTGAGCTCCGCGTGCACGCATGGAGGTAAACGCTTCATGGCCCGGGGTATCAAGGAAAGTGATTTTCTTTCCATGAACTTCAACTTGGTAAGCGCCGATATGCTGAGTGATACCGCCGGCTTCGCCGCCTGTTACATTCGTTTCACGAATGGCGTCAAGCAACGTCGTTTTACCATGATCGACGTGACCCATGATTGTAACAACCGGAGGACGATCCATCAGATCTTCCGCTTCATCGCTTTCTTCGAAATTCTCGAAGCGATCTTCTTCAACCGCAATCTTGATCTCAACTTCTACGCCGAAATCGCCTGCAAGCAACTGAATGGCATCCAGATCAAGCTCTTGGTTAATGGTAGCCATCGTACCAAGGGACATCAACTTCTTAATAACTTCAGAAGCGTCCTTATGCAGTGATTTGGCCATTTCACCCACCGTCATATTACCGCGAACGATAATTTTCTTAGGTGTGTTGTCAATCTTTTCACGCTTTTCTTGATTGTTGGATTGGTGTCTGCCTTTGCCCTTATTGTTGCGGTTAAATCCGTTGTTCCGATTACCGCCTCCGAATCCGCCCGGCTTGCCGTCTTCAAAACGTTTGCCTGTCGGTTTCGTTGATTTGCGGTTCGGTTGCTTTTGGTTTAACCCGCCCGAGGCTGGTGCCGGTGAAGAACCAAAGGCAGGTCTTGCCGGTTGGGATGACCTTGGTGCGCCGGAGCCTGAGCTATTGCCGAAACGGTTACCACCGCCTTGGCCTTGACCACCCTGGCTGCCTTGACCGGAATATGAACGTCCCGCACCTTGTCCGCCTTGGCCAGTCGAAGAAGTTCGTTGACCTCCGCCTTGACTTCCTTGGCCGGAGTAAGTGCGTCCGCCGCTTTGGCTGCTTGTGCCGGAAGATGTACGTGAGCCCTGGCCGCCTTGGCTTCCTTGTCCCGAATAAGTACGAGCCCCGCCAGTACTGCTTTGGCCGCTGTATGTGCGTTGACCGCCGCTTTGACTTCCCGTACCCGTAGTACTTTGTCCTGTGCGATTAGTGCTTGTTCCCGTACCGCTTGTTCCGGTCCGGTTCTGGTTATAATTTCCGCTGCTGTTGCGGTCGTTGGATCTTGTTGAGTTCATATGTCCCTGTCTTTCTGTTGGTTGTGATCGACGTTCACCTTGGTTTCTGTCGTTGTTGCGGTCCTGCGTTGAATTTCCTGAACCTGAGCTTGCACCTGTTGCAGGTGAGCTTACGTCTCTTGAAGCGGAAGAAATGGTAGTCTTTGGTTGATCCTCTTGCTTCGGTTGTGACGGCGATGATGCTACCGATTTATCCGCAGTTTTACTCGGGGCCTGTTGTGAAGACTTGGACGAAGTTTCTGTCGCCCGCTTCGCGGCGGCATTGGCCTTGATGTCGCGGAAGAAGCCTTCCACACGCGATACTGAATCATTTTCCATAACACTCATATGGTTATTAACAGGAAGATCTAATCTTTTAAGAATCGTAATAATTTCTTTACTGCTCATATTTAAAGATTTAGCATATTCGTAAACTCTCAGTTTATCTTTATTATCTTTATCTTGTTTACTCAATATTCTCCACCTCCGCTGGTTCTTCTAAGCATTTCAACATCATATTCACAAAGCCCTTATCGGTAACAGCAAGCACGACGCGCTCATCCTTGCCGATGCTTTCACCCATTTGCGCTCTCCCAAGAGCCTCCGTGAGCCGTACATGATAAGTATTGCACTTATCCCTGTACTTTTTCTTCGCGTTCTCTGACGCGTCGCTGGCAACAAACACCAGCCGGGCTTGCCCGGCCCGAACCGCCTTCAGGACATTCTCTTCCCCTGAAAGCAACTTTCCAGCACGCATGGCAAGTCCGAGCTGATTTAATATTTTAGGATTCACCTTCATCGTCTGTCACCGCTTCTTTATGGGCTATGAATTCATCTTCGACACGGATAAAGTCTTGCTCCAGGGTGTCATAGATATCGGCGCTCACCGATTGTTTCAACGCCCGGTCGAGCGCTTTACTTTTCTTTGCGAGCTTGAAACAGGACACTTTACCGCACAGATACGCGCCTCGTCCCGACTTCTTTCCGGTGAGATCAATCATGATCTGTTCGTCGGGCGTACGAACGACACGAATTAATTCCTTCTTCGGCATCATTTCTTGACATGCGACACATTTGCGCAGAGGAATCTTTCTTGGCCTCACGTGAACACTCCCTTCCCGTGCCCAAACGGGTTAGTCGATGCTGATCGAATCCTGATGCATTAGTTCTGTGGAAGTTTTTGTCCTTCCGAACTCTTGCTCCGCTTGGGTTTCACTCTTAATATCGATCTTCCAGCCTGTCAGTTTAGCGGCAAGTCTGGCGTTCTGGCCTTTAATACCGATGGCCAAGGAAAGTTGATAATCCGGCACGATCACTCGCGACATCTTCTCATTCTCGTGAACGGTCACTTCGACAACCTTGGATGGACTAAGCGCATTCGCAACGTACTCATCCACATTCTCGGACCAACGAACGATGTCAATCTTCTCGCCTTTAAGTTCATTTACAATCGTCTGAACACGCAGGCCTTTAGGACCTACGCATGAGCCAACCGGGTCAACCTCAGGATTACGGGAGAAAACAGCGATCTTCGAGCGGAAGCCGGCTTCCCGGGCAACGGACCTGATCTCAACCACACCGTCAAAAATTTCAGGAACTTCCAGTTCGAACAAACGTTTAAGCAACCCCGGATGGGTACGCGAGAGTATGATTTGAGGACCTTTCGTCGTGTTTTCCACTTTCGTAATATACGATTTGACGCGGTCGCCGTGAACGAACTTTTCATTAGGCATTAACTCGTTCAACGGCAGAACGGCTTCAATCTTACCGAGATCAATGTAGATGTTTCGTTGATCTTGACGTTGTACAATACCCGTAACAATATCCTCTTCTTTGTCAATGAACGCATTGTAGATGAGTCCGCGTTCCGCTTCACGAATCCTCTGAGTCACGACCTGTTTAGCGGTCTGTGCAGCAATCCTTCCGAAATCCCGAGGTGTAACCTCAATTTCAGCGATATCATCAAGCTGGTAATTAGGGTTCATCTCACGGGCTGCATATAAGGATATTTCAAGACGCGGATCAAGCACATCATCCACCACCGTCTTGCGCGCGTATACCCGAATCACACCTGTCGTACGGTTCATATCCACCCTTACGTTCTGCGCCGTATTGAAATTGCGTTTATAGCTGGAAATCAGCGCTGCTTCAATGGCTTCAAGCAAAATATCCTTGCTGATGCCTTTCTCTCTTTCAATCTCCGACAGTGCTTCAATAAAATCCATACTCATTGGAAAATAACTCCCCCTTAATCAATCATTCAATAGTTACTTGCTTATAAGCTTTAATCATCAATTAGAATACAATCGCTAATCTGGCCCCAGCGACTTTATCATAAGGCACTTCTGCCGTTTTCTTCGGAGTCCGTATCTTCAGAATCCCGTCCACGAAAGAAAGCAATTCGCCTTCAAACTCTTTCAAGCCCTGAACAGGTTCATACGTAGTTACGAATATATGCTTGCCAACAGCTTTAACGACATCTTGCTCTCTCTTTAAAGGACGTTCCGCTCCGGGAGATGACACTTCCAAGAAATAAGCATCTGGAATCGGGTCCGTTTCGTCCAGCTTATGGCTTAGAAACTCGCTGACACGGCCGCAATCCTCGATATCAATGCCGTTCTCTTTGTCGACGAACACACGCAGAAACCAGTTGCTGCCCTCTTTGACGTATTCAATATCGACAAGTTCAAATCCATGTTCGTCCAGAAAAGGTTGAACAATCGGTTCCACGATGGATTTCGCCTGGGTTGAATTCAAAAAAATGTACCTCCTCGGAATGGGTCAATATGTATGAAGCTATACGTAACAGTCTCATATCAAAATGTAAAGAGTGGGTTTCCCCACTCTTCTGCAGTCGTTCTATACACATTATTACCAGAAAAATTATAACATAACACCTTACCGCTGACAAGGGTGTTCCCTTGACGGTCAGCTTTAGTCGGAACAGCAAGGATGGGTCTAGAACAAGGAAAGCTGATTCGTTTCAGGCAATCCCCGGAAACAGCCCATTCCTGTCAGAACTTCGATAATCGTCTTACTTGCCTTGGAGCGTTGTTGAAAATCTTCGATGGAAAGGAATTCACCGCCGTCTTTTGCCGCCGCGATGTTCCTTGCCGCATTGTCACCGATTCCGGATATAGCTCCAAACGGTGGAATTAACGATTCGCCGTCAATGATGAATTTAGTGGCATCGGAACGGAATAAGTCGACAGGTTTGAAGGAAAAGCCTCTCGCCGTCATCTCAAGCGCCATCTCAAGCAACGAAACCGAAGCTTTCTCTTTAGGTGTTGCCTGAAAAGCCTTTTGTTCAATCTCAACCAGTTTGCGCAAGATCGCATCGTACCCTTGACAGAGCAGTTCCAGATCGAAATCTTCAGCGCGGACTGTAAAGTATGTCGCGTAATAAGCAATGGGATAATACACTTTAAAATATGCCGTGCGCACGGCTGAAATAACGTAAGCGGCGGCATGCGCCTTAGGGAACATATACTCGATGCGCAAACAGGAATCAATGTACCATTGAGGCACCTTATGCTTCTTCATATCTTCAATCCACTCGTCCGTCAGACCTTTACCTTTACGGACACTCTCCGTAATTTTGAAAGCAAGGCCCGCATCCATACCCGCTTTGTAGATTAAATAAAGCATGATATCATCCCGGCAACCAATCACTGTCTTAATCGTACATTGCCCTTTGCGAATCAACTCTTGAGCGTTTCCGAGCCACACCCCGGTTCCGTGGGACAATCCTGAAATCTGCAACAAATCGGCAAACGTTTTCGGTTCCGTTTCCTGAAGCATTTGCCGCACAAACTTGGTTCCCATCTCTGGCACACCGTACGTCGCAACAGACGAACGAATCTGTTCGGGAGAAACGCCCAACGCGTTCGTTGATGAAAAGATACTCATGACTTTACTGTCATTCATCGGGATCGTCGTAGGGTCAACTCCCGTTAAATCCTGCAGCATCCGCATCATTGTGGGATCATCATGACCCAGTATATCGAGTTTCAGAAGATTCGCGTCAAAAGCATGATAATCAAAGTGAGTTGTTTTCCATTCCGCGCTTTGATCATCGGCCGGGAATTGTACAGGCGTAATATCTTCAACTTCAATATAATCAGGTACTACCACAATACCGCCGGGATGTTGCCCTGTGCTGCGTTTTACACCCGTACAACCGTTGGCCAACCTTGTAATTTCCGCGTTGCGCCAGGACTTTCCCTTCTCTTCTTCATATTTCTTTGCGAAGCCGTACGCGGTTTTCTCAGCAACCGTACCGATTGTACCCGCTCGGAACACATTCTTCTCTCCGAACATCTCTTTCGTGAAATTATGGGCAATCGGCTGATATTCACCGGAGAAGTTCAGATCGATATCGGGAACTTTGTCGCCTTTAAATCCAAGGAATGTCTCAAACGGGATATCCTGTCCTTCGCCTTTAAGTTTGGAACCGCATTTCGGACAATCCTTATCGGGTAAGTCGAATCCGCTCGGGTAACTTCCGTCCAGGAACCATTCGGTATATTGACATGCGCACAAGTAATGAGCCGGTAGCGGATTTACTTCAGATATGCCCAGGAACGTGGCCACAACCGAAGATCCCACGGATCCCCGGGAGCCTACCAAGTAACCGTCTTGATTCGACTTCTTCACTAACCGTTCAGATATCAGATAGTTTGCAGAGAAACCGAATTTGATAATAGGAACAAGTTCTTTCTCCAGACGCTGCACTACCACCTCAGGGACCGGCTCGCCGTATAGCCGCTTAGCGGTTTCATAACAAGTGTCGCGAATCTCCTCATCGGCACCTTCGATAATGGGGGTGAACAGCTTCGTCGGAAACATTTCGATTTCTTCGAACCGGTCGGCGAGCTCCGCTGTATTCTGGACAACCACTTCATGCGCTTTGGTCTCGCCTAAGAATGCAAACTCCTTCAGCATCTCTTCTGTTGTCCGGAAATGCACGTCTGGTTTCGTAATATCTTTGAGCGGACTAAATCCGGTAATTCCCTGGATGGTAATGTCGCGGAAAATCTTCTCGCGAGGATTCAAGTAGTGCACATTCCCCGTAGCAATTACCGGTTTATTAAGCTTATAACCGATTTCACATACGCGCTTCAACGCACCCTCGATTTCATCCTTGCTCCCGACCAAGCCCTTCTCCACCAAGTGCATGTAGAGTCCGACAGGTTGAATTTCAAGCACATCGTAGAATTCCGCCACACCCTCGGCTTCTTCTACCGACTTATTGAGAACCGTTTCGAATAACTCGCCTTTTTCACAACCCGAAACGATAAGCAATCCTTCACGAAGCTCTACCAGCTTGCTCTTAGGAATACAAGCAACACGGTTAAAGTGTTGGGTGTGCGACATCGAAATCAGCTTGAACAAGTTCTTCTTCCCTATTGCGTTCTGTGCGTAAATACAACAATGAAATGGTCGTACTGTCTTTAAATTTTGGCCGACAAAATCATTTAACTGCATTAAATTTACCATTCTGGACTGTGCAGCTTCGTTAATCAAATGATACAGCACATAGCCCAACGCTTCAGCGTCATCCACGGCACGGTGATGATTTTCTAATGATACTTTATATTTATCCGATAGCGTGTTTAAACGATGGTTCTTCATCGTAGGATGGAGCAGACGCGCCATCTCTAACGTATCAAGGACGGGATTCATCAGTTCAGGCATGCCAAGTTGCTTCAAAGTGTACTGCATAAATCCGATATCGAATCGAGCGTTATGCGCAACCAGAATATCATCGCCAATAAACTCGATAAATTTGCGGATGGAAGGCTCAAGCTCGGGTGCGTCCTTGACCATTTCATCCGTAATATTCGTAAGCTGCTGGATGTGATAAGGAATTTTTTCATGCGGATTTATAAAGGTGGCAAACCGGTCCACCTCTTTACCGTCCTGCATCTTAACGCCCGCGATTTCTATAATCTTGTTGTTTACGACGGAAAGACCGGTGGTCTCGATATCAAAAACGATGTAAACCGCTTCTTTCAGAATCTCATCACGCGGTTGAAAAACTACAGCAATATTGTCATTCACCACGTTGGCTTCAACACCATAAATGACCTTGATTCCGTGCTTCTTAGAGGCTTTGTAAGCATCGGGGAAGCATTGTACGCCGCTATGGTCCGTAACGGCAATGGCTTTATGCCCCCATTTGGCGGCTGTTTTCACGTATTCACCAATGGGCGTTAATCCGTCCATGGGACTCATGTTGGAATGCAAGTGAAATTCTACACGCTTCTCCGTGGCCTTATCTTTACGTTCAGGCGGAGGCAGAACTTCATTAATATCGCTCGGAATCATCACCAGCTCCGGAATTTGAATAAAGCGGTCATACTCCACTTTGCCGCGGCACCGAATCCACTTTCCGTTGGAAAGTAAATTCATGATTTTCACGTCTTCTTTGTTCTTTGCGAACACTTTTAACTGCAAGGAATCTGTATAATCTGTTATAAAGAACGTAAACAACGTCATACCATTGCGCAGCTCTTTTTGATCCAAGTTAAAGACGGTGCCCTGAATGACAATCTTCTTCTCTTCATCCAGGATGCTTTGGATCGGCACAGGCATTTCTTTAATGTCATTCCCGACCATCAGCTTCAAATCCGGTTCCGGTCCGTCCGTTTCCTCAGGTTCACCAAGAGCTTCAGTTATTAACTGCTGTACTACGTCCCGTTCTTCTTGTTCAATCTTCTGAACGAAGCGTTCGTATTCTTCCGAGTTAGACTCGCCAACCGTCAGCTTCACCTGGTACTCCCTAGAAAAGAATTGCGAGAAAAAACGTTGAATCCATTGATCCATACCTTTCTTTTTGGCGAGTTCCAGCGATGTGGGGTCGAGAAGCACCGCGGTCAGCAACCCGGAATTCACCTCTAGTTTTCCTTTAGACATCCACCCGATTGCCGAGGGCACCTCGCGTTGCACCCATTCCAAGAACAGCCCCCAATATTCATCCACCAAGAGCTGATCCGTTACGTCTTCATTGTATTTCATGACAAATCGTATTTTGGCGATATGGGCATATTTATCCTGAATCAGTTTGCAAAAGGACCTGTAAACGCCGTTCGGAACCAATGCGTTCTTAGTCAGGTGAAACGTCCAGTCCCGATTGGTGCGGCTGCATTCCACACGATCAATATAACCTTCCGAAAAGTAGGATTCCATGACTTCCAAAGGGATTTCAGATTGCCGCATCAAAAGTTCGAATCGACTTCTTTTTTCGGCATGTGCGCTCACTAAGATTTCCCCCTCTATTAAACTATTGCATCTATCAGATCATAATAAATCCGTTAATTGCTATATTCCAAATGACAAAGAAAAGTATAGGGCAACACGCCGGGTTGAGTGCGGGATACATTAATCCGCAGCGGTGTCTATTCCCTATACTTTCATTCAGGTAAAGATGGTCCGAACTCTGACTATAACACGATCAGCTTCATACAGTCTCTAGTAAGCTCTGGCAAATACAACCGTATGCTGTGCATCTTCCCCGCACACTAAACAATTGGATTTTGTTTGTTTGGGTTCAAAAGGAATATTCCGGCTCGTGGCCCCCGTCTCTTCTTTCACGGTGTGCTCGCAAGCATTGGATCCGCACCAGCCTGCAAGATAGAAGCCTCGTTTGACCTCCATATCGGCCTTCAGCTCGTCCAACGTATCCACGGATAAGAAGTTATCATCTCGGAACTGCTTCGCGTTCTCAAACATCTGATCATGTATTTCCTGCAGCATCTGATTAACTTCAGTTACTAAATTGTCCTGGGAAACCACACGTTTCTCCCCGGAAACTCTCGATACCAGCACACAAACGCCATTCTCCATGTCACGAGGTCCGAGTTCCAGGCGCACAGGTACGCCTCTCATTTCGTATTCGTTGAATTTCCAGCCCGGGCTTTGGTCCGCGCGATCGTCCACTTTGACGCGAACACCGGCTTTCTTCAGCTCCTTGAACAATTCATCGGTGCGGCCGATGACAGCATCTCTGGTTTTCGGCGGACCGATCGGAATCATGATTACTTGTGTAGGTGCAACCTTGGGCGGAAGCGCTAAACCGCGGTCATCTCCGTGAACCATGATCAGCGCTCCGATAAGCCTTGTGCTTACGCCCCAAGAGGTCGTATGTACAAACTGCTGCGTATTCTCCCGATCCAGAAATTTAATATCGAATGCTTTCGCGAAATTGGTGCCCAGGTAATGTGAGGTTCCCGCTTGAACCGCGCGGCCGTCCTTCATCATCGCCTCAATGGAGAAGGTGTCCATCGCGCCCGCGAACTTCTCTGAAGGGGTCTTCTGCCCGGTAATAACAGGGATCGCAAGGAAGTTCTCCACGAATTCACGATAGATTTCGAGCATCTGCATTGTTTCCTGACGCGCTTCTTCTTCCGTTTCATGCGCCGTATGGCCTTCTTGCCATAGGAACTCGCTTGTACGCATGAAAGGCAGTGTACGTTTCTCCCACCGGATAACGTTAGCCCACTGATTGATTAACAAAGGCAAATCGCGGTAGGATTGAATCCACTTGGAATACATATGACCGAACATCGTCTCGGACGTTGGACGGATCGCCAATTTCTCTTCCAGCAACTCTCCGCCCGCTTCCGTAACGAAAGGCAGTTCAGGATTGAATCCTTCGACGTGCTCTTTCTCTTTCTGGAAGAAACTTTCCGGGATCAACAACGGAAAGTAAGCGTTCCGGTGCCCGGTTTCTTTGAATTTAGCGTCCAACTCGCGTTGGCAAAGCTCCCACAATTCATAACCATCCGGTCTGAACACGATACATCCCCGAACTGGGGAATAGTCCATAAGCTCGGCTTTCTTAATAACATCAATGTACCAGCGGGAAAAGTCCTCGCTTTGCGGCGTAATTTCCGTGACAAACTGCTTATCCTTTGACATAAGTACCCTCCGACATGTTTAACATCATTAACTTTTGAATAATCGTAAAATATCATTATAGGTGACTGCAAGCATCAGGATCATAATCATCGCAAAACCGATGAAATGGACCATGCTCTCCCGGTTGGGATCAACAGGCCTGCCCCGAACCGCTTCAACACCAAGAAATACAAGTCGGCTGCCATCCAGCGCCGGGAATGGCAACAGGTTGAAGATCCCAAGGTAAAGGCTTAATATACCAGCCCAATAAATGAGTTGAGGCAATCCCGTCTTCGCGATCTGGCCCGTAACTTCAAATGTCCGGACTGGTCCGCCAAGATCATCAAATTTAAATTGACCGAAGATCAATTTCTTAAAACCATCGAAGATCAATACGGTTGAATCCTTAAGAATCGTGAATCCCCGGCCGATCGCCTCACTTATCGTGGCATCCCTGGTAATGACGGGCACCATAATCCCTACTCTGCCGATATTCTCGGGCTTAACCCGTGCAGGCGTAACTTCAAGCGTAACTTCTTTCCCGTCACGAATGACGATCCAATCCATCTTCTTGGCAGGAGACTTCGCAATCATCTCCACAAGTTTAGTACGGTCACCGCCAATGGACTCGCCGTTTACAGATTTTACGATATCCCCGGGCAAGACGATTCCGTTCGCCACTGAGGTGGGCTCTACCGAACCGATCTTGACAAATTGCGGATTTTCTACCGGTAAACCTGACATAAATACATAACTGATAAACAGTACGATAGCCAGAATAAAGTTCATTAACGGGCCTGCAAAGATGGCAAGCGAACGTTGAGCTACCGTTTTGCTGCCGAATTGACGGTCATAAGGCGCAATCTGTGTTTCCTTTAATTTAGATACGACCATCGCTTGAGGGTGCAACTTCAGGTGCTGCTCTTCCCCGTCAACATCAAGATGCAAGGATAATTTCCGGTCCATGTCAATCTGATGGATTACCCCTTGTACCGTGTTTGAACGCTGATCCAATTGATCCATAAAAATATGCGTCACTTGTTGATCTTTATTCAATCTGAGAGCTACGGTCTGTCCAGGCGCAACTTCTACGGTTTCCGGGTCTTCACCCGCCATCCGGACAAAACCGCCTATTGGCAACAAACGTAATGTATATCGAGTTTCTCCTCGTTTATAGGAAAAAAGCTTGGGACCAAATCCAATCGCGAATTCCCGAACCAGGATCCCCGCACGTTTAGCAAAATAGTAATGACCCCATTCATGAATGGAAACCAATACGAAGAAAACCATTACCGTCTGAAACAGCACTTGTGGCGTCAACGCTTCCCAACCCCTTATCTCTTAATGTTCAAGGCTATGAATGCCGGTTTTCCAAGAAAACGGGACGTAACATGTCCTTAAGATAACATTATTCCTCACTCTAACACAAGAGAATCGAAAGTGGCAAACAAACTCTGCGATGTTTAAAATATAGAGCTGATTTCAAAGAAATACCCGCGTCAGCACGAAGCCGCCCCGGGTTGTTTTCATCCGTTTATTTAAATAAGGATGCTGCCGTCAGCCGGGCCCATCCGTCACTTTCATCGATTTGTTCCAAGTCTGGATCAGCAGCGACCTCATGTTGCTGCAGTACCGCGTCAATGACGTCTTCAATGGCTAAGAACGCAATTTCGCCTTTCAAGAAGCGAGCTACCGCGATTTCATTCGCCGCATTGAATACCGTCGGCGCCGTTCCGCCTGCAATACCGGACTCATAAGCCATTCTAAGGCAGGGAAAGCGCTCGAAATCCATTTCCCTGAAATGAAGTTTCCCGATTTCAGCCAAGTTCAGCGGCTCAGTAGGCGTCGGCATCCTTTCAGGGTAAGTCAACGCGTATTGTATGGGTACCCGCATGTCGGGATTGCCAAGCTGGGCCATGACACTGTAATCGTTAAACTCAACGAGTGAATGGATGATGCTCTCGGGATGAATTAATACTTTAATCTGGTCATAGGGAAGATTGAACAGCCATCTTGCCTCCATGACCTCAAGTCCCTTATTAGCCATGGTAGCTGAATCAATCGTTACTTTCGCGCCCATCGACCAGTTGGGATGCTTCAATGCTTGATCCACGGTTACTCCCGCAAGTTGCGCACGGCTTCTGTCCCGAAATGAACCTCCGGATGCCGTAAGTGTAATCGCGCGAACATCCTCCCGACGCTCGCCGTTCATACATTGAAACAACGCCGAATGCTCACTGTCGATCGGTATAAGGGATACGCCACGCTTGGCTGCGAGAGATGTCACCAAATGACCCCCGCTTACGAGTGTTTCTTTGTTGGCGAGTCCGATCGTTTTGCCCGCATCCACAGCTGCCAATGTCGGCTTTAAGCCTTGGCTGCCAACGATGGCTGTAATAACAAAATCTGCGTTACTGCCTGCAGCAATTTCAATTAAGCCCTCTTCTCCCCAGTAAAGTTGCGTTCCTGCGGGTAATAGACCGCGAATTCGCTCCGCTGAAATGTTATCTGCTACAGATACTTTATGCGGACGAAACGCCCGGACCTGTTCGGCCAAAAGCTCTATATTGGTCCCGGCTGACAAGCCCACCACCTCATACAAGTCAGGATAGTGAGAAATCACATCCAACGCCTGTGTGCCTATAGATCCTGTCGAACCGAGAATAGATATCTTTTTCTTCACATCGACACCACTTTCCACGAATCAGTTCAAGGGCTTGTTAGTATTGTACCAAGCCTAGTATATGTACAATCGGAAATACGATAAGCCAGCTGTCGCAACGATCGAGAATACCGCCATGCCCCGGAAGCACATTACCGGAATCTTTAACGCCCCGAACCCGTTTATAGGCCGACTGAATGAGGTCGCCCAACTGCCCGAACAAGGCAACCGTAATGCCGATCCAGATGGCATTTCCGATCGTAAGCAGCTCCGGTGCGTAGAGAGAAAAACAAACAGCGGCAATCACGGATACGACCGTCCCGCCTACAGCGCCTTCAATCGTTTTTTTCGGAGAAATTTCCGGCCAGAGTAAATGTTTGCCGAACGACCAGCCTGTGAAATAGGCGCCGGAATCCGTAGCCCAAATACAGGAAAACAATAAGAATGTCCAGTACAAACCGTGCTCCGGAATCGCTCTCGTTACAATCATATAGTGAAAGCCGATGCCTATGTAAATGACACCTATAAACAATACCGAAACCTTATCAATATCTTTTTTATTTTTTGAAATTACGGTAATCGCAAAAAAGACCAGCATCAGGAGCCAAACCGATGATTCCGATGAAGGGAGATTCAATCCGTCAATCCGGTTCCATGGAAACACAAAAAACAGGATCCCGACAAACCCCACAAGCGATGGAGCCTCGAGAACCTTCAGCCCGTTCATTTTCACAAATTCATAATATCCGACTAGTGATAATCCAATAATGAGCGCACGAAACCAATACTCTCCTAACACCAACAGGAACAGAAAGACAGCTCCGGCCAATACTCCAGTAATTATTCTTTGTTTCAAAGCTATTCCTCCATATAAGCTATAATTCTATCGGGATTTGGAGAGTACAGGCAAGATTATAACCCGCCGAACCGTCTGGCACGCTGTTGATAACCTCGGATGGCTTCGTAGAAGTGGTCTTCCGTGAAGGCTGGCCAGTATACGTCCGTAAACCATAATTCTGAATAGGCTAGCTGCCACATCATAAAATTACTGATCCGCACTTCACCGCTAGTGCGTATTAACAGGTCAGGATCCGGTAGAGCTCGGGTTAGTAAATATTGCGAATAAACCTCTTCAGATATGTGATCAGGCTGCAATGTCCCGTCTTGAACATCAGCCGCCATTTCACGAAAGGCTTGAATCATCTCTTTACGGCTGCCGTAGTTTAAAGCAAAATTTAAGATCATTCCCGTACAGTGTGATGTGCGAGATTCAGCTTCTTCCACGGCCTTAAAGGTGTGGGGCGGAAGATCTTCCTTATAACCCATAATTCTTACTTGAATATTGTTTTCAATCAAGTCTTCAAGCTCCAACGAAAGAAATTCCTGCGGAAGCTTCATCAGGAACTCAACCTCTTCTTTGGGCCGTTTCCAATTCTCAGTCGAGAAAGCGTACAGGGTCAGCACCTTTACCCCGAGCTTATCAGCCACTTTAGTAATGCGTTTGATGGTCTTCATTCCCGAATGATGTCCCGCAATTCTCGGCAAGCCTTGGCTTTTGGCCCATCTTCCGTTACCGTCCATAATCACAGCTACATGCTGAGGTATTCGATCAGAAGACAGGTCTTGCGGGATCGGTTCCATATGCGGTTTGGCGGCAAAAAATTTAAATAGTCGTCTTAGCATCTTTTATCCCCCATGAAGAACTCAAACCGAAAATAAATCCCCAAAAGTGAAGCGAAGCTTCATAGCTTACTCCGGTACCTTTCGGGGATACGTGTTCATTCTGTGATATAAATTAAATAATCGGTTGGTTAGACTTCCATAATTTCTTTCTCTTTGCTGACCAGAATCTTATCAACTTCACCTGTGAAACGGTCCGTGGCTTTCTGGATATCTTCTTGATGTTTACGGGATTCGTCTTCGGAAATCGTTCCCTTTTCCAGCTTCTTAATATCATCATTCGCATCCCTGCGGATATTACGAATAGCAACCTTGGCGTCTTCGCCGAATTTCTTCGTCATTTTGACCAATTCTGCTCTTCGCTCTTCCGTAAGTGCCGGAATAACAATTCGGATAGAACTGCCGTCATTAGACGGAGTCAACCCTAAGTCGGATTTGAAGATCGCCTTCTCGATTGTGCCCAGTGAAGACTTGTCCCAGGGTTGAATCATCAAGGTTCTTGAATCGGGAGTTGATAAGTTAGCCAATTGGTTTACCGGCGTCAACGCCCCGTAATATTCAACCTGTACCCGATCTAGCAAAGCAGGCGTAGCACGTCCTGCACGAAGTGTGGTCAAATCTCTTTGCAACGCGAGCAAAGCCTTTTCCATCCGCTCTTCAGCATCTTTTTTCACAGCTTGCGGCATTAGTTGACACTCCCTTTGACAATGGTACCGATTTTTTCGCCAAGGACAACACGTTTAATATTGCCCTCTTCCGTAATGTTGAATACGATCAATTGAATATCGTTATCCATACATAAGGAAGAAGCCGTTGAGTCCATGACACCGAGGTTTTTGTTTAGAACTTCCATGAATGTCAGCGTTTCATATTTCTCAGCCGTCGCATCTTTAAACGGATCTGCGGAATAGACGCCATCCACTTTGTTCTTAGCCATCAGGATTACTTCCGCCTCGATTTCCGCTGCGCGTAAAGCTGCAGTCGTATCTGTCGAGAAGTAAGGGTTTCCTGTACCCGCCGCAAAAATAACTACACGGCCTTTCTCAAGGTGACGAACCGCGCGTCTGCGAATATAAGGTTCAGCAATTTGTTGCATGGCAATGGAAGTTTGCACCCGTGTAGGCACATCAATCTGCTCCAGTGCATCTTGAAGAGCAAGCGAATTCATCACCGTTGCAAGCATGCCCATGTAATCTGCGGTCGTACGGTCAATCCCCTTAGCGCTACCGGCAATACCTCTCCAAATATTCCCTCCCCCAACAACGATTGCAACCTCAACCTGTAATGCGATAACCTCTTTAACCTGCTCTGCAATCGAGGAAATCGTATCCGCGTCAATTCCGTAACCTGTCTGTCCGGATAGCGCTTCACCGCTTACTTTAAGAACAATGCGTTTAAATACCGGTTGTTCCAAACTATTTTCCTCCATTTCAAAACTAAGTTGATAAGACTTATATATAATGATTTTGTTTAAAAAAGAAGGAACACAGAAGGTGTTCCTTGCTTTAGGGTATTTAAATGAAATTACATTTTGGCTTGAGCCATAACTTCTTCAACAAAGTTGTCGACTTTCTTCTCAAGACCTTCTCCAAGCTCAAAGCGGGCAAAACGACGAATTGAAATGTTCTCACCAATCGCTGCCATTTTCTCTTTCACAAGTGTATCGATTGTGATGTCAGGGTTCTTAATGAAGGATTGCTCCAATAGACAGAATTCTTCATAGTATTTGCTGATGCGGCCTTCGACCATTTTGTCAACAATCTTCTCTGGTTTGCCTTCGTTCAAAGCTTGGGCTCTAAGAATTTCTTTCTCTTTGTCCAACTCTTCAGTAGAAACTTCTTCACGACGAACAAATTTAGGGTTAGCCGCTGCGATTTGCATAGCTACGTCGCGCGCAAACTCTTTGAAATGGTCTGTCTTGGCAACGAAATCCGTTTCGCAGTTAATTTCAACCAGAACACCGATCCGACCGTTAGCGTGAATGTAAGATTCCACAACGCCTTCTGTAGCGATACGCCCAGCCTTGTTAGCTGCCGCGGCAAGACCTTTCTCGCGAAGAAGTTCGCCTGCTTTGGTGATGTCGCCGTTAGCTTCTTCTAACGCTTTCTTGCAATCAAGCATACCTGCTCCTGTTTTCTCGCGTAGTTCTTTTACTTGCGCTGCTGTTACTGCCATAATAATTAGCCTCCTTAAGTAGTGGTTATGACCGAAATTACGGACGACGATTATGTAATCGATCGTTTCGCTTGAAAAAAAAGGGCAGTGATAGGTTAAATAACCTCCCAACCACCCTTCTTATGGTTACAGCAATATTAAGCTGTTGTAGTTTCGCCTTGGTTAGCCTCGATGATTGCATCAGCCATCTTCGCAGTCAACAATTTAACGGCACGGATTGCATCGTCGTTACCAGGGATAACGTAGTCGATTTCATCCGGATCGCAGTTTGTATCAACGATACCTACGATTGGAATACCGAGCTTGCGAGCTTCCGCTACTGCGATACGCTCTTTGCGTGGATCAATAATGAACAACGCATCTGGCAATCTCTTCATGTTCTTGATGCCGCCCAGGAACTTCTCAAGACGGTCTTTCTCTTTGCGAAGAATGATAACTTCTTTCTTAGGAAGCAACTCGAAAGTGCCGTCCTCTTCCATTCTTTCCAAGCTCTTCAGGCGATCAATACGCTTCTGAATTGTGGAGAAGTTTGTCAGAGTTCCGCCCAACCATCTTTGGTTGATAAAGAAGTTTCCGCAGCGCTCAGCTTCCTCTGCAACAGAGTCTTGAGCTTGTTTCTTAGTACCTACGAAAAGCATAGTGCCGCCTTCGGCTGCAAGGCTCTTAACGAAGTTGTACGCTTCGTCAACCTTTTTCACTGTTTTCTGTAAGTCGATAATGTAAATCCCGTTTCTTTCGGTGAAGATATAACGATCCATCTTAGGATTCCAACGACGGGTTTGATGTCCGAAGTGTACCCCAGCTTCTAAAAGCTGTTTCATGGAGATTACTGCCATCTTCACGCACCTCCTCAAAGTGGTTTTATTGTGTGTGTGATACCCTCCGCCAATCTCATCTTCATCTAAAACTTCCGGATGGAAGCACCCTCAGACAAATTAACCGGCGTGCGTTTTTAACACCGTCAATTACTATACCATATGCACCCTAAGGTTGCAACCTCCAAAACAGAAAAACCCCAAGGACCCCGCGTCTTTAAGGTCATTGAGGTTTCGTAATGATACTGATAATTTGCTGTGAAGATAATTCCCCTTTAAATTGTTTGAGACCGGGCTGTATTTTGCCGTTCGCTTCCTTCACTGTCATCAAATTTTCAAATGCAGCTGCATCCTTAATCACACCTACCTCAAAAAGGATTTCAGAAACCGTAGCCGAATCCAATCCTTTGGGTATGTATACGCTGCGGACCGTATGTGTTGGTGTTCCGGATGTTGAAGCCTCTTTAACCGATATAGGCTTATTTAGCTTCTTGGTTTCTGCCACTTTAATATCCAATTCGGCTTGGGTGTATAGTTTATCTTCAACTTTAGTTAACCGCAATCCTCTTTCCGCCGCTTGCTCTTCAAGCTCGTCATCCGTTAACGATGAAGGCAATGCGGCGGTCTGGAATTGTCTGTCTTTCAATTCGACGGATACCATCATCTGCAATAAAAGTGCTCCGGCGATGATTCCGAAACCAAGGCCCATTAAAAAGAAACGATTTTTAAGCACGCATCGAAGCCTCCTGTTGACCAAGTTGCAAGATCAGCTGCAGTTCGCCTTTGTTCATGGATAACGTTCTGGCAATGTACTCTGTTGACTTTCCTTGCTCATACAATCTAAATACCTCATGATATCGTTCCTTGATATTCATTGAAGAAGCAGACAATAACGCCGCCTGTTCATTCTCAGAATGTATTTCAGGGGATTGTTCAAGGTTTAAATCAGAGTGCATCAGGGTCTCCGCAGCAGCAGGCTCATCAGCATATGCTCGGGGAGCTTTCCATGCCTGCAACGTCTCGGACAATAATGAAACCTTCGCCGACAATCCCGCATTTTCCTTTTCCAGTTGCTCCACTCGATGAAGCAAACGCTGATGATCGGATGCCTGATTATTCTTCAGTGCGGCCAGAAGACTGAGAAGCTCTTTGTTCTCTTGTTCCATCTCGCCCATGAAGTGTCCCAGACTTTCATCAAATTCCTTCATTGTCGCGCCCTGATCCTGTACATGGGAACGTCGCGGCATCATCGATGCAAACACAGCCACAACTGAACCAAGCAACGCGATATAAGCCCAACTGTTCAACGCCATCACCTTGCTTTACTATTGGTTTATTTTAGAAGGAAACATCAATATGATGTCCTTTGAACGGATGTTCGGATTTCGCCTGATCCGGATGTTGCTTTGAATTCTTGCGGCGTTTACCGGGAGGTATATAGGGTGCTCCCTTGCGTTCACGATCTGAAACGCCTGATTTATCAGTCTCTTCCATCCTTGTACTCTGGCTGCGAGCTTCATCAGCCAGTTTAGTTGCATGTTCAGCTAACAATTGCTGATCTATGGAGGGCTTTTGATTCATCTCTTTCTGAATCGGCGTGATGTCGTTTGTCCGCGGAATCGCGATCTGCATTTCAATGGACCTTAGGCTCACAAAAACCCCTCCGTTCATTTCACAAATCATTTATTGAACACATGCTTGCTAATATTTTGAAACCATGGATATATCCCCGTCCAGAAACCGGAAAGAGATACGTTGAACAGGTTCTTTAATAAATTTGGTATATCTGCCGATAACAACACGGGATCCGCCATAGATGACATTCATAATATCAACATGCGCCTTCTCTGTGTCTTCCAACGTTTTTTCGATATCAAAAATCCGCTCCCGAAGCTCATTCTGTTCCTCAATTGCCTGACGTTTCGTATGACCCAGCTTTACCCGCATAGTTATTTTGTCTTGTGCCAGTTGTCCTGCGGCTGCAAGCTGATCCAAAAGTGCGAGAGCTTTATCGGTTTTGTCCAAATTGTCCATAGTAGTCTTAAGTTGAGAACGAAGCAACTGCATTTCATTTCTCATCTCGGGAACCACACCCACTTCAATCCCGGTCGAGGTTGACATTGTGTTCCCAACCGTACGGGCAACCACCTGCTCACCGGCTTGGATCAATCCGCCTACGATTAAACCTTTGGCTCCGTTACAATATACGCTTTTACGCGCCCGGACCTGAGAGTGCATGATGCTCTGTGTAACCCATACATCTTCTCCCGCATTGACATTTCCCTCTTGAATGAAAGAGGTCTTTACATGACCTGCAGCTCGGATGGAACTCTTGTTATGACCCAGGATGCCCGCCGTGATCTCAATAGAACCATCTGCAATGAGCTCCGCCCCTTCAACACCGCCGATTACACGAATATCACCGGCAGCCTTAACTCTGAATCCTGTCAGAACATTACCCCTGATTACGACCGTACCGACAAAATCAATATTACCGATATTGTAATCCACATCTCCATTCACCTCGTAAATTGGAAACACATTGATTTTGTCTCTGTCGGTCTTCGTAACCATACCGTCTATGGCGGCATAAACACAGTTCTGATCAGCATCGCATACTACATTTTTGCCGATCTTCAGCTTAGCTTCCTTGCCGTGCTTTCCTGATACGATTTCACCGGTTACGGCGCGTCCAGGAATACTTTCCTCCGCAGGGAACCGCTCTGCGATCCGTTGGCCTTTTTTGACATTACGCAAATTTATAATTTCTTTGTAATCGACAGAACCGTCCTGCATTTCAGCGGGTTTGCGTTCTCTGCTGTCAAGGTCGTATACATATTTCACAAAGCCGTCTTTGCCGTCTTGAGGAGCATCACCGACAGCCACCAGGGCTTGGTTAAACACATACTGCTTTGGATCAGAAGCCAGGTAAGCCAGAATATGTTGCTGAATTCCGTATTGCACAGAATTTCTCCGGAGTAACTCTTCAATTTCGGAAACGGAACATGTGAAATGATCATCGATGTCCACAAACTGTATAAAGGCCTTTAACTTATCATCGGAAAGGATTAAAGAAACGTAATGTTCGATAGGGTAGGTTCGAATCATATGGTGCGGGCCTCCTTTCTTGAATTTTATGGTATGACCACCGGAACAGTTATTCATTAAATAATTGGGTTTTGAATCGTCCCAAGGAGCCTCTTAACCGTAATATCGCTTTGGAGTGCAATTGTGAAATACGTGAAGGCGAGAGTGACATCACTTCCGCAATCTCACTTAACGATAAGTCTTCATAATATAATAAAGAAACGACGATTCGCTCTTTCTCCGTCAAACGCTCGATCGCCTTAACCAGAGATTCCTTAAGAAAAAATTCATTTACTTTATATTCCGGATTACGCGCCTTCTCATCTACTAGCATAGATAATCTAGTTTCAGACTCTTCATCTCCGATCGGATCTTCCAATGAACAAAGTGTGGTAATTGAAATTTCTTGAAGCATATGCTGAAAATCCTTTTCGGAAACGTCCAAATAATCGCTTATTTCTTCGTCAGTTACCGAACGCAGATGTTCCTGTTCCAATCTCTGGTAGGCTTCCTCCACCTTCTTAGCTTTCTCGCGAACGGATCTCGGAACCCAATCTCCTTGACGAAGACCGTCGATCATTGCGCCGCGGATTCGCCAAGAAGCATAGGTTTCAAATTGTAATCCCCGCTCATAGTCGAACTTCTCTGTTGCATCCATTAAACCCATAACCCCAAAACTGCCCAAATCATCTTTGGAGACGTTCTTGGGAAGACCTACCGCCAATCGATTAGACACATAATCCACAAGTGGCAGATATTGCTCAATAATCGCTTTCTTGGCCTCCAGATCGCCCTGCTCCTTCCAGAGCTTCCACAATTCCATGTTCTGCAGATGAGATGTCTTGGTTTCCATCATGGTTCACCATCCCCTACTATTCATTCAGGTGGCGTATCGCTTTAGCCAGCTCTTCAGGTTGAAGCTTATTCTTGTTGATTAACTGAGGTGGTTCAAGTGGTGAGAAAGAAAGGTCAATGCGTTCTGCTTCATGACCCTCTTTAAGAAGTTCGTGTAGCTCTTGCCCGTCATCGGGCGTAGTGTAGTCTAAAGTAGACCCTTTCATCTCTTCATCATGATTTGACGAGGATGTCAGTTCCGGTGAACTTTCACCCATGGCCATAAATAAGCCGGCCAGCCATCTGAGGAAAAAGATAATGAAGAATACAAGCGCAAAGCAATAAAGACTGCGAATGACCGAAGTTTGTAAGAGATTCGTACTAGATGATAATCCGAAAGTCAGCAACATACCTGCAAGCGCGCCAATGACATTCCAACGAATTGTTCCTATCATTTATAACTCTTTAACCCCTTGCTGCACACTGCGAATAATTAACTTTCCTGTTTCACTGTAGAATTCAATGGTCCGACCGTAATTACTTCCCGTATCTTCTGCAAGCAACGGGATTGAATAATTCTCCAGCATCCATTTGCATGACTCTACGTTTCGGGGTCCGATGCGCATCGTGTCGCTTCCATTACTGAATGCAAACATCTGTGAACCTCCCGCCATCTTAGCTTCCAGACGATTAGCTATTGCTCCGACCTCCGTCATACGCCGTATCAGTTCAGGTATCGCAGTATCCGCGTATTTGGCTATGTTCAACTGACCTTCTTTGGCAATTTCGGATGACGGAAGCATGACATGGACCATTCCGGCTACTCTGGTGCGCGGATCATAAAGTGTTAAGCCGACACAAGAGCCTAAACCCGTTGTTTTTAGAACCCCTGTAACGGAAGCGACATTCAAATCAGCCATTCCGACTTTAATTAACTGTTCGAGCATCATTCAACCGGCACTCCCAGAGCATCAAAAATTTTGTGAAATGAATCCGGATCGGGAATCAGAAAGAAATGTCCTTCAACCTCGTCTTGATCTTCAAGAAACTTTGTATCGATAACTAAGGCCGCGTCACCCATTTCACCATATTGAATCAAGCCATAGCTAAGCACAGCTCCAGCCATATCAATAGCCAGTGAAGGCACCGTAGGTGACATGGATAGGTTTGTGAAGTCAGCTAATGATGACAAATAAGAGCCTGCGAGAATGTTTCCAATTTCATTTAGAGCAGACAGCTCCATCTCGGTGTACTGACCTTCCTCACCGACGGCTTCAATCCCTGCGAAATTGTTCAATAGTCTTCTGGCAGAATCCTGATTGATGATGAAAAACATATTGCCGGGTGCATCCCCCACCACTCTCAGGAAAATCGCTATGACAATATGTTCGGAACCGCCAACCCGCTCAGCGACCTCCTCGAAAGGAACCAGATTTACTTGAGGAACAAGCATATCAATCGGTTTATCAAGCAGCCGAGATAACGCGGTGGCGGCGTGCCCCGCACCTATATTCCCCACTTCTTTAAGGACATCATATTGAAGCTCTGCCAACTTCTTGAACAATTCCACCGCCATCAACCCTCTATGCTTTCTAACTGTATGATTTCATTCTTGTTCAAAACTTCATGAAGGTTCAACATGACCAACAATCGCTTGTTATCCAATTTAGCGATACCACGCAAATATTTGGCTTTGACACCACCTACAACTTCTGGCGGATCTGCAATTTCATCGGTATCCAGATCAATGACATCACTTGCGGAATCTACAATCAGTCCCACCTCAAGATCGGCTAATGCTACTATAATCATTCTTGAATTCTCGTTATATTCCGCTTGAGGCAGATTGAACCGTTCGCGCAGATCAATAATCGGAACTACAACGCCTCTTAAATTAATAACCCCTTTTACGAACGCCGGCGTTCTGGGAACACGGGTTATAGGTAACATTCTCTCAATGGTGCGGACTTTATCAACCTCTACTCCATATTCTTCATGAGCTAGTGAAAATACGATGAATTTAGTTTCCTCTGCCATTTGTAAACATCCTCCCTCTATTTAATCATTGCGTTCGGATCGATAATTAAAGCCACCTGACCGTCTCCCAATATGGTAGCGCCAGATACGGCATAAAGGCTTGTAAAGTATTTTCCCAAGCTCTTGAGTACGATTTCTTGCTGACCTATAAATTCTTCCACAGTCAATGCGGCCAATTTATCGCCCTTTCGAATCACAACAATTTCAGTTTCAACTTCATCCGTCTCGCTGTAATCCGGACTCAGAAACAATTCACTGAGGGATACAATCGGAATGACCTGGTTGCGATACTCGATCATGCGGCTGCCATGTACATTACGGATATCTTGTTTCTGAATAACTCCCGTTTCAACAATGGAAGACAAAGGTATGGCATATTTCTCGGAGCCTAGCTTAACCAGCATCGCTGAAATGATCGATAGTGTGAGTGGAAGCTGAACTGAAAACTTCGTACCCACTCCAAGCTTCGAATCAATCGATACATTCCCCCCAAGCGCGGTAATCTTGGCCTTAACGACATCGAGCCCTACTCCCCGGCCTGAAATATCGGAAATTTTCTCCGCTGTGGAAAAGCCGGCGGAAAACAAGAGATTGTACACTTCTTCGTCCGACATCAAGGGAGCTTGTTCCGCTGATACAACCCCTTTTGAGATCGCTGATTTCAGTACGCCGTCCCGGTTAATGCCTCGTCCATCTTCTTCAATTTCAATAAAGACCGAATTACCGCTATGGTAAGCTCTGAGAGATACGGTACCTGTTTCATCTTTACCTGCAGCTATGCGGTCTTGAGTCGGTTCCACCCCATGGTCAACCGCATTTCGAAGCAGATGCACCAAAGGATCACCGATTTCATCGATTACGGTACGGTCAAGCTCCGTGTCGGCGCCTTCAATAAATAAATCAACTTTCTTATCCAGAGATTTCGCTAAATCCCGAATCATTCTAGGAAAACGGTTAAAAACCGAATCTACAGGGACCATGCGTAATTTCAGAACGATGTTCTGCAAATCACTGCTTACCCGGGACATATGCTCCACAGTCTCGGTCAGTTCCGGCTTACGAAGCTCGCTCGCCAGCTGCTCCAGACGCACTCGATCAATCAACAGCTCACTAAACAAGTTCATTAATGTATCCAATCGCTCAATATCAACACGGATGGTGCGGTTGGATACTTGAGCTCCCGCATTCCCGGTGGCCTTGGCTTTGGGAACGGAGTCAGCCGCAGGGATCTTAGCGGCTGTAACAGTTGGAATCGTCGCAGAGACGTTCGAGATTCCAACTGCTGTTTCTTGACTAGCCTTGGATGCTGCTTCCATGCTGCTTAACGATTCGGCATCCATCAATGTCACTTTAACAAAGTCCACTTCCGATACTGAAGCTATGAACCTTTCAATTTCGGTCTCTTCTTTACCAGAGATATAATAGACAGAAAACGATCGGTCAAACTTTTCCTGTTCAATGTCTTGTACAGATGGAGAGGATTTAACCACTTCCCCGTTCTGCTCCAACTGATCAAAAACCATGTATGCTCTTACGGCTTTAAGGATACAATCCTCGCGAAGGGAAACCTCCAGGAAATACACATGATTTCCCTGATCCATGGATTGTCCCAATACAGATAATTGAAATTCATCCAGTTCAATATGACTTTGAGGCCGTTCCGACGAGCTCTTTACTGAACCGCTCTCACTCTTGTTCATCACATGTTCCCCGTCGACAATCTTCTTTAAATTGTCCACGATTCCCGTTACATCGGCTGTTCCTGAACCGCCCTGAATGATATCTTGTACCATCGTTTCCAGAGAGTCCAAGCCTTTGAATAACGTATCAAAGATGAATGCATCCATATCCAGCTTGCTGTTACGCACCAGATCCAGGACATTCTCCATCTCGTGTGTAAGCTTAGCGATATCTTCATAACCCATTGTGGCGGACATGCCCTTTAAGGTATGAGCCGATCTGAAAATGTTCTGTACAATGCTAATATCCTGAGGATTTCCTTCGAGTGCGAGTAAATTTTCGTTTAGTGCTTGTAAATGATCATTGGATTCGTCAATAAACATGGATAAATATTGATTTGTGTCCATCCCGCACCTCCTGTGCCTTCGCTATAATTTATTGCAAATTTTTCTATTAAACAAGAAGCTAAGTAATTACGTTGACGGCAGGAGTTCTGTAAGTTTGCGGGGGATCTCCGTCACAGGCAATACATAATCTACACATTGTTGCTCAACTGCGGACCTTGGCATGCCATACACAACGCAGGTCTCTTCGGATTCGGCTATAGAAGCGTGACTTCCTGCGGCTTTCAGCGCTTTCATCCCTTTGGCTCCGTCACTTCCCATCCCCGTCATAAGCACAGTATGTATAGGGAGAGTCGTTACATAAGGAAGCAACGATTCAAATAATACGTCTACCGATGGCCTATGCCCTGACCTAGGTTCTTCTTTCGTCAATTTCACCTGATACCCGCTAGTTCGATCGTTCTTGGCTAAATGCATATGCCATCCGCCGGGAGCGATATAAGCTGTACCGTTTCGTAACTCCTGACCATCCTCAGCTTCAACTACACGGATTCGGGAGAGAGAGTCCAAACGCAAAGCAAGTGAGTGCGTAAACTTTGGAGGCATGTGCTGAACGATGAGGATCGGGGCCGGAAAATGCTCCGGCAACGCGGAAAGCACCTGCTGTAACGCCCTCGGCCCCCCCGTCGAAGTTCCAATGGCAACCAATTTCTGGACGGGTCCGATTCGGTTTGGTTTAAGTACCGCAGGCACCGATTGGCGGGTTGGAAGCCTACTCCCCGCATCACTTAGAACGACCAATTCATCCTTCGCAACCTTCACGCTTGACATTGTTCGAGACTTTAGGTTCACGGCAACGGCGATCCTAAGTTTCTCATGCAGCAACAGTTTAACTTTAAATACATCTAAAGAAATGGAACCTGAAGGCTTCCGCACAAAATCGACCGCGCCGCGCTCCAGAGCGAGTATCGTCTCGCGGGCACCGTCAGAGGTTAGGCTGCTTAACATAATGACCGGCACCGGCGTCTCTTCCATAATATGTTTAAGGGCGTCCAGGCCGTTCATCTCGGGCATCTCAACATCCATGGTCACCGCATCGGGCCGTAATTCCTTCACTTTGGCAATAGCTTCTCTACCGGTCTTCGCGGTCCCCATAACCGTGAACAAGGGGTCTTCTTCAATCAGATCCGAAATGACTTTACGCATGAAGGCCGAATCGTCTACGACTAGCACTTGGTATTGAGCCATTCGATTTCACTCCTACATTCGTGATGACAGAACTTAAGCAGAAAGAAGGTATGGAATCATGTAATCCAACTTTTCATTTTATTCAAGAAACCTTTCATGCCCCCGCTCTGCGAAGAATCAGGGTTTACCCGACGGGCTCCTTTCTCTCCGAGCAGAAACCGATCCGCAATTTCTTGAATGTTCTTTGACGCCGAGCTGCCAGGATAAGCTATCGAGAAAGGTATCTGTCTCTTTACAGATTTGGAAACGTTCGGATCATCAAGCACATAACCAAGCGTTGGTATATCCAGATCCATAAATTTCTTTGCCACAAGACGGATCTTGTCCGAAGTATGCTGGCCTTCCTTCCAATCGGTAACTCTATTAATAATAAGCCTGTAATCTACTTCATATTCCATAGAATGAACCATCTTGATGATAGCATATGCATCCGTAATGGAAGTTGGTTCAGGCGTTGTAACTACGATGGTTTCTTGGGCTGCAACTATAAATTTAAGTGTCTCCTTGGACAACCCCGCACCTGTATCAAATATAATATAGTCTACCGTACCGTTTAACAGTTCCACCTGAGAGGCAAAATAATCAATCTCTTCCTGAGAGAGACTCAATAAGTCGTTGAAACCCGAACCGCCTGCAATAAATTGTAAGCCATAAGGACCTGTATGAATAATTTCATGAATTGACTTTTCTCTCTTCAGCAGGTGATACAAATTATACTTGGAGGAAACCCCCATCAACACATCTATATTGGCCATCCCGATATCCGCATCGAATATTAACACCTGGTAGCCCTTCGTTTGAAGCGCAAGAGCGAAGTTCAAAGTGAAATTTGACTTCCCCACCCCGCCTTTACCGCTCGTAACCGTAATGACCTTCGTTTGTTTATCTCTTTCGGGAAGGCCCTGGAGCAGATTACGCAAGCTTTGCGCCTGGTCACTCATGCCCATAGCCCTCCATCAGTTGTTCCGTCAAACGCTGGACATCCGCCTCTTTAATGTCATCCGGCACATTTTGACCGTGGGTCACATAGGAGAGTTTCAAGTCAAAGTCATACATCAGATTAGCTACTGCTCCATAGGAATCGGTTTCATCCGCCTTTGTAAACAAAACTTTGTCTACATTGTATTTAATGAAATTCTCAGCTACCGCTTTCATATCCCGGTATTTCATAGTTAAACTAAGCACAAGATACGTTTCGCTTACACCCTCGGAACGCAACAGACTGTTGAGTTCGGACACGTACATTTCATTCCGAAAGTTTCGGCCGGCCGTATCCATAAAGATCATGTCGCATTCCGACAAGTTGCGGAAGGCCCGGGTTAATTCCTGAGGGGAAAATACCACTTCCATTGGCACGTTCAAAATAGTAGCATACGTTCTTAATTGATCTATCGCGGCAATACGATACGTATCCGAAGTGATAAACCCGACTTTTCGGTTGTATTTCAGCACTTGTTCCGCGGCAAGCTTGGCAATTGTGGTGGTCTTACCTACTCCGGTAGGACCGACAAAGTGGATCACACGAGCAGAACTGGTAATGTTCATGCTGTCAGAGCGAGTCATGATCCGTATGAGTTCCATGCTGACAAGTTGAGCTGTTTCCGCTTCGGTAGGATCTAGATCAGCTTCTTGCACAGTTTGCGTTACATGATCCATCAAGTGTGATAATAACTCTTCACTGATATCTTGATGACGCAGATGTTTCTCTAAAGTAACCAGCGCCTCCGGCGTTCGTTCATGAGCTCCCCCTTGCCTGGAAAGCTTATGAACGAGCTCCTTCATCTGCCGAATCTCCTCATACAGCCTGTCGTCCCGAGGCGCGACAGGCGTTACGCCCGTCAGAACGTGCTCCGCGTGTTCCGACGGCTTCCTCGTCGCCGCTGCAAGCGGCGATGGCGCGGGCGCGTGAGAACTGTGCTCCTCCGGGAGCGCAGTTCTCGCGCCGCCGCCCGCGGCGTAGGCTTTGGCCGCAGCTGCCGGAGGCAAGCTTGCGGCAAGGGCTTGCGCCGCCCCCGAGGATGTCGGCGGCGGCGCAGTTTCCGCGGGCGCGGCTGCATGCTGCAGCGCCTGCTCGAACTTGACCGCGGCGGAAGTCTTCGCCGCGGGCGGTTCTTGCGCCGCCGTATCGGTGGCGGCGATGACCTCGATCTTCTTCTTCCCGAAGAGACCGAGGAAACCGCCCAGCTTCACAGCTTTCGTATTCAGAATCACGGCGTCTTTACCGAGCTCGTTACGGATTTTGTGCATCGCTTCAGGCATTGTATCTACGATATATTTTTTGACTCTCATAAGTTCACCACCCCTACGCTTTGAATTTCAACGTTAGGTTCCAATTCACTATAGGAAAGTACAGGTACATCTTGCATCGTTCTATCCATTAACTGGCGTAAATACATTCGAATCGTTGGTGAGGTAAGGATTAGAGGCTGCGCTCCGCTTTGAATGAGCTTGTTAATCTGTTCCACCAATTTTTGATAAACGGTTTGTGTAGCATTCGGATCCATCGCCAGATAACTGCCTTGCTCTGTTTGTTGTACCGATTCCGCAATTTTCTTCTCGAGGGAAGGTCCGACCGTGATCACTTTGAGCGCTTCTCCCGTTTGCGTATATTGCAGTGTAATTTGTCGGGACAAGGCTTGTCGAACGTATTCTGTCAACACATCCGGGTCCTTCGTATATCCGCCATAATCGGCAAGCGTTTCAAAGATCGTCACCAGATCGCGAATGGAAACCTTCTCTTTCAGCAACTTGGCCAATACCTTCTGGATATCCCCCAGGCTCATCACATTCGGAATGAGCTCGTCGACCAGGGCCGGGTTCGCATCCTTCACGTTATCCACCAACGCCTTCGTTTCCTGACGGCCCAGAATTTCATGAGCATGTCGCTTAATAACTTCGGTTAAGTGTGTAGCCACAACGGAAGGCGGGTCAACGACGGTATATCCGGAGAGCTCGGCTCTCTCTTTGTTGGCCTCGTCAATCCATAAGGCAGGAAGGCCGAACGCGGGTTCCACCGTCTCAATACCCGCGATTGAATCATCGTCATACCCCGGACTCATGGCCAGATAATGATTCAATAACAGTTCACCCCGCGCCACGGTATTCCCTTTGATTTTAATGGCGTATTCGTTCGGTTTGAGTTGAATATTGTCGCGAATCCGAATGACCGGAACGACCAGACCCAGTTCAAGCGCACATTGCCTGCGAATCATAATAATTCGGTCGAGCAAATCTCCGCCTTGCTGCGTATCAGCCAAAGGAATCAGACCGTAGCCAAATTCGAATTCAATAGGATCCACC
The DNA here is from genome assembly GCF_001644605.1 of Paenibacillus swuensis. Taxonomy (NCBI): domain Bacteria; kingdom Bacillati; phylum Bacillota; class Bacilli; order Caryophanales; family Paenibacillaceae; genus Paenibacillus; species Paenibacillus swuensis. Next base: position 3,626,753 of record NZ_CP011388.1, on the reverse strand, counting down.
TGAAGAAGCGAAATAACACTTTCCGGACTGCGAACCTCTTCGATCTGCTGTTCCTCCTCCATCTGCTCGTCTTCAATCTGTTTCTTATTGAGGTTCTTCTGCATGGAGTAGCCCGCGTAAATCAGCAATAACCCGATTGGTAAAGTCGAAATGGGTCCGATCGGAGTAAAGAATCCCAGAAGAAGCACCGTGCCAGCAACAATATACAACAGCTTAGGCTGACTAAACAGCTGCGATGTAATATCATGAGACAAATTCCCTTCGGACGCGGAACGTGTAACGATTAGCCCTGCCGCTGTAGAAATTAACAGCGCAGGTATTTGACTAACAAGTCCATCCCCGATGGTTAATATGGAATACGTATGTAAGGAATCCCCGAAAGACATGCCATGAATCGCCATGCCGATGATAAACCCGCCGAACAAATTGATGATCAGGATGACGATACCGGCAATGGCATCCCCCTTAACAAATTTACTCGCACCGTCCATCGCACCGTAAAAGTCCGCTTCCCTCTCAATTTTGGAACGGCGTTCCCTCGCTTGATGTTCGTTGATGAGGCCTGCGTTCAGATCCGCATCTATACTCATTTGTTTACCCGGCATCGCGTCCAACGTAAAGCGCGCCGCTACTTCGGCCACACGCTCCGAACCTTTGGTAATAACGATAAATTGCACAACAACGAGAATTAGAAAGATGACGAAGCCCACGGCAATTTGACCGCCGGCCACGAAATTACCGAATGTTTCAACGACATGCCCCGCATACCCATTAGCAAGAATGTTACGCGTAGTAGAAACGTTCAGCGCTAAGCGGAACAATGTAGTAATTAACAATAAAGCGGGAAATATGGAAAATTGCAAAGCATCTTTTGTACTCATCGACACTAATAAAATCGTTAATGCCGTAGAAATATTAATGATCAAGAGGACATCCAGCAGCCACACCGGCAACGGCAGCACCATCATCAATACAATACCGATTATGCCGATCAGGATGGATAAATCTTTGAGTTTCAATCTGGGTCCTCCTTTAACTAAGATGTAGGTCTTACACTTTACGTTTCATTTTATAGACATAAGCCAACACTTCGGCAACCGCTTGGAATAGCGCAACCGGAATTCCCTGACCGATCTCAGCCTGATCATACAAAGCCCGGGCTAAAGGACGATTTTCCATCGTTAAGATGCCTTCTTGTTTTGCAATCTCTTTAATCTTCAATGCCACATAATCTTTACCTTTGGCCAACACCAGCGGAGATTCCATCGTCTTGGCGTCGTATTTCAGGGCGATCGCGAAGTGTGTAGGGTTTGTAATGATGACATCCGCTTTTGGCACTTCCTGCATCATACGTTGCATCGCCATCCGTTTTTGTTTCTCCCGGATTTTAGCTTTAATCAGCGGATCGCCCTCGGACTTTTTATACTCATCCTTGATGTCTTGTTTGGACATACGAAGGTTTTTTTCAAAGTCATATTTCTGATAGGCATAATCCAGCACCGCAAGCACGACCAGAATAGCCCCTATTTTGATACCTAGCGACAACACTAATCCTGCTGAAAACGTGAATATGGATTCCAGCGGCACCGTGCTTAGCGCGATGATGTTCATGCGCTCTCCCCATAACGTCATGTAAGCAACAATCCCTACAATGAGTACTTTGGCTATCGATTTCAGCATCTCCACCAAGGAGCGCAATGAGAAAATGCGTTTGGCACCTTCCAGGGGGTTTAACTTCTCGAACTTCATCTTGAGAGGATCGCCTGTAAGCAGGAATCCGAATTGCGCATAATTCCCAAGAATAGCCACAATAACGGTAATGGCCATAATTGGCGCTATGAGAATCAGACACTGGGTAATCAAATCACCGAATATTTTGCCGACATTGGCTTGCGTGACCTGCATGTTCATATAATCGTGGAACGTTACTGAAAACAAACGATAGATGCGCTCTTTGTAAAATTCCCCGAACATGGAGAACGACATAAATGAAATTAAGAGTATAAAAGCGCCGGGAATTTCCATGCTCTTGGCCACTTGGCCTTTTTTGCGGGAATCTTCACGTTTCTTGGGCGTTGCCTGCTCGGTCTTTTCTCCTGAAAATTGCTGCAGGTTCAGCTTGAGACGCAGCGGCTGCACAGGCAACCCTCCGTTTCTATGCGATTCTTAAGGTGCCTGCTGCCTGCCCATCAGTTGCATTAATGCGTGCAGTGCTTCCATCATGGAGTTGAATATTTGTTCAAATAATCCGATAAACCCGGGAATTAAGAGCAACATGACTAGAAAACCTACAATGATCTTTAAAGGTACGCCTACGACAAAAATATTGAGTTGCGGCACCGTACGCGCCAGCAAACCTAGCGCAAGATCCGTCAAAAACATCGCTACGACAATGGGCGCGGACATTTGGAATGCGATTTTGAACGTTTCGCTAAAGGTTCTTACCAGAAAATCCGTAATATGTCCGCCGTACATTTGTTGAAATAAAGGGTTGGATAAGGGCACCCATTCATAGCTCCTCATAATCGCGTCAAGTAAATACAAATGACCGTTAACCGAGAGGAACACCAGCACAGAAATCATAAACTTGAAATTACCGAGAATCGGACTTTGCGCCCCTGTCATCGGATCAATAACGTTTGCGATCCCAAAACCCATTTGTAAATCAATGAATGAACCCGCTACCTGCACAATGGTGAAGAACAGATAGGCTATAAAGCCTAACAGAAGCCCCGCCAATATTTCACGCAAAATGGAAAGCACGAATGTGCCGTCCGTCGCCACAGTTACCGAATCCTTGAAGGTCATTAAGATCAATAAAGAAACATAGAAAGAAAGACCGATTTTCAACTGGTTAGGCACATTTTGCATAGAGAACAAAGGCGCAACAACAAAAAAAGAGGTTATTCGACAAAAAATTAACAGAAAAACAGGAAAATACTGAGCTAGCAACTCCACTTATCTCACAACCTATCCGATGTATTTATGAAGGTTATTGAGCAGATTGTAAGTAAAGTCAACCAGTGTCGTCAGCACCCAAGGCCCGAACAAAAGCACGGAGGCGAATACGGCAATGATCTTGGGTACAAAAGCCAGCGTTTGTTCCTGAATTTGTGTTGTCGCCTGAAATATACTTACCAATAAGCCAACTACCAGTGCTATGATTAGCATCGGCGCGCTTGCTTTCAATACGGTATAGATGGCCTGGCCGGCCAAGCCGATAATGAATTCAGAGTTCATGGGGTCAGTCCACCTTGTCTTAAGTATTGAAGCTCAGAAGCAGTGATTTGACCACCAGATACCAACCGTCCACCAGAATGAACAACAGAATCTTAAAAGGCAGGGAAATCATAACCGGCGGCAACATCATCATCCCCATAGCCATTAAGGTGCTGGAGACGACCATATCAATAACGAGAAACGGAATGAATATCATAAATCCCATTTGAAAAGCCGTTTTCAGTTCACTGATGGCATAGGCAGGCACAAGTACATGAATAGGTATATCTTTGTAGGTTGCGGGTTTCTCCGATTTAGAGTACTTGAGAAACAGTAACAAATCCTTTTCACGCGTTTGCTTAGCCATGAATTCTTTCATGGGCTCCGATGCTTTAGTAAGCGCAACCGTCTGCGTAATCTCCCCTTTAAGATAAGGTTGAAGCGCCACGGTATTCAGCTCACTGAGCGTAGGTGACATCACGAATAAGGTCATGAACAGAGCAAGTCCTACCAACACCTGATTGGGCGGCATTTGGTTGGTTGCAAGTGAAGTACGCACGAAACCAAGCACAATTACAATTCTGGTGAAGGAAGTCATTAAAATGACAATCGCAGGAGCGATACTTAGTACTGTGATCAGCAACAGAATAGACAGGGAAGTCGAACCTCCGGCTTCCCCGGCGGTTCCATCGCTTCCTCCAATGGTTATTCCAATTTCCGGAATGGGATCCGCCGCGAAGGATTCAACCGCAAAGTATCCGGTCAATACCTGAATCAGCATGAATAAGAGTATTGTTTTTTTCATCATGAGTCCGACGACCGATCATTGTTTTTTGGGTCTTGCATCAAATCTTCCATCATTTTCTTTCGGGAAGTCATTTGCTGCATCTTGTTGTAGAACACTTCTTGAAACGTTGCTTCCAATTCTTCTTCAGGCTGCGGCTTGTTCCGGTTGCGCCACTTGTTTACCATGTCCGAAAGCGAATGGGCAATGGCGCTGCCGTTCATCGTGGACGGTGTGTTGAAAGAGCTCAGGATCAACTCCATCTCTTCGGGATCGTCAATCTTCTCAAGAAGTCTGATATCATCTCCCACACCGACTACATAGATGGCGCTGCCGATTTCGACCAGCTGAACGGATTTATTCTGACCCAGGGCCACGCCGCCCAGCGTTTTTACAGAACGATTGAGCATCCATCCACGATTTTTTTGGCCCAAAAATTTAATTAAAAGCACAATCAATCCGATAATAAGGATAAGTACAAACATAACTCTGAAGAGATTCCCGAACAGGCTGCCATCCGTGGTGCCCAGTGTGGACGGCGGCTCGTTCAGCAGTGAATTGTTGTCATTCGCAAGGAAGTAGACATGCATTGATAATTTCAATAAGGACAATCCTTTCGCTCTTATCCAAGCGTTTTCTTGATAGCTTCAATAACGCGGTCCGCTTGGAAAGGTTTTACGATAAAGTCTTTAGCCCCGGCCTGAATCGCGTCAATAACCATGGCTTGCTGCCCCATGGCGGAGCACATGATGACTTTAGCGTTAGGGTCTTGTTTCTTGATTTCTTTCAAAGCGGCTATGCCGTCCATTTCCGGCATCGTGATATCCATTGTAATCAAATCCGGCTTCAACTCTTTATATTTCTCTACGGCTACGGCTCCGTCCGGTGCTTCCCCCACTACTTCAAATCCGTTCTTTGTCAGAATATCCCGGATCATCATTCTCATAAATGCTGCGTCGTCTACGATCAAAATTCGGTTTGCCATTGGTTCAAATCCTCCCAGAATTGGTATTATTGTAATTTTTGTATCCGATCCCACTGACTGACGATGTCTGTTACGCGAACACCGAAGTTCTCATCAATAACAACGACCTCGCCTTTGGCAATCAACTTGTTATTCACCAGTATATCTACCGGCTCTCCCGCAAGTTTATCCAGCTCAATAATAGAACCTAAGGAAAGCTCCAAAATGTCCTTAATGACTTTTTGTGTGCGACCCAACTCAACCGTCACCTTAAGCGGAATGTCAAGCAATAGGCCAAGGTTTGTTTCCTCAGTTCCTGCTCCAAATCCCCCCGTCAGGTTAGAGAATTGAACAGGCTGAACGTTAACATTGCGATTGTTCGACATGCCTCCAAACCCTCCTGTATTCTGCATTTGTGTAGCTGCCGGCTGCTGCATGGATGATGGGTGTGCCGAATGTTGCTGCGGTGCTGCCTGCATCGTTTGAGACATATACTCGGGTTGTTGTTGCCCGTGGTTTACTGTATTGCCGTTATAGATAGCTTCATCCGGCATATCGTAATCTGCTTTACCGTTAATGTTATTGCTCTCCTCTTTGGAAGGCTCAGTGCTTCCCCCGCCCATTAGGATGGACACCATCTCTTTGGCAAAATGAACAGGCAACAACTGCATAATCGTAGAATCTATTAATTCACCGATTTTGAGACGGAAAGAAATCTTAATAAAATAATCCTCAGGAGGCAAAGTTCCAGCGCCTTCTCCATCCGCCAGATTCAGGATATCGATACCCGGCGGGGAAATATTAACGAAGCGATTAAAAATAGTAGACATCGAAGTTGCAGATGACCCCATCATTTGATTCATCGCTTCTTGCACGGCGCTGATATGGATCTCATTCAACTCCATGGAGTCATCAACCGCACCTTCTCCGCCTAGCATAAGATCCGCTATGACTTGAGCATCCCTCGTTTTAATGACCAGTGAGTTAATGCCTTGGAACCCGTCTACATAACGAACACTGACTGCCACATGGGGTTTAGGAAACTCTTTCACTAATTCCTCACTGGCAATAATGGATACTTGCGGCGTCGTAATATCTACTTTCTTTCCTAATAAAGTAGACAAAGCTGTTGCCGCACTGCCGAAGGTAATATTACCGATTTCACCGAGCGCGTCTTGCTCCATCAAGGTGAGAAATTCTTCAATGGTAGGACCAGAGCTGGACGAGGAGGTGTCTTCTGAACTCTGCTTTAACAATGCGTCTATTTCCTCTTGGGATAAATAGTCCTTACTCGTCATATTCTTCTGCTCCTTCAGTGACGATGTCCGTAATTTGGACCGCCATTCTTCCTTTTACCGCGCCGGGGCTTGCGATGAACTTCATGCGCTCCCCAACTTTCACACTTAATCCGTCTTCGGACTTTTTGTCCAATGTAATCACATCGCCTACAACAAGCCCAAGGAACTCTCGTACGGAAATACTAGAGTTTCCAAGCTCAGCTATAACCGGCAATTTCGCTTTGGTGACCCTTTTTTGCAGCGCCTCTTGTTCTTCCGGAGCTCTGGTCTTCTTCTGAGAAACAAACCAATGATGCACCGAAAGCCTTGACATGATTGGCTCAATAACCACATGAGGAATACACAAGTTAATCATGCCCGTGGTATCACCGATCTTCGTGCTGAGTGAAATCAATGCTATGGTTTCATTCGGAGAAACGATCTGCATAAATTGTGGGTTCGTCTCCAGCGCCTCAAGTCTAGGTGCCAGATCAATCACGGTCTTCCAGGCTTCTTGCAGACTTTCAAAGGCACGACTGAAAATACGCTCCATTACAATGGTCTCAATCTCGGTCAGAGCGTTAATCTTGGACGGTGAAGTTCCGGAACCTCCAAGCATACGATCCAGCATCGCAAACGCAACATTCGGATGTACTTCCAACACCATTCTGCCTTCAAGGGGTTCAGCCTCAAAGATGTTTAATATGGTCATCTTTGGAATTGAACGAATGAATTCATCATATGGAAGCTGTTCTACCTGAACTACACTAATCTGGACAAAAGTTCTGAGTTGCGCTGAAAAATAAGTGGTCAAATATCGCGCAAAATTCTCATGAATCCGAGTTAGGCTGCGGATATGATCTTTAGAAAACCTTACCGCTCTCTTAAAGTCATAAGCTCTGATCTTCTTTTGAGTATCTTCCTTCTTAAGCTCTTCAGCATCCATTTCTCCCGAGGAGAGCGCCGCCAGCAAGGCGTCAATTTCATTCTGTGACAATACATCAACCAATCAATTCACCCCCTTATGGAATACATCATCTTGTCATTCTTAGTTGAGAGGAGTAATTACAAAATCCGTAATTTCCACCTGAATCAGTTTACCTTCGGGCAAAGTTGTGTTGATCAGATTCAGCAATTTGGCGCTTAACACGTCAAACCCTTTACCTCCGGTCACTTGGTCCGGGGTCATATCGGCAAGGGTACGCACAATAATCGGCTTGATTTTCAAGTTAGCGATTTGATCGAACTCTTCCTTCGTCTTCTTGTGATCAAGCTGAAACGCGAAGCTCATCTTCACAACATAATCTTTGTCCGCCAGGTTGGTCGTAATATTATCGAGAACCGAACTGACTTCAAGAATCTCTTCAGCAGACAATTTCTTGGCCTGAACCGCGCTCACACTGTCTTTGGCTTGCTGATTAGGATTGTCGGATTCTGTTGATTTGCTCATGTAATTCCACAGTGCGAATGCTGCTACCATTATTAAAGTAATAATGACGAGTACCATAGCCAGCCATGGCATCATTCTCTTAAACATGATCTTGCCCCTCCGTTTGTTTCACTGCAGCGGCAAAACCTATACCAATGGACCGCAGGTAGTTTTGTGTTAAGCTCACCACATCTGAAACACTTTCAAGTACCATAATCTTCTTCCCGGTCGTTAAACTGATTACCGTGTCAGGAGTAGACTCCACCGTTTCAATCAGTAATGCGTTGATGACCAGTTGTGAATTGTTAAGCCTTGTAACAGCAATCATCCTGTTCCCTCCGCGATCATAATGTAACATTCAGAATGTAGTGGAAGAGTTGTCCCCTCCACTACATCCCCTTAATTGATTATCGTTTCAGGTTAACGACCTCTTGCAGGATCTCATCCGAAGTCGTGATGATTCGGGAATTGGCCTGGAAGCCGCGTTGCGCAACGATCATTTCCGTAAACTCATTCGTCAGGTCCACATTGGACATTTCCAGTTGACCGGAAATAACGGCTCCGGTGCCGGAGGCGGTGTCATTGGCTGTGTATAACTCTTCGTTATCGCCGTCGGCATTAGAGTTGGGGGTGTTACGGTATAAGTTGCCCCCGATTTTCTCCAAGCCCGCGGGATTCGTCACCATCGCGATGCCGATTTTGTCATCTGTAGGAGCGCTTGTTCCATCCGCGTTAACAGCTATAATGCTGCCGTCTTGCCCAATGGAAAACGCCGTTACCGTTTCTTCCAATTGAATCTGATCTCCATCAGAATTGAGAACATACATGCCGTCTCCATTGACCAGGAAGCGATTGGCATCCAAAGTAAAGTTTCCTGCTCTTGTTAAATAAGGAGCTTCTTGTTCCTCGGAGGATTTAACGGCGAAGAATCCGTCCCCGTCAATGCGCAAGTCCGTCACAACATTTGTTGTCATGGCGCTGCCCGGTGTGTGTATGGTGTCAATTGTCCCTACGGTAACACCCAAACCGATTTGTTTCGCGTTGACTCCGCCTTGAGTACCGTCTCCCGGGGGAGTCACTCCCGAGGTGGTTTGGCTCAAAATATCTTTGAACATGACACGCCCTGCTTTAAATCCAACGGTGTTTACATTTGCGATATTGTTACCGATGACATCCAGCTTTACCTGGAAGCCGCGCATCCCCGAAACACCTGAGTACATAGATCTTAACAATGTAATTCCTCCTAGTAGGTTATAAGTATTCCTTGTCAGCCGCTTCAATCGGTCCGCGGCCAGAGGCTTCCTGTTAGGGCCAGCCTATATGTTGCTGTTAAGGTTCTATGAAATAACGATGGCACTGTCTATTTGTGTAAATACATTATCTTTGAGTGCATTTTGGTCCATAGCCGTTACCACGGTCCGGTTTTTTACGTTCACAATGAAAGCCATGTCATTCATGAGAAACAAAGAATCCTTGGCCCCTTTAGCAGCTGCTTTATCAAGAGCGGTGCTGATTTTAGTTATCTGCTCAGGTTTCAACTCAATTCCTCTTTGATGCAGCCTCGATTCGGCATGGTGACTGAAACGGACGAACTGATTTTGAAAAATTTCATGAAATGATTTAGATCCTTGTTGCACTTGTATATTTTTGGCTCCCGGAACGACAGCATTCGGGAACATTCGACCTATAGTTATTCGATCCGACATGTTACATATCCTCTTTATTTCGAATACTGCTTATCCGATCTAAAGAGACTTGTTCTCCTCCCGCTTCGGCGTACTGAAGACCGTCTTTCAACCGGATACCCTCGACAAGTCCTGTGCGTGCCGTAACCGTGCCGGTAACCGGGTCCGTTACGTTCCAGGAAATGTCCTTACCGATTAGGCCGGAAGCCATCCCGATCGATTGACGAAGCAGCTTCATTTCGCCTGCCATATTCATAATTTGTTCAACGGAACTGAATTGCGCCATCTGGGCAATAAACTCACGGTCCTGCAAAGGTTGAGACGGATCTTGATTCTGTAATTGGGTTACCAGAATTTTCAGAAAATCGTCTTTACCTAACGAAGATTTATCTTGGTCTTTGTTCTGCTGAGCTTGCTGAATATTTTGCGGCGCATAATAAGGCCATACGTTTTTGCCGCCAACTGCATCTGCCATGTTCATTCACCTCGTTTCACTAAGCGGTTACGTTAAATTCGTTTCCGTAAGCTAGTTTACGGACAGTAGTCGCATCTTCTATGGTTGCTGTGAAATCTTCTGCCATGTCGTCTGCGTTTCGATTACTTCTCGATTGATTGTTTGAATGCTGCTCTTTGAACGTGTGTTGTTGTCTTTGGTCTTGAAACATTGTGGTTTGTGCATTTTCGCTCTGCGTGACTTCAAGTTTCTCCACCTGCAATCCTTGGGCCTGCAACGCTTGCCGAAGCTGATTCATCTGGTTCTCCAACATTTCCTTGCCAGCCGTCGAGTTGGCTATGAATTGCGCCATCAGTTGACCGTTCTGAAGAGAAATCTTCACATCAACCTTTCCCAGATGTTCAGGGTTCATCGTAATTTGAGCCTCTGTCAACCCGGCCATTTGAGTGATCTTCATGTTCTTGAACATAAACTGACTCATCTGCTCAACAAATTGTCTGGATGTCATCGTCAACTGTTCGGGCTTTGCTGAAGACTCTACTCCTGCTGAGGGTTTCAAACTTTCTCCCGTCTGTAACAGATTAGAGAAATTCGTATTGACCCTTTCGCTTTCCTGCGAATCAACTGCAATTACTGGATCCGGCACAATGCCTTGTTCGCGTTGCATTTGTTGAATAATGGCTGCCGTTTGCTGCGTCAACATCTGTTTTGAACCTATAGCTTGTACCAGGATCGCCGGTTTTTGGGAGCTTTCAACGGTGATTAGCCCTTCTCTGGCGCTCGCACTCTTCTCTAGATCTGCATGCTCGGATTTACCGGTATGTTCCGTAACCAACTTGTGAAGCTGAGTCAGTACCTGTTGGAATGCTTGTAATGATTTAACGCTGGGATCGGTTTGACTTTTCATTAATTGGGCGATCCCGTCTACCGTGTCCTTAGGCAACGTTGCGGTTGAAAGCAGTTCAAGGATGCGTCCTTCGGTCCATGTTGTTTCCGATGACTGAGTGGAATCTGCTTGTGGCTGAGGCATCACTTGGAATAATTGCAATAACAGTTCGTTTGCTTGATGCATCCAAGCCTGTAACTCGTTATTTTGCAGCAATGATGCTTGTTCTTCTTCTGATAATTCATCTAACAATCCCATCAGCTTTGATGCCAGCTTCATAAGTTCACTCTTCATACTTTCTTGATCTACAATCAAAACAGGTTCCGCAATCGCTCCCGCGGGTATGCTGTTTGCCATCACTAAAGCTTTCAATGTTTCCTTGATGCTTAGAGTCTGATCTGAATCGGCCTTCATCTCAGCAGTAACGGTTTCCATCGACATTTCGTTTAAAGCAGCGGCAAAGTCTTGATTATTCTCAACACCAGATCTGGTGTTGGTGGCAACCGGTGGATTAGCAGCGGTTGTAGTTGCAATCATCATCTCCATATTTTCTACACCTCCCTTCAGGATCCAATTTCGTAGTTTAGTTGCCTAATCTTGTAGTGATCTTAGCCGTGTCTGTCTTGGACAGCTCCGTCATAGACGACAGCACTCTGGATCGCGCCGCTGTATCCATGGCATTTAGAATTTGCAGCACCTTTTCTTTGCTTGTTTTGTTCATCTCCAGAAGCATGTCCGCGGCACTGCCCGGTGTCATGCTGGCGATCGTCTGCGCCAAGTCAGCGCGCGTAATTGTGGACGACGGTTTAGCCCCGCCTTTCGTGTATTGATCCAGGCGCTCTTGTAATGCTTTAATTTGCAGGTTGCTGGACTTTACGGAATCCTTTAGCAAAATTGAAGCTTCAGCCGCTTTTTTAGGCTCCATCTTCTCCAAAATTCGAGTTTGGTCATCATCCTTCATCTGACTGAGAACCAACACTTGCTCGCTTTTTGTCAAATTTTCAATAATCGGAGCGGATTTGCTCGGTGACATCTTCGCATAGACGTCAGCTAATCCCTTGACTTGTTCGTCATATTGAACCGTATTTTCTGATTTCACAGTATTTTGAGTTTTCAATGCCGAGATTTGCTTTGTTAATGATTCGATCTGCGCATCCTTAGCAGCGGAAGCATCACTTGCTGTTTTAAGCTGACCTTGCAAAGATATCAGCTTTGCTTCCAAGTCCTTGATTTTAATAGAAGGTGGGAAGGTTTGTCCCTTTGTTACGCCTTCGCCTTCGCCCGCGCCGGTTTCATCTTCTCCTTGCGTCATTACATTGGTTGACTCGGGCAACCATGAATTAACGATGGGAATTTTGCCTGCCACCGAAAGCAGCGAACTTTTGATATCGTAGTTAAACATCGTCAGCAGGACTAACACCAGTACCAAAGTAAATACAATCGGTGTCAGGAAAAAAAGAAATCGTTCAAAGCTGCTGTAAGATGACTTTTCAGTATCCATGTTATCCATTCCTAATCCTCCCTACGGAGCGGTGTTCACAAATCGGACTGTGGCAATCTCATCTAATTCGTCCTGCTCTTTCTTTAACACTTGCGTTTGAAATACCATTTGGGCTTTATCCCTAGTAATATTCCAGATCTTCTCATCTTGCATTTTGCTCTGAAGTATCGTTTTTTTCTGTTCCACTTCAGTCTGTGCCATTTCAACTTGTTTGTTCTTTTCATGGATCCGGTTACTGAGATGATTAATATACGTTTGGGTAACCATCATGCTTGATATGGTCGTGCTTTGTGTAGTCTTGTCCTGCAATTCATATTGAAGTTGACTCTTCTGTTCATATAATTGATCCAGATTGCTTTCTTCATCGCGAAGAATACCCACGGCATGGGATAAGATCCACTCGGCTTGTGTTTTCTGGGTAGTTTTCAAGTCGACGATCTTCTGTAAGGGATAGTGAAACCGCATTTATGTTCATCTCCTGTAAAAGTCTATCAGCAGCCGGTCCAATGCTTCCTGGTACGTCACTTTTTCTTTAATGCTTTGCTTCGTGTAGTCCCATATGCCTTGGATATTATCTAAAGAAAGATCAATTTCTTCATTTGTTCCTCGCTGGTACGCCCCTATATTGATAAGGTCTTCCGAATCTTTATAAGTAGACAGCAAGCGTTTGAGATGGGCAGCTGCTTCCATCTGTTCCGGGGGGACAATTTCTTTCATAACCCGGCTTACGGAAGAGAGCACGTCGATGGCCGGAAAGTGACCGCGGTTGGCAATATTGCGATGCAGCACCACGTGTCCGTCCAAAATTCCTCGAACAGCATCCGCAATAGGCTCGTTCATATCGTCACCGTCAACCAACACTGTGTAGAATGCGGTAATAGAACCCTTCAAACCTGTCCCTGCTCGTTCAAGCAGCTTAGGCAAATTGGCAAAGACGGAAGGCGTATATCCCCGGGTAGCCGGTGGTTCGCCAATTGCCAGTCCAACTTCCCGATAAGCCATGGCGTATCTGGTTACAGAGTCCATCATGAGCATGACATTCTTGCCGTGATCTCTGAAGTATTCGGCAATCGTTGTGGCAATTAACGCGCCTTTAATTCTTATTAAAGCCGGTTGATCGCTTGTTGCTACAATGACGACTGAGCGGGCCAAGCCCTCAGGACCAAGATCTTTCTCGATGAATTCGAGAACTTCGCGGCCGCGTTCACCGATTAAGGCAATGACATTCACGTCAGCGGAAGTGTTACGGGCAACCATACCGAGTAAAGTGCTCTTCCCTACACCGGATCCCGCAAAAATCCCGACGCGTTGTCCTTTACCGATGGTCAACAGACCGTCCAAACAACGTACGCCTGTTGATATCGGATCCGTTACCCGCGGACGTTGCAAAGGGTTGCTTGGTGTATTAAGTGTTGAATAATGAGGCATTCGGCTTGGCAGAAACGATCCGTCCAACGGCTCACCCAAACCGTTTAATACCTTACCGAGCAACTCATGTCCAACTTGCACGGTCAGGGGCTTACCGGTGCCGACTACATCGCAACCCGGACCGATTGAAGTAAGTTCGCCTAGGGGCATAAGAAGTACCCGATTATTTCGGAAGCCCACAACCTCCGCTTTTAAGGGTTCGGCTGAATGATGCGGGTAGATGTAACATACATCTCCGATGCTCGCATTAGGACCCTCGGATTCAACAGTTAATCCGATGACTTGGGTCACCTTGCCGTTTACTCGGACCGGATCCAAGGGCTTTAAGGCTTCGATGTATTTATCCAGCATGATTCCTTTAGCCTTTTCCATGTCCCGCGTGTTCCCCGCTTCCTTTGGCGATTTGCAACAGTACTTTCTTGATCTCGGTTAATTGGGTATCAATTCTGGCATCAATGCTGCCGAAGGATGACCTCACTACGCAACCGTGGTCGCTTACCGATGCATCTGGCAAAATCTGAAGCTCCGCCTGTGAATCCATATGAAGAACAAGTTCTTCGCGAAAGCCTTGAATGTATCCGAATCGAGTTGGAGACACACAGAGTGTGATAAGTCCTTGCTCTCGTCTGCGGGACAGAATCGATTTCACAATATCGACTGTCCACTCCCGTTCAACCGTTAGTTGACGATCCAGGATTTTGGCGGCAATGGATGTGCTGAGCTCAATTAGGAAAGGCTCCGCTTCCTGAATAATTAATTGCTTCATAGAATGTGCTTGTTCCAGGATCCCGGAAGCCTCTACAAGCATCTGTTGGTATTGTTCCTTCATATTCGCTTCAGCCGATGTCAGGCCTTCCTGATATCCATCAAGGAATCCGGCACCTTTGGCTTCGTTTACTTGTATTTCATCTTGAAGTCTGCGCTCCTGCCACCAGAGATCAATTTCTTCTTCAGCTCGTTGCTTGCGCGCTGTAGCCTCTTGTTCAGCGGCATGGATTTGTTCTTGTGCGTAGGTTTCGGCTTCATGCATCAATTGCGCTTTGGCTCTGCTGAGCTCTTCTTGTCTGGCATGATGCTGAACCTCTTCCTCGGAGCCTTCTTCATAATCGTACACCGCAGGAGCATAGACGATTTCCGGAGCTTCGACATATTTAATATGGTCTAATGATACATATTGTGTCAGCTTGATCACATTAGACAATGATATCGTCTCCTCCGCCACGGGCGATAATAATTTCTCCGGATTCTTCCAGACGGCGAATGGTCGCTACGATCCGGGTTTGGGCTTCCTCTACGTCACGCAGACGAACTGGACCCATATACTCCATTTCCTCGCGGAAGGATTCAGCCATACGCTTGGACATATTACGGAAAATCGCCTCGCGCACTTCTTCGCTGGCAACCTTAAGGGCAAGCTGTAAATCGGCGTTTTCAATGTCACGAATGATACGTTGAATAGAACGATTGTCGATATTGACAATATCTTCGAACACGAACATCCGTTTTTTGATTTCTTCGGCAAGCTCCGGATCCTGTATCTCAAGTGAATCAAGAATGGTACGTTCTGTACCGCGGTCAACGCCGTTCAAAATCTGGACAATCGCTTCGATACCGCCCGCCGAGGTGTAATCTTGTGTAACGGTAGCGGAAAGCTTCTGCTCGAGAACCATCTCCACTTGAGAAATCACTTCCGGCGAGGTGCTGTCCATAAGAGCAATTCGCTTAGCTACATCCGCCTGTTTATCTTGAGGCAGAGAGGAAAGGATTACCGAGGCCTGCTCGGATTGCAGGTATGAGAGTACTAACGCGATGGTCTGCGAATTCTCATTCTGGATAAAGTTCAGAATTTGAGCGGGATCAGCCTTACGCGCAAAATCGAAAGGTCTGACTTGCAGCGTCGAGGTCAACCGATTAATAATATCGAGCGCTTTCTGGCTTCCCAGCGCTTTCTCCAATATTTCTTTGGCGTAAGTAATCCCGCCTTGAGTAATATATTCTTGTGCAAGACAGATTTCATGAAACTCGCTGATTATGGATTCCTTTTCGGTATTCTCCACTTTACGAACATTAGCAATCTCTAGAGTCAGTTGTTCAATTTCTTCTTCTCTGAGATGTTTAAATACTTGAGCCGAAACTTCCGGTCCCAACGCGATTAATAGAATCGCGGCTTTCTGCCGACCGGATAATCCTTGATGTACCTTTGCCATCCGTTACACCTCTATTCGTCAACTAGCCAAGTGCGTAGTAAATTCACAAACTCCTCAGGCCGTTTCTTGGCTAACATCTCCAGTTGCTTGCGCACCTGATTCTCGTTTCTTGCAGGATCCATCTCAATGGTCGGCAATTCAATTCGAGTGGGTGCTTCCGGTATTTCCTCTTCGATCATTTCCGCATCACGGCGTCTCTTACGTATGGCAAGGACAATTCCGCCGGCTACCAACGCTAGCGCCACACCGCCAAGTCCATATAAAAGATACTTGTTTAGCGAAGCTGAAGCTGATTGGACTTCTTTACCTTCAAATGCTTTAGCGAGAATGATGACTTTGTTCTGCATCTCCTCAGGAGTATATTCAACTCCATTGTCCGACAACGATGCGCTTACCATGTTAACGAGGATATTTTTGACGGCATCCTTGGTGTCCTGTGTTAATGTTGCAGGATTATTCGGATCGGGTGGTTCAATACCCACATTAATGGTTAAGTCTTTAATAGCGTAAGGACTGCGTGAAATTTCATTATGAATTTCATCAACCTCGTAATTTATCGTTCTGGAAATTTCTTCTGAGGTCGTTTTCCCTGTATCGGATCCATCGGGATAATTAGGCACATCCGTCTGACCGGTCCCTGGAACCCCGCCTGCGGCAGTAGATTCCCCACTGTAAGATTTTTGTATTTCCTGCAACGATCGAGTGATTCCTTCATCATCCACAACAGGTCTGAACAACTTCTCTTCCGTGTTTACTTTATCGAAGTTTAGCTTGGATACGACACTAACTACGAAATTCCCACTTCCAAACAGCGGACCCAGAAATTGCTTAACATTAGATTCAATAGTTTTGTTAAACTGATTAGTGATGTGGAAATGTTGATCTATAACCCCTGCTGATTCATTCCCCGTAGATTTCGATGACGGAAATAACTCGCTGTCGGAATCGGTGACGGTAATGTTATCCACAGGTAAGTCCTCGACACTCTTCGAAACCAGATTGTAGAAGGAATCGATTTGTTCTTGATTTGGACGATAGCCTGCTTTGAAGTCGATATTCACTGAAGCTTGAGCTTGTTGTTGCTCCTCTGTAGGAAGAAACACACTCTCTTCAGGAATGGTTACTACGACCTTGGAGCTATTCACGCCGTTCATTGCGTTTAGCAACTGCTGGATTTCTCCCGCTAACGCATCTTTGTTTGCAATTTCAAATTCGCTTTCCGTGCGGCCGAACATAGATTCACTTTGCCTGAACATGCCGTACCCGATACTTCCGTTCTGAAGTAAGTTTTGTGCTTCCGCCTCAATCTTAACCCTTGTTGCTTCCGCGCTGGGAACCGCGATGACGGACTTCCCATCTGCTGCAGGATTTAACTCATAACCGATGCCTTCTGCTTCCAAATATGTGACGATTGCCGAAGCATCCGCGGAATCCAAATCCGTGAAAGCTACCGAATACTCTGTCTTGGAAAAATAGAAGCTTGCTAGAATAATAGCGAGCAACGTCATTGCCATGGCGGAAATTACCATTATTTTTTGTGTCTTATTAAATTGTGTCCAATACCCGGTTAGGCGGTCCCGATATTGGATAAGCCTTTCGTTCACAACGTCACCTCACCCAAATATTATACGATATAGAAGAGTACGAATAGTTACATTTGAGTTCTCATAATCTCTTGGTACGCTTCTATCACTTTGTTGCGTATTTGAGAGGTGAGCTGTAAGCCTAGCTCCGCTTTTTGGGATGCGATCATCACCTGGTGAACGTCCGCTTCGCCAATGGCGAATTTCTCATTCAACAGATCCACATTCTTTTGTTGCGTGTTGATCTGCTCCATCGCATTTTGTAAATAAGCTGTGAATTTCTCAGTTACTTCGGAACTGCTCCCGGTCTTCATACCGCCGTCTGCAGGCAAGATCATCTTAAGCGGCTGTATTGCGGCTCTTTCTATCATACGTTTCTCCTCCAAGCAAGTAGTTTACCATAAGATGCCAATCAATGTTAGGTAATTACCTTCCAATTTCCAAAGCTTTCATGAACATAGATTTTGTCGCGTTCAGTGCCGTTACGTTAGCTTCATAGGAACGGGTCGCCGAAATCATATCTACCATCTCTTTAAGCACATCGACATTCGGCATATTCACAAAGCCGTTAGCATCCGCATCCGGATGTGTAGGATTGTAAACTTGTTTGAACGGGGTTTGATCTTCGACAATTCTAGTTACTTTAACTCCCTCAGAACCTTTCTCCATCGTCTTTCCACTCATAGCTTGATCTAGCACATTAGCAAAAGAGTTCTGTTGATAGGGTTCCATGACAATCATTTTGCGCCGATATGGTTCAAATTGACCATTGACAAATCGACCACGCGTAGTTTCACTGTTCGCTATATTGGATGATATCGTATCCATCCGTAATCTTTGTGCTGTCAATGCCGAAGCACTGGCATCAAAGCCGTTAGACAGCTTCATTCATTATTTCCTCCCGTCTGTAGCTATGCGCAGTTGAGCAAACTCGTGATTTAGCTGCTGAACATAGGTGTTATATTTCAGCTGATTTTTAGCCAGCTCCGTCATCTCATAATCAATATCCACATTGTTTTGATTATTGTTCATTGAAGTGGTTCCGTTAGTTACTACGGAAGGGGTTGGCGCGGATTGCGCTGTTCCGATTTGAAAATGCCGGGGGTTCGTCCGTGATCCTGTCAATGGACGGGGGACTAAAGCATCCTCTGAAGCCTGAAGGTATTCCTCGAACTTTACTTCAGAGCGCTTGAAATGAGGAGTATCCACATTCGCTACATTGTTGGTGATAACCTTTTGCCTAAGCATCGATGCGTCCAAAGCACGTTCTAATGATTGAACTCCCACGCTGTTAAAAATATTCATGCTTAAACCCACCTCTTATTTGATCTTTGCAACAATATTCTACATACGGTTTTGTTATTCCTGCAACATGACTCGACAAGATCTGAGAAATAGTGCTAGGAATCTACATATCTATACTCCAAGATTATCCTATTTTGCACAATAAGAAAAAAGCCCTATCTTTTGAAGGCTTTTTTCGGATTTTTCTGTAAATTAATTGTTATTTTTGTTAAGTTCTAGTGCTAATTGGTCATTTAAAATTTTGATATAGGTCCCTTTCATGCCGAGAGAACGCGTTTCGATCACGCCAGCGCTTTCTAATTTCCTTAGTGCATTTACGATTACGGACCTTGTGATTCCCACTCTGTCAGCGATCTTACTGGCTACAAGTAGGCCTTCTTTCCTGCCTAACTCCTCAAAAATGTGCTCCACGGCTTCCATCTCGCTGAATGAGAGTGAACCCATAGCAACAGAGACAACGGCTTTACTTCTTGCGGCTAGCTCAATTTCCTCGGCTTTCTCTCGCAGAATTTCCATAGCAATAACGGTAGAACCATACTCCGCCAGGATTAAGTCATCATCAACAAATGGTACTTCCATGCGGGATAAAACAAGTGTACCCTGTCTCTGCCCGCTTCCGATAATGGGAACAATGGTCATGTATTTATGGTTCAGCCAGTGGTGAATGCTGCTGCTCCCCATTCCATCCGTTGAAGTTTCAGCTTCAATATTGGCGGCCGTTTCGTCAATTCTTAACAAAACTTTATTATAATCTTCAGGAATTCGCCTTTCTTCCAGAACGGATTGCTGAATAAGATGCGGCTGATGCTGCGGATGAACGGATAATCCCAATACTTTTCCCTTGCGGCTGATCACATAGACATTCGAATCAATAATGCTTTGTAGTACTTCCGCCATCTCCGTAAAATTAACGGCATGGCCTGCTGCTTTCTGCAGCAGTTTGTTTAATGTTCTAGTTTTAGTAAGTAGCGTCACGTTCCTGGCCTCCCGAGGTAGGGGGTCCATATGAACCCCCGGGTACAGCTATAAAATATATTGGCTTAAATCTTTATTCTGAGCAATATCTGATAATTTCTCACGAACATACTCAGGTGTAATCATCATCTCTTCCAACGGAATATCAGATGCTTCAAATGATAAATCCTCTAACAGCTTCTCAAGAATGGTATGGAGTCTTCGCGCTCCGATATTTTCTGTATTGCTGTTTACTGTCGCGGCAATGGTGGCAATTTCTTTAATGGCATCATCTGAGAACTCTACCCGAATGCCTTCGGTTTCCAACAATGCCGTGTATTGTTTCGTCAGAGCGTTCTTGGGCTCGGTCAATATGGATACAAAATCCTCTACACTTAAATTGCTGAGTTCAACACGAATAGGGAATCGACCTTGCAATTCCGGAATCAAATCGGATGGTTTAGAAATATGAAACGCGCCGGCCGCGATAAACAGAATATAGTCTGTTCGGATCGGACCGTATTTCGTCATGATTGTGGATCCTTCAACGATAGGTAATATGTCTCTCTGCACCCCTTCGCGGGATACATCGGGTCCGTTGCCTCTTCCTGAACCGGCGATTTTGTCTATTTCGTCAATAAAAATAATCCCTGTCTGCTCGGTACGACGCACAGATTCGCTGATGACATCGTCCATGTCTATCAACTTTTGGGCTTCTTCCTGTACTAAGGCTTTTCTTGCTTCCTTAACGGGAAGTTTTCTTTTTTTGAGCTTCTTGGGCATGAAATTGCCGAACATTTCCTGCATATTCATTCCCATCTGCTCATTCCCTTGTCCGGCAAGCATATCAAACATAGAAGGAGTTGAATCTTCAACTTCAATCTCTATAATTTCCTCTTCAAGAAGTCCTTCTTCCAACTTTGCCCGAATTTTCGCTCGTTTATCCGCAAGTGAATGATCTTGTTCTTCCGGTTCTGTCGAAGCCGTGCCTCCTGTGCCGCCGAACAACATCTCGAACGGGTTTCGTCCGTTTTTCGCTTTAGCCGCGGACGGAACGATAATAGAGACAATTCTTTCATTGGCCATAACCAAGGCTTCGTCTTTAACCATTTCGGTTCTTTCCGACTTCACCATACGAATCGAAATTTCAGCAAGATCGCGCACCATAGATTCCACATCACGTCCGACATATCCGACTTCCGTGAATTTAGTGGCTTCTATTTTTATGAAAGGCGCGCCCGCAAGTTTGGCCAGCCGCCGGGCTATTTCAGTCTTTCCAACGCCCGTTGGTCCGATCATCAATATATTCTTAGGTACAATTTCATCCCTTAATTGCTCATCTAACTTGCTCCTGCGATAGCGATTGCGTAAAGCGACAGCAACGGATTTCTTGGCTTTGTGTTGTCCCACGATATATTTATTAAGCTCGGAAACAATCTGTCTTGGGGTTAAGGATTGTTGATCCATGTGTGCAGCCCTCCTGATTTGGTCGAATAAGGTCTGTTATATTTCTTCAACAATAATATTTTCATTCGTAAAGACACAAATTTCCGCAGCCACTTGTAACGCGCCCCGGGCAATTTCTTTCGCTTCCATTGTTGAAGCATGACGCTTCATAGCCCTGCCTGCTGCCAACGCAAAACTTCCGCCCGATCCGATTGCGAGAATTCCGTCATCCGGCTCAATAATTTCACCGTTGCCTGAAATCAGCAATAAACCGGTCGCATCCATCACAATCATCATGGCTTCCAACTTTCGCAACACCCGGTCGGACCGCCAGTCTTTAGCTAATTCTACGGCTGCACGCTGCAGGTTGCCGTGATGTTCTTCAAGTTTATTCTCGAATTTCTCAAATAAAGTTATGGCATCTGCAACGGAGCCCGCAAAACCGGCAATCACTTTTCCCCTATACAGACGGCGGACCTTCTTAGCAGACGCCTTCATGACCATGTTGTTACCAAATGTCACTTGCCCGTCTCCGGCAATAGCCCCTCTTCCCTCATGGCGTATCGCAAAAATCGTTGTCGCGTGAAATGTCGGAATTTCTCCCATATTAAATCAGCTCCCTTCTAAAGTACGTCATCATGCCCTCGGATGAGCCCGGTTGTACACAGATTGCAGATGCCCTTTTGTAATGTGCGTGTAGATCTGTGTTGTAGAAATGTTGACATGACCAAGCAACTCTTGAACAGTCCTTAAATCAGCTCCCGCTTCGAGCATATGCGTGGCAAAGCTATGCCGGAGGGTATGCGGGCTGACCTGTCGCAGCTCAGCAATTCCATCCACATATTTATCCAGCAACCGCCGAACGCTTCGATCGCTTAACCGGGTGCCTCTATGATTAAGGAACACCGCCTCTTCCGAGTGTCCGTCCCCTTTATTCATATTCGTTTGCCTAAGCTTCATTCTTGCTTCGGATAGATATTTCCTCAACGCATCTATTGCGTGCTCTCCTAGAGGAACGTAGCGTTCCTTAGAGCCTTTCCCAAACACTAGCGCGATGCCGTATTCAAGATCAAGTGAGGATATATTGAGCCCGGCCAATTCACTCACCCGCATACCGCTGGCATACAGCACTTCCATAATGGCGGCATCTCTAATCCCTAATGTGGAACTGCGGTCCGGTGCTTCCAATAAAGCCGCCATCTCCTCGGCATACATAAACTTAGGCAGCTTCTTGTCCCGTTTCGGTGTGCGTATATAGGTGAAAGGACTGACCTCGACCAACCCTTCCCTGACCAGATAGCTATAAAAGGATCGTAACGATGAAAGCTTGCGGGATACGGTGCTTTTGGCATAGTCTTTTCCGTTTAGTTCACTGAGAAACATTCTGACGTGCAGATAGGACACTTCAGCAAAGGAAGGAATTTGTCTTGCCTGCAAAAAAGCCGTGAATTGCTCCAGATCTTTGGCATAATGGTTTAACGTGTGTTCCGATGCGTTCTTCTCGGCTGTTAAGTAACGAAGATAACCATCCGTTAAAAATTCATCCAGCAAAGGTTACACCCGCTTTCATGTTTGTGTGCCGGAAAAGTATAGTAATCGTAACACGCTGCTCAAATCTCAAATCATAGATATCAATTTAAATTTAAGGAAAACTCTCGAATCGAGGAAAGTGCCCTCTCTGCGATTTTCTCATTCTTTTCTTTCTTATTGCGGATCCGTTTCTCTAGCGGAGGCAAAAGACCGAAATTGGCATTCATCGGCTGAAAATGCTTAAAGTCCGCTGTGGTAATGTAATGAGCCATACTGCCTAAAGCAGTTTCATTGGGTGGGACAACGGGATCTTTCCCCAATGCAATTCTACCTGCGTTCATACCGGCTAGCAAACCTGATGCAGCAGACTCCACGTAACCTTCAACACCGGTCATCTGACCCGCAAAGAACAAGTTAGGTCGCTCTTTAAATTGATACGTCGGTTTAAGCAGCTTGGGCGAATTGATGAACGTATTTCGATGCATTACCCCATAACGCACAATTTCAGCGTTTTCCAGACCCGGAATCAGCGAGAATACACGCTTCTGTTCTCCCCACTTCAGATGGGTTTGGAAGCCAACCATATTGTACAGTGTACCTGCGGTATTATCTTGTCGTAACTGAACAACCGCATGCGGTAATGTACCCGTATGCGGATTCACCAAACCAACCGGCTTCATCGGACCGAACAGAACGGTTTGAATGCCGCGCTGCGCCATTATTTCAATCGGCATACAACCCTCAAAGTAAACCTCTTTCTCAAAATCCTTAAGAGGCGCAGCCTCCGCTGTTGTCAGAGCCTCATGAAAAACATTAAATTCTTCTTCCGTCATCGGACAATTCAAGTAGGCGGCTTCACCTTTATCGTAACGCGAAGCGAGGTAAACCTTACTCATATCAATTGAATCCTTCTCAATAATCGGTGCAGCCGCATCATAGAAATAGAAATATTCCTGGCCTAACAAGGCTTGGATTTTTTCAGATAAAGCTGGAGAAGTCAATGGACCCGTCGCAATTACTACAATTCCTTCAGGAATTTCCGTGATTTCTTCCTTTCTCACATCGATAAGGGGGTGATTGTGCAACGTATCCGTCACTTCGCCGGAGAAGCCATCCCGGTCAACGGCCAGCGCTCCTCCCGCGGGAACGCTGTTACGATCCGCGCTCCCCAATATCAGAGAATCAAACAATCGCATCTCTTCTTTTAACAATCCTACAGCGTTGGCTATCCCGTTAGCTCTGAAGGAGTTACTGCATACCAATTCCGCAAATTTATCCGTATGGTGCGCGGGAGTTTGGCGTACGGGTCTCATCTCATATAGGGTCACGGCAACGCCTTGCTTAGCGATTTGCCAGGCTGCCTCACTGCCTGCGAGACCTGCTCCGATGACTGTTACCTTAGGTGTTTCTACCAAAATATAAATCCTCCTCAAACATTGAATAATTAATTTTTCCTTACATAAGACAAAAGGGACGGGGAATTTAATCCGCCGCCTCTTCATTATGCTCACACACCGTACATTTCAGGGTTGTGCCCTTTTTGGTACGTTTCTCAATCATTAAATTACCGCAATCCGGACATGGCTTCTGCACGGGCTTATCCCACATGACATTATCGCAATCGGGATAACGGTCGCATCCATAGAATACGCGGCCTTTCTTACTGCGCCGTTCAATCATATGTCCTTCATGACACTTCGGACAGGTTACACCGATATCCTTAACTATCGGTTTCGTATTACGGCAATCCGGAAATCCGGAGCAAGCCAGAAATTTCCCGAATCGGCCCATCTTGTAAACCAGATGTTTACCGCATTTCTCGCACAGCTCGTCGGAAATTTCGTCCTGAATTTCGATTTCTTTCATTTCTTCTTCGGCGAATTCAAGACGTTTCTCGAACGGTTCATAGAAATCGCCCAGCACTTTCACCCAATCCACACTGCCGTCGCCCACATGATCCAAGTTATCTTCCATATTGGCGGTGAATTCAAGATTCAGAATTTCCGGGAAGAACTCTTCCATTAACTGAATTACTAGCTCTCCCAACTCCGTAGGAATAAACTTCTTTTCCTCCAGAGCCACATAGCCCCGTTTCTGAATCGTTTCAAGCGTTGGCGCGTACGTACTTGGGCGACCGATTCCCTCTTCCTCAAGCGTTTTCACCAATCTGGCCTCCGTGTACCGTGGCGGGGGCTGTGTGAAATGCTGCTTCGGTTCAATTTCTTCATGTTTAAGAGCATCGCCTGCCGTCATAGCCGGCAGGAATTTCTCCTCGTCCGTTGAGCCGTCATCGTTGCCTTCCACATACACTTTCATAAATCCCGGAAACTTGATTTTGGATCCTGTTGCTCTAAACACAGCAGGTCCAACCTGTATGTCGACGGTTAACGTATCTAACACGGCGGATGACATCTGGCTGGCCAAAAACCGTTCCCAAACCAGTTTATAAAGCCTGAACTGATCACGGCTCATAAATTCCTTGATATCGTCAGGAGCTCTCATCACCGAAGTCGGACGAACGGCTTCATGAGCGTCTTGCGCATTGGCGGCTTTCTTTGAATAGTTCCTTGGTGATTCAGGTACATAGCTCTCACCATACTTGCCAATGATGTATTCCTTGGCTTCTTCCTGAGCAACAGGCGAAATACGGGTTGAATCCGTACGCATATAAGTAATTAAACCTACGGTTCCTTCCTTTCCAAGATCAACACCTTCATAGAGTTGCTGAGCTACTGACATCGTCTTGGCAGCCCGGAAGTTCAGTTTACGCGCAGCCTCTTGTTGCAGAGAACTGGTAGTGAAAGGTGCGGATGGATTGCGGCCGCGTTCCCTTTCTTTCACTTCCTTAACCGTAAAGTCGTTATTGGCCATGGCTTGGAGGACATCTTGGACATCCTGCTCGCTGGAAAGCTCTTTCTTCTCCCCGTGGATTCCATAAAATTTAGCTTCAAACTTTACAGTCCCGCTAAGAAGAGTAGCTGTAATTGTCCAGTACTCTTCGGGAACAAACTCGTTGATTTCATTCTCACGGTCAATAATGATCTTAACCGCAACGGATTGTACACGTCCTGCGGATAGACCCTTCTTTACTTTCTTCCATAGAAGAGGTGAAATTTTATATCCTACGAGTCTGTCCAGAATACGACGGGCTTGTTGCGCGTTAACTAAATCCATATTAATCCGCCGTGGTGTCTTAAAGGCGTCTTTCACGGCTTGTTTCGTAATTTCATTAAATACAACACGGCATTGCTCATCTTCGGAAACGTCCAGATAATGTGCAAGGTGCCAGGCGATCGCTTCACCTTCGCGATCCGGGTCAGCCGCGAGATATACTTTCTTGACCTTCTTGCGGGCGTCTTTCAATTCCTTAAGTACGTCGCCTTTACCGCGAATCGTTATATATTTAGGTGAGAAATCATTGTCCACTTCGACACCAATCTGACTCTTAGGCAGATCGCGTACATGCCCCATAGAGGCTTTAACAATATATTTATTTCCGAGATATTTCCCGATCGTCTTGGCTTTCGCCGGTGATTCCACTATTACTAGAGCGTCGGCCATAGGTGGTGCTTCCTCCCCAGATGGTCTAATTAGAATAAAGCGTAACAAGAACCAGGCAATTGTTTGATTTGCTTTTTTATCAATAAATGTAACAGAAGTGCGTGCAAATGTCCAAATTCAATGTTGGAACGGCTATGTAACTCATCCAATGTAATGCCTTCAATCGTCATATGTTCCATCAATTGTCTCTCTTCACTCGTAAGCTCCACCTCCGGCATAACAGCGGGTACCGCATGTTTTCCAAGCACCGGTCCGGGTTTTAGATAGCTTAACTCTTCCAATATATCACCGATTGAGCAGATTAGCCTTCCCTTGCCATTCTTAATCAGCTCGTGCGTTCCCTGGCTTTTCGGCGAAGAGAAATAACCTGGTACGGCAAATACCTCCCGATTCTCATTGAACGCATATTCGGCCGTAATAAGGGATCCGCTTTGCTTCGCGGCTTCCACAACGATTGTGCCAAGTGACATTCCCGCAATAATGC
Organism: Paenibacillus swuensis; assembly: GCF_001644605.1. Classification (NCBI taxonomy): domain Bacteria; kingdom Bacillati; phylum Bacillota; class Bacilli; order Caryophanales; family Paenibacillaceae; genus Paenibacillus; species Paenibacillus swuensis. The sequence continues at coordinate 3,600,056 of NZ_CP011388.1, read as the reverse complement.
GGTTGCGTTGCGGAAACATACCCGCCTTCGAAGGTGTGCCCATAGGGAATTCCGACAACACAAGTCCGCGCTCGGAGATGCTATTATACAACGCGCGGTTCTCCGGCGGATACACCACATCAATGCCTGTACCCAGCACGGCGATGGTAGCTCCTCCAGCGTTGAGCGTACCTTGATGCGCGCAACTGTCGATTCCGCGGGCAAGTCCGCTGACAACACCTATTTCGGCCTTAACCAGGGCGGCCGCTAATTCCTCGGCCGCTTTACGGCCGTATGCTGTCGGAGTACGCGCGCCCACCATAGCGATAAGCGGCATGTTCATCAACTCCACTTTACCACGGGCGTATAAGACCCATGGAGGCTCTGAACTCTCTTTCATAACTTCTGGGTAAGCTTTATCAAGAATTGTCACAACTTGGATGCCGGATTCTCTGTAAAGCTTAATCCTTTGTTTGATAAACTCTGTTGTGAATGATTGGCAAAGCGCCTCTTTCCGGTGTTGTTCCAACGGAAGTTGTATACAAACTTCGTCCTTCATTTTCATATTCAGCAGCTCTGTTAAGCTTCGCGTATGCAGAACGAGTTTACGAATTGATTTCCAGCCGATACTCGGCACTTGATGAAGACCAAATAACAGTTCCCTTTCATCCAATTCAACGGCTTCTAATGACATTTCCTCAAAACCCCCTGGATCGCAACAAAAAAAGCAACCTCCCCGCTCCTATAGGAGTGGAAAGGTTGCTTACCGTTCCGAACGATATGAAATAGCTGTTACCAACTATATTACTTCTTAACGATACATTTGTCCAGCAGTCCTTGCTCTTCAAGCACACTTACCAATGTAGAACCCATTTCAGAAGGTGTTGGAGCCACTTTAACGCCGCAAGCTTCCAGTGTCGCCACCTTCTCTGCCGCTGTGCCTTTACCTCCGGAAATGATTGCGCCCGCATGACCCATACGTTTGCCTTCAGGAGCTGTTTTACCGCCGATAAAGCCAACAACCGGTTTAGTCATATTCGCTTTAATCCATTCAGCCGCTTCTTCTTCAGCCGTTCCGCCGATTTCTCCGATCATGATTACCGCATAGGTGTCCGGATCTTCATTAAACATTTTTAAGATGTCGATGAATTCGGAACCCTTTACCGGATCTCCGCCAATACCTACCGCGGAGGATTGACCGATTCCGCGAGTTGTAAGCTGGTGTACAGCCTCGTATGTCAGAGTTCCGCTTCGGGAAACAACACCGACATGACCCGGGAGATGGATGTAGCCCGGCATGATTCCGATCTTGCACTCTCCAGGAGTAATGACGCCCGGACAGTTAGGACCGATCAGTACCGAATTCTTGCCCTCCATGTAACGGGATACTCTCACCATATCAAGCACAGGAATTCCTTCGGTAATACAGATAACCAATTCAATTTCCGCATCTACAGCTTCGATAATGGAATCTGCCGCGAAAGCCGGCGGCACATAAATCACCGATGCGTTGGCGCCAGTCGCTTTCTTAGCTTGTTCTACCGTATTGAAAACAGGCAGAGACTTCACTTCACCGTTCTCAAGCGTAATCTCTACGTTCGTACCGCCTTTACCGGGAGTAACCCCGCCAACCATTTGTGTACCGTACTCTAAGCCGCCTTTGGTGTGGAACAAGCCGGTAGCGCCGGTAATACCTTGTGTAATGACCTTCGTATTTTTATTGACCAAGATACTCATTGTCTCTTCACCCCGAATATGATTAATGTTAAATCGCGCATTGCCGGATTACTGTACTAAAGCAACGATCTTCTGTGCTCCGTCTGCCATCGAATCCGCGGCTACAATGTTCAGGCCGGATTCGTTAAGAATTTTTTTGCCAAGATCCACATTCGTACCTTCAAGACGAACAACCAGCGGTCGGTCCAAGCCAAGCTCGCGCGCAGCAGCGACCACACCATCGGCAATAACGTCGCAACGCATGATGCCGCCGAAGATATTAACGAAGATTCCCTTAACTTTGGTATCGGACAAGATGATCTTGAAAGCTTCTGTAACTTTCTCTTTAGTGGCACCGCCCCCAACATCTAGGAAGTTCGCAGGGTCGCCTCCGTAATGCTTGATAATATCCATGGTAGCCATAGCAAGTCCAGCGCCGTTAACCATGCAACCAATGTTGCCGTCTAACGCGATGTAGCTCAAGTCATACTTGGATGCTTCAATTTCCTTATCATCTTCTTCCTCAAGATCGCGCAGCGCCTGAATATCTTTATGACGGTACAGTGCGTTAGAGTCGAAGTTTAATTTAGCGTCTAGCGCCATAACATTGCCGTCGCCTGTAACAACCAGAGGGTTGATCTCGGCAATAGAGCAATCTTTCTCAACGAATGCCGTGTAAAGCTGCGTCATAAATTTAGCCGCTTTATTTACTAACTCCGTAGGAATGTTAATGTTATAAGCAAGTCTGCGTGCTTGGAAAGGCTGCAGGCCGATCGCCGGGTCAACAATCTCTTTAAAGATCTTCTCCGGAGAATGAGCGGCTACTTCTTCAATTTCGGTTCCGCCTTCTTCCGAACCCATCATGACCACACGTCCTGTAGCCCGATCCACAACAACGCCGACGTAGTATTCTTTCTTAATATCGCAGCCTTGTTCAATCAACAGGCGCTTAACTTCTTTACCTTCGGGTCCCGTTTGGTGCGTGACAAGCACTTTACCGAGGATTTCAGAGGCATACGCGCGAACCTCGTCCAAGTTTTTGGCGATTTTTACTCCGCCCGCTTTACCGCGGCCGCCTGCATGAATCTGTGCTTTAACTACAACAACGGAAGTGCCGAGCTCTCCAGCCGCAGCAACCGCTTCATCCACAGTAAACGCGACTTTGCCCTGAGGAACTGCAACACCATATTGTTTCAGGACTTCTTTACCTTGATACTCATGGATATTCATCTACAAATCCTCCTATCGAACTATGTATACGTATTCATTCCAAAACCTTTTCTATTGTATCACTCTGATGCGTATTTGTCTTGTTTTCTCGGCTAAAAATTGACGCGGCTGCGCAAACAACGTCATACTTTGGAGGATCTTCCCGTTTTTTCTTATTCCTCGGGTAATAAACATAAAAAAAGGCTCTATTTCCGAAGAAAAGAGCCCCATTGTTTTTACCCCTTTTAATAGACAGATGAAACAACCGTTACCGTCCGCGGTTCACGTTCCGCTTGTTTCACGAATCGCATTTCATTGCCGACAAACTGACATACCATGCATTGAATGTGCGGTTCCGTCTGTTGGACTTCCACGGGTTCAGCCATTTCCTCAACCACACCGGTGATCGCGTCTTTCAGAAATCTTTGGTTATAACTTGACAATACGCTGAACTTCACTCTGTTAGATCGACAATTCGGGCAAAAATACGGTTTATCCTGCATATTCATCACCTCGCTAGCAGTATTCCCCTCTTTTCTCAAAACATGTACAAATAGAATCGATTTCAGCGTTTAGACTGAAGTATAATGAGGGTATAAATTGTTCTTAAATATAAAGTGAAACAAGTTGCAAGGGAGAAATCATCATGAAATGGTTAATTGCATGGAAACCGATTATAGTTGCACTATTGTTAGCGATTACATTATGCGCCGCACCCGTTAATACTAAAGCTGCGATCAGTAGTACTTATTTACAGGAACAGCTTATTATAAGGCCTCAAGGCAGTTATGATGCTGAGGAAGCAGACGCCATGGTGGGCAGGGTATTTCAGCTTTATCCGAACTTGATTGAAGGTCTAATTTATAACGATGTTCATATTAAGCTCACTAAAGGCAAAATTACGGATGAACCGGAAATGGCCAAATACCGGGGCGTGATCCCCAGGGGTTGGGAAAATACCGGCAAAACCTGGGACGACATTCCGGGATCAAGCGGCAGCACGGTTGTTGCCCGAATCGGCTACAGTGAACGTGGTAAAGGCCACGATACGGAAAATTTGGAACTACATGAAACTTTTCATGCCGTAGATACTTATCTGTTTGATGATATCTCGCAATCAGAACGATTCCGGAAGTTGTGGCGCGAAGAGGCGGGTAATTATTTTTGGGGCGATCGTTACATGGATACGTACTCGGAAGAATATTTTGCGGAAGTATCTTGTATGATGTTCGCGACTGAGGCTTCACGTACCATTGTAGAAACCAAGCTGCCGGAAACCTATTCGTTTCTTGAATCCCTCTTTCGCGGGTATGAACCCGCTCTTTCCAAGCCACTCCCGGAAATCCAGAATCATTGGGCGCGTAAGCCGCTGGTAAGGTTGTTAGGTTTAAATATACTTGCAGGCATGCCGAACGGTTCGATTCAGGCAGACCGACCTGTTACAAGAGAGCAATTTATTAAGTTACTTATGCTGGCGAGAGGACAAGAAAACACACGGACAACGATGAACGGTTCCGCTTCGGAGGCTTTAGAGCTCCCCTTTCATGATGTGCTTAAACAACGTTGGTCCTATTCTTATCTACACTCCGCGGTAACAGAGGGGATTGTGACGACGAAACAAACGTCAGGCGGATTGTTCGGTCCCGAAGAGATTTTAACCCGAATCGAGATGGCCGTCTGGGCAGCGAAAGCTCTGGGCCTAACCGAAGACGACAGTGCTTTGGTCCAATTTACCGATGTTGACAGCATAGCTTATGAGCATTGGGGATGGGCCGGCGCAGCGGTCAAAGCGGGATTGATGTCTGGTCTTGCAGGGGATCAGTTCGGTCCTGGGGGGAAAGTGTCCCGCGCGCAGGCCGCTGTTGTAACCGCCAAGGTCCTGGATTGGAAAGCGATCAGCGGAGATGATGAACGGGTGAAGGAGTAGGCTTGACAGTTGATTCCGCGATCGATAGACTTATAGTAATTGAACAAATCGGTGGTAGATAAGGAAGCACCTTGATCCACGGTATGGAAACAAGAATTCATACTGCAGGAGGAAGGTGTTTTTTGTGTATTCCAAAATGATCTGTGCTTGCGTTGACGGTATCGACGGGAAACTGATTGATGTGGAGGTAGATGTTTCTAATGGATTGCCCCAAGTCAATATTGTTGGTTTGCCTGACTCCGCGGTTCGGGAATCCAGTGAACGGGTCCGATCCGCCATCAAGAATTGCAGGTTTGAATTTCCTATGGAACGAATTACAGTAAATTTGGCTCCGGCTGATGTGCGTAAAGAGGGATCATCGTTTGATCTGGCCATAGCAATCGGGATTCTCAGCGCAAGCGATCAAGTAAAGCTGGAGGATCCTGAGAGCACTCTCATCATAGGAGAGCTTGCATTAAACGGAGATGTTCGTCCCGTTCCCGGCGTACTTTCCATGGCGGATCAAGCACGAAAGTCCGGCCTAACTCGCATGATACTTCCTTATGATAATGTGGAGGAAGCGCAATTCATTGAGGGTTTAACACTATATCCTATTAGACATCTGCACGAACTGCATGAAATTGTAACAACCGGTCAGCCATTAGTTAGCGTCATTAATAATAAACATGTTAAAACACCGATCCGAGAGTTGTTGCGACAAGGCCTGTTTGGAGGGGATCCGCCCCCTCCGGAGGACTCCGCTGACAGGACCACTCTCGACTACGCTGATGTGATCGGACAACAGCAAGCTAAGCGAGCTTTAATGATTGCCGCCGCAGGTATGCATAATCTGCTGTTTATCGGACCTCCCGGATCAGGGAAGACGATGCTCATCCGCCGGTTACCCTCGATCCTTCCGGAGTTAATGGACAATGAAGCGCTCGAGGTGACGAAAATCTACAGCGTGTCGGGCAAGCTACATGACCGATCGCGATTGTTGCGTGAGCGGCCCTTCCGATCGCCGCACCACACGGTATCGGCCGGCGGCCTGATCGGCGGCGGCTCGATCCCCAAGCCCGGTGAGGTGACACTCGCTCACCGCGGCGTGCTTTTCCTCGACGAACTGCCGGAGTTTACGCGCGGCGTGCTCGAGGTTATGCGACAGCCGCTCGAGGACCGGCATGTCGTAATTGGGCGGGCGCGGGCCGTGGTCCGCTTTCCCGCCGATTTCATGCTCGCCGCGAGCATGAATCCTTGCCCGTGCGGGCAGCTCGGCGCCGACCCGGGCGCGGCACCGTGCACATGCAGTTTGTCGAAGATCCAGCATTACCGGTCCCGGATTTCGGGACCCCTGCTGGATCGCATCGACCTGCATGTGGAGGTGCCCCGGGTCACTTCGCTCGCTGCCGCGGGCAGCCCGCTGGGTTCGCGCGAGATGCGCGAGAAGGTGCTGGCTGCCCAGTCGCGGCAGCGGGCGCGCTATGCGGGCACGGGCGTGGTGTTCAACGGCGAGCTCACCGGCAACCTGCTGCGCCGGCACTGCCGGCTGCGCCCGGAAGGCGAGCGGCTGCTGGAGGCCTCTTTTGTGGCGCTGCAGCTTAGTCTTCGCGCGCATGACCGCATCTTGCGCATCGCCCGGACGATCGCTGATCTCGAGGACAGCGTAGCCATTGAAACCGCCCATGTCGCGGAAGCTGTGCAATACCGCAATCTGGATAAAAAATATGACCCTGCGTAAAACTCAGTCCTTACGCAAAAACCCCGCAAACGTCAGCAACGCTTACGGGGATGTTTTATCAGAAGGCATGTTGGATATGACTCATTTCAACAGCATCATTATCGGCGTCAAGATAGACTGTGATAACGTCAAACCTGACTTTGGCCTTATAACTTGAGGAAGTTTTTAAGTAAACCTGAGCGGTTTCACGTACCTGCTGCTGTTTACGGACCGTTACCGATTCAGCTGCAGTGCCGTACCTTCCTTTGCTTGTACGTGACCTTACCTCTATAAACACAATTACATCGGCATGACCGGCTATAATATCAATTTCACCTGTGCGGCAACGCCAGTTTAATTTAATAATATGATATCCCTGAGTCACTAAATAGACTACTGCCTTCTCTTCCCCGATGGCTCCTGTTTTTCGACGATTGGTTCTGCTTGCATTATCGGCCATAAGAATCCCATGCCTTTGCTTTTTGATCAGAGCGGTAAATAAAACTTAAGATCTCAGCAACTAATTGGTATAGTTCCGGGGGAATCTGTTGATCCAGATCAATCTTCGACAACACCTCAACTAGAGAGGCGTCCTCCTGTACCGGTACTCCGTGTTCCTTGGCTTTAGCCAGGATGGTGTCCGCGACCCTGCCGGAACCCTTAGCGACGACTGTAGGAGCCTCTTGTTTGCCTGGCGCGTACTTCAAAGCGACCGCTTTCGTAATCCCCTTAGCTCTCTCCTGAAATATTTCAGTATTCGTGACGGACGGTTTAAACCCGCTCCCCTGCTTCATATGCGGAAGTCCATCCTTTTGTAAGGTTGAGCTGTATATTGAGCCGTAAGGTTTCCGGACAAGCCCGAAGATAAAGATTGCTCCGGCTTAGGGTCCGGTTCCGCTTTAGGATAGGGCACACATTTCATAGACAAAAACTGATAGCCGATACCCTCGACAGAAGCCGCAATGTCTTGACGACTCATTTCAAGCAATGCCCCAGTTTCGGGCTGGTCATTATGAACTTTCAGGGAAACAATATTATTCATCACCTGAACATCTACCAGCGTATCCCCTAGTACTTTCATCTTCAGATCAAATAAAAGCCTGCAGTTATCCTTGTCCAGTTCTCCCTTACTGCCTTTGCGCGACTGTATGTGAACGGAAGCTGTTTCTTCACCTGATTCGTTAAGGAAAGGTATAAATAACGTAAGATGAGTAAATAACGGATTTTTGTCAGGGGTCATCAGCAGCTGTTGCCCTGTAACTTGTTGTAATGCTTGTTGTACCGTGTCCCGGACAGCGGGAGGCAAATCAGTTCCCTGGGCTAATTGCAATAACAAACTTTTGATTGTATCCGTCGTAGAATGTTGTTGAAATTTGCCTTCTGACAGCAACGTACCCAGAGGGGTTCCTGGACTGGATGTGCTTCGATCCATGATGCCTTGTTCTATTTGTTTCACTACGGCCTGCTCATGTTCCACGCCTAACAGTTTCATTATCTTAGACACCCAAGGATGTTCCGAATCTATAACATTTATTAGGGGCTGCTGCTTCAATGTATCCAAAGATGCCGTGCTGTTCTTTAATGTTTCATCGGCTTTTGATGCCTTTGAGGATTGTAACGAGAATTCTGTTCGCTGTCCCTGCTCTGTTTTCAACTGATTTGCTAATGCCGCTTTCGTGGAGGGGCTTTCCAAGTTCGCATCTATAAGTAGGCCATCTATCTCGGGTGCTGGTTTCGCTGAAGGAGAGAAAGTTATCGTCGAGCCCTCCTTGGCGGATGCCCCTGTCCCAGGGCCAGGTTGACGGATATTCTTGTTTTCCACCGCTTGTTCAGCCTCATTCGGAAGAATTCCATCTGAAGCAGTACGAACTGATTGTTTACTTGCATCCGAGGTTGATCCGTTACTGGCCGGCGCTCCGGAGCTTTTCCCGGTATCCGCATTGGTTCCACTTGAGCCAACCGTGTTTGCAGCAGTATTCCCTGTAAATACAGTAGAGGCCGGAAGATTTGTTTTGCCCGATACAATTGGCTCAATTGGTTTCCCTGTCATAACGTTAGCCTTTTCTGCATCAATCCGGTGCTTAACACTGCTCGTTTCCGAATACATTTGCTTTGAAAGTGCATCTAACTGTTTCATGATATGAGTCGTCTCCGCAGAAAAACCGGCGGCACCCGTTGCTGTTCCCGATAACAGCTGCAACTGTGCGTTTAATCCCTGGAGTAAGTTACCCAGATCCTTACCAAACAACACCTGATGAAGAGAAGCTACCGTTTGCTGTGTCAGCGGTAATCCTCTCTTCCAGGCCAACGCTCCCGCTAGCAACCATTCTTCGTCACTCACATTAGAAGGGATCGCTTGTGCCAATATTTTGAAAGCCTGGGCATCATCCTTCGTCAGAGGGATACCTTCTTTATGCATCATTCGTATGATGGCCTCGCCCATTCCTTGTTTTAAGTCTTGCAGACCCAAGCTCTTAAGGAGTTCGCCTATGGATTCATCCGTCATCGGTACATGGGTAGACAACGCCACCGGCTTCAAAACCACCTGACCATTCGAGGACTCCGGCTGAACCTGCAACATGGTGACTTGACCTTCCTGCATAGGTGTCTCCAGCTTGGCTTTTACCAATGCTCCGTTAATGTTCACAAGCGCTTCGGAGGTTTCAGGGGTTACCTGTACTACTTTGCCTCTTACGATCTGTCCTGCTTTCAATTCAAGCTGTTTGCCTTCCGCAGGCGTCAATTCCCCGACCATGCTGCGAACCATATGGGAAATATTCATGCATGCACGATCCTTCCGTACTTTGTTTCTTTATATATCGGCAAAAAGTAAAGGAATTTGAATCATCTTAATCCCATGCTGAGCTTCTAGAATAACTCTATTTGTTTCACTTCTTCCTTTTCCCCCAAAATCTTTCTTAGGAAAGACATGCGATGCATTGAACTGGCTCCGAATTCCATTAAGCGTTCACGATGAAACCGGGTGGCGTATCCTTTGTGGCCGGCAATACCATATTCGGGAAATCGATTGTCCCATTCCTTGCATAACTTGTCCCGAGTCACTTTAGCAATGATGGAGGCGGCTGCAATGGATTGACTTAACGCATCACCGTGAATAATCGCCATCTGGGGAATGGAAGAATCTACGGTCTCCGCATCCACCAATAAATAGTCCGGTGTCAAAGACAATTGCTCTACCGCTTTTTTCATTGCTAACCGAGAAGCTTGTTTAATATTGACTTGTTCGATCACTTGCACATCCATTTGACCTACTCCGACGGCCAGCGCTTCCTTCATAATGACTTCAAACAGCTCGTCCCTCTTCTTTTCCGAGAGTTTCTTAGAGTCATCCACGCCTTCCAATATCAATCCTCTGGGCAAAATAACCGCCGCGGCGACCACATCGCCAAACAGGCACCCTCTGCCAACCTCATCTACACCCGCGATATGTATATAATCCTGATCCCAACATTGCATTTCATACGTAAGCATGATTTCACCTCTGCCAATCCTTTTTAAACGTTCCTCTATTGTACAACCTGGAGTAAAGTACGGAAAGAGTTGTTTATGGACCATTGCAAACAAAGATCCTATTTACATAACAAAAAAAAACGGCAAGCTTCTGCTCACCGCTGTCATGTTCCGAAATTCTGATGTTAAACTAAAAAGCACCCTGATCCGCAGGTCGTTCAAACGAAATCCGTCCCAGCTTTCCTGCGCGTAATTCCCTTAAAAACAAAATCGAGGTTTTGTCCAAATCAACCCGGCCACCACTGACGATACAACCGCGTTTGCGCCCGATTTCCTCCATGATTTTCACAACCTCGTTGGGATTTTCAAGATCTTCAGGTACATATTCGATGCCAAATCGTTCCTGCAAGTTGTTCAGATAATATTTGGCCATGTAGCGGATGGCGTAAAAAGCAATATCATCCAAGTGGATAATCTCTTCTTTAATGGAACCGACGACCGCCAAACGGTAACCTACTTGTTGATCCTCAAACTTGGGCCATAGAATTCCCGGCGTATCCAGCAATTCCATTTCTGTGCCCACTTTGATCCATTGCTGACCTTTGGTAACACCGGGTTTGTCTCCTGTAACCGCAATGTTCTTACCCGCCATCTTGTTAATCAGCGTAGATTTTCCTACATTTGGGATGCCTACAATTAACGCGCGAATGGCACGCGGATTAATACCTTTGTTGATTTGGCGTTGTATCTTGTCTGCAAGCGTAAACTTCGCTTTAGGAAGTATGTCTCCGACCTTATGTCCGGATGAGGCGTCAATCGGAAATGCGCTCACGCCTTCTTCCGCGAAATAATTGACCCACTGCTCCGTTACTTGAGGATCGGCTAAATCCGCCTTGTTCAGTACAATTATGCGAGGTTTGTCCTGCAATATTTCATCGATCATCGGGTTTCTGCTGGATAGCGGTACTCTGGCGTCCAAAAGTTCAATTACGATGTCGATGAGTTTAAGTTTTTCCTGGATTTGGCGACGAGCTCTCGTCATATGTCCCGGAAACCATTGAATCGCCATCGTCTGTCACCTCAATTTAATGTTTTACAAGAGATATATTATCTATAGGCCAGAAAATGATATCAGCTCTGCCAATCACCTTGTCATATGCGATGTATCCAATCTCTCTGCCGTCTTTACTATTACCGCGATTATCCCCCATTACAAAGATGGAGCCTTCAGGCACCTTGCCATCTTGTACCATCTCATTCGGGAAATTAGGTCCCGTATTATAGATTCCGCCATTATTCTGCATTTCATCCACCGCGTATTTAATATACTTTTCTTCTAACGCCTTGCCGTTTACGGAAACGACATCACCTTCTACCTTGACCTCATCACCGGGCAAACCGACTACCCGTTTTATGTAATCTTTACCTTCCGGAGCGTGAAACACGACCACTTCACCACGGTGAGGTTCACGAATGGAGTAAATAATTTTGTTCACAATAAGGCGTTCTCCGGTCTTGAAGTTAGGTTGCATCGAAGGACCGTCCACGATAAATGGAGCGAAAATGAAATAGCGTATTACAAATACAAGCACTGCCGCTATGAGTAAAGCTTTCGCCCATTCCCAAACTTCATTCTTAACTGAGCTTTGTGTAATCTCTTGTTCCATTCGTAAAAAAGCCCCTTTCTTACCTGCGCTTGCACGATCAACGACGAACGTTTCCCATAATTTAAATAAACTAAAAGGGGCTTGTTTTATCAAGCCCCCGTCAAGATTAACGAATTTCTTTAATTCTTGCTGCTTTACCGCGTAATCCGCGCAGATAGTACAGTTTCGCACGGCGAACTTTACCTCGGCGAGTCACTTCGATTTTCTCAATCTTAGGTGAGTTGAATGGGAAAGTTCTTTCCACACCTACACCGTAAGAAATTTTTCTTACTGTGAAAGTCTCGCTAATTCCACCGCCGCGGCGTTTAATTACAACACCTTCGAACAACTGGATACGTTCGCGGGATCCCTCAACAACTTTAACGTGAACTTTCAAAGTATCGCCGGGGCGAAAATTAGGAAGATCTGTACGTAGTTGCTCTCTTGTAATCTCTTGTAACAGGTTCATCTATGACTTCCTCCTTCCACACAGGTGTTCATATGGCCATTTGTTAGAAGGTTCGATTCAACCTTCAGCTCATAGCGGACCACCAGACTCAAAACTTTCACAACAGACTTTATTGTAACACAACGCGCCTATGTTTACAATACAGGTTACTTAACTTTTCGGATATCGCTGGCGCTGTTCTTTAAGCCAGATCTGTTCTTTGGGTGACAACTCGACCTTGTCCAGCAAATCCGGTCTGCGCCGCAATGTACGCAGCAGTGACTGCTCCTTGCGCCACTTTTCCACATTGGCGTGATGACCGCTTAGCAATACCTCGGGTACGGACCAGCCGCGAAATTCAGCAGGTCTTGTATAGTGCGGATATTCCAGCAATCCAGTGCTGAATGAATCGGTCACAGCGGACTGATCATTACCCAGAACACCGGGCAGCAAGCGGACAACGCTGTCCACAATGACCATGGCAGCCATTTCCCCGCCGGTCAATACGTAGTCGCCGATCGACAGTTCGTCCGTAACCAGGTACTCTCTGATTCGTTCATCATAGCCTTCATAGTGTCCGCATAAGAAAATGAGATGCTCCTCCTGAGCCAGTTCCTCCGCCTTGCCTTGCGTAAAAGTCTCCCCTTGCGGACACAACAGGATGACACGAGGCGGTTTGCCTTCCGAAGGGGGCAGATCTTCCACCGCTGCGAAAATCGGCTCCGGTTTCAACACCATGCCGCCCCCTCCGCCATAAGGGTAATCATCTACCGTATTGTGTTTATTATTCGAATAATCTCTGAAGTTAATCGTGTTCAGTGACACCAGGCCTTTGTCTCGCGCTTTACCCATAATACTGCTGCCGAACACACCTTCAAACATCTCTGGAAACAACGTCAATACATCTACCCTCATGTTACAGTAAACCCTCCATCAGATGCACACGGATCATCTTAGCGGCAACGTCCACGTTCAGAACCACATCGTCAATAACCGGTAATAGCACACGTTTGCCGTCCTCTTGCTCCACTACCCATACATCATTAGCGCCGGGTGTGAGAATTTCCTTAACTACACCCAACTCTTCGTCATCTTCTGTAATGACCTTGCAACCGATGATCTCGTGGAAATAAAATTCATCCTCCGGCAATGCTTCTATAAACTTCTCGGATATCTTCACAAGCCAGCCTTTAAAGCCCTCTACCTGATTGATATTATCGTAGCCTTTCAGCTTCGCGATATACATATTCTTATGTTCACGGGAGGTTTCAATTTCAATAGGTAACTGTTTATGGGTACCGGCTTGCTCCAAAATAAGACTACTTCCGGGAGCGAAACGTTTCTCGGGGAAATCCGTTTGAGATAAAATTTTCACTTCACCACGAATTCCCTGGGTATTGACTAGTTTGCCTACGGTAAATAATTTATCCGCCATACGATCCTCCATGTCGTCCAGAAATTAGAAACGAAGGGCTAGGATGTCTCCATCCTAACCCTTCGATATAATGCCGTCTGTTCAAGATCAACTTAAACTTAAGACACAATTTCAACGTTCACACGTTTCGTTTCCTTCACTGCTGCCGATGTTACGACGGTTCGCAACGCTTTAGCGATGCGGCCCTGCTTCCCTATAATTTTACCTACATCACTGGGATGAACGGACAATTCATAGGTGATGGCATGCTCGCCGTCCACGACGTTAACCCGTACATCTTCCGGATGATCAACCAAGCCTTGCGCGATAACCGATATTAACTCTTTCATCGTCAGGCCCTCCGAATAGGCAGATTACTTCTGAAGTTTAGATTCGTGGAATTTTTGCATGATGCCTGCTTTGCTGAACAAGTTACGAACTGTGTCAGAAGCTTGCGCACCTGTTTGAAGCCATTTCAAAGCTTTCTCTTCATCGATGTTAACTTGAGCCGGCTCAGAAATTGGGTTATAAGTACCGATTTCTTCGATGAAACGTCCGTCACGCGGAGAGCGGGAATCGGATACTACCAGACGGTAGAACGGAGCTTTGTGAGCACCGATACGTTTAAGACGAATACGAACTGCCATTGTGAAAGTCACCTCCTTCAATTAATTACCTGAAACTTGCGTTGCTATACGGCTACTTAACCGAACGGAAATTTAAAGCCCTTGCCGCCCATCATGCCCTTAAGGCCTTTCATGCCGCCCTTCGGTCCTTTGGGTCCCATCATCCCGGAGAATTGCTTCATCATCTTGCGCATCTCTTCGAATTGCTTAATAAGCTTGTTCACTTCCTGTACAGTTCTGCCGCTGCCGTTCGCAATCCGCTTACGGCGGGAAGCGTTAATCATCTCAGGCTTTATTTTCTCATCCTTGGTCATGGATTTAATGATAGCTTCGATGTGGCCGAGTTGCTTGTCGTCCACCTTCATATTCTCCATGCCCTTCATCTTGTTCATACCCGGAAGCATATCCATCAACTGATCCAGGGGACCTAATTGCTTTACCTGCTCCATCTGTTGCAAGAAATCTTCGAATGTGAATTCAGCCGTTCTCATCTTCCGTTGCATTTCCAACGCCTGGTCCTGGTCGATGCCGGCTTGCGCCTTCTCAATCAGTGTAAGTACATCGCCCATACCGAGAATTCGCGATGCCATCCGATCCGGATGGAAAGGCTCCAAGGCGTCGATCTTCTCGCCCATGGCCGCAAACTTGATTGGACATCCTGTAACGGCTTTAACGGATAATGCGGCACCGCCGCGTGTATCCCCGTCCAGTTTCGTCAACACGACACCCGTAAGCTCCATCTGTTGATGAAAGCTTTCAGCTACGTTAACCGCATCCTGACCCGTCATGGCGTCGACAACAAGCAAGACTTCATCGGGTTTCACGACTTCGCGAATCTGTTTCAGCTCATCCATCAAACTTTCGTCGATGTGAAGACGGCCGGCTGTATCGATGATCACGTAATCATGGCCGTTATCTTTGGCATGCTGCATTCCGCTTCTTGCGATTTCCACCGGGCTTGTCTTATCACCCATGGAAAACACAGGAACTTTAATCTGCTCGCCTAGCACTTCCAATTGCTTGATGGCCGCGGGTCTGTAAATATCGCCGGCAACAAGTAAAGGCCGATGATTCTGCTTCTGCAGTAGTTTCGCGAGTTTACCTGTTGTCGTTGTCTTACCGGCACCCTGTAAGCCCACCATCATAATGACCGTTGGCGGACGGTTGGATTTCGCAAGCTTGCTCTGTGTACCGCCCATCAGATTCGTAAGCTCTTTGTTTACGATATCAATGACGACCATGCCTGGCGTAAAGCTCTTCAGCACGTCTTGTCCGACGGCCTGTTCTTTCACTTTGGCGATGAATTCCTTAACGACTTTAAAGTTGACATCCGCTTCGAGCAGTGCAAGGCGAACTTCACGCATCGCTTCGCCTACATCCTCCTCGGACACTTTGCCTTTGCCTTTAAGCTTGCCGAACACATTCTGCAAGCGATTAGCCAAGCCCTCAAAAGCCATTTCGTTCACCTCCGTCAATACTTAGTTCTATCTTATATAAGTAACAATTCATTATTTACGTTTAATTATGCTCATTCGTTTCGTTTCACAGGTCCAGATCGGACAGCTTGGTAGCAATCCGTTTCACCGTATCCTGGTTCACTCCGTTGTCCGCTTCAAGCAACAATTCGCGCAACAACTGTTGACGCTTCTCATGCTGGGCGTGCAGATGCAACTTCTGTTCATAATCATCCAGCACATGCTCCGCGCGCTTAATATGCTCATACACGGCTTGGCGGCTGATCATAAACTCCGAGGCAATTTCTCCAAGAGAATAATTCTCGTGAAAATAAAACCGAAGAAACGTAGCTTGCTTATCCGTCAACAGAGGTTCATAGAAATCGAACAGCGCGTTGATTCTTGTCGTCTTCGACAAGGCTTCTGCATCATTCACCGTGCCGTCTCCTTCCGTCAAGTAAAATCACTTTACACCGGAACATTGACTAGTTTACCCGATTCAAAAACCAATGTCAAGGAATTTCACTTGTCAGTTATGTGACCTAGGAGAAATGACGCAAAGGAACTAGTTCGACCCCTCTTCAGCCTCTTCACGGTCTTTAATTAAGCCCGCAAACAACGCATGCACAAACTGGTCGGAATCGAATTCCTGCAGATCATCCATCTTCTCCCCGAGACCTACGAATTTGACCGGAATGTTAAGTTCCTGGCGAATGGCAATGACAATGCCGCCTTTGGCCGTGCCGTCCAGCTTCGTCAGCACCAATCCGGTAACGCCGGTTTTCTCCCCGAACAGTTTGGCTTGCTGCAACGCGTTCTGACCGGTTGTCGCATCCAATGCCAACAACACTTCATGAGGCGCATCCGGCACTTCACGCTGAATCACGCGATAAATTTTGTTGAGCTCTTCCATCAGGTTTACTTTATTCTGAAGCCGGCCCGCCGTATCGCAGATCAAAATATCCACACCGCGGTTTTTGGCCGCTTTGACGGCATCGAACATAACTGCGGCAGGGTCGGATCCTGCTTGTTGCTTTATCACCTCGACCCCGACGCGCTCCCCCCAAACCTCAAGCTGTTCGATGGCACCCGCTCGGAAGGTATCACCTGCGGCCAGCATCACTTTTTTGCCCTGAGACTTGTATCGGTGCGCCAATTTGCCGATGGTCGTCGTTTTACCAACCCCGTTGACCCCTACGAACAGGATGACGCTTAATCCGCCCTCCACCAGTCGCATAGACGCGTCCTGCTCCCCTTTAAGCAAATCAACAAGCTTTTCCGATAGAACCGGTTGCAAATCTGCCGCGTCCTCGATCTTACGTTTACGCACCTCCGTGCGCAACTCTTCAATCAATTCCATCACGGTGTTCACGCCAACGTCCGCGCCGATCAGTATTTCTTCCAGCTCTTCGTAGAAGTCTTCATCGATTTTTTTGCGACGGGTAATCAGGTCTTCCACACGCTCCACAAACGCGGTCCGGGTCTTTGAAAGGCCTTCGGTAAATTTAGTTGTGATTTCTTCCGTTTTCGTTGCGATACTCTCTTTTAATTTTTTGAAAAAACTCATAGTGTCCTCCACAATTATAATTTAAGCCGACACGGCCGCTTCATCATCTAATTTTACGGAAACCAGCTTTGACACGCCGCCTTCTTCCATCGTGACGCCATACAGCACATCCGCTTCTTCCATCGTCCCTTTACGGTGGGTCACTACGATAAACTGAGTCAATTCCGAGAACTCCCTCAGATATTGAGCAAATCTGGCCACATTCGCTTCGTCCAATGCCGCTTCGACCTCATCCAGCACACAGAAGGGCACCGGCTTCACAAGAAGAATGGCAAACAGTAAAGCGATCGCGGTCAGAGCTCTTTCCCCGCCGGAGAGCAACTGTAAATTCTGCAGCTTCTTACCGGGAGGTTGAGCAATAATATCAATGCCTGTTTCCAACAGGTTTCCGGGCTCCGAAAGAATTAAATCCGCACGGCCTCCTCCGAACAATTTGGCGAAGACGACCACAAAGTGTGACCTAATCGCATCAAAGGAGCTTCGGAACCGCTTGGACATCTCTTCGTCCATCTCGCGAATAACCTGATATAGCGCGGTCTTGGCTTCAATCAGGTCATTCTTCTGAACGTTCAGGAATTCATACCTTTCATGGACACGCTGAAACTCCTCAATGGCTCCCAGGTTGACTTCGCCGAGCGCTCCGATGGTCCGTCTCAAGTCTCTGACAATCTGCTGAACGCCGCTAACATCCTCAGGGACAGGATATCTTTCCTTGGCAAGCTCGTAACTGAGCTCGTAATCCTCGGACAGCTTTCTAAGTAAGTTTTCCAATTCCACATCCAGTCGGTTCACCTTGACTTCCGTCTGCCGCAGCTGTTCCTCCACTTGCTTTAACTGTACCCGTTGCTCACGTGTTTCGTTCTCTCCCTCTTCCAGTCGTTTCAACCAACCCGCCCTCTCGGCACGCTTAAACTCCAACTGATCCGCGCATTGCTTCTTCCGGATTTTATACGTGTTCACGTCCTCCGTCTGACGGACCGCTTGTTGCTGATTCTCCTCAATATCTTCGGCAACCTGCTCCAGTTGGCTGCGGTTCAGCTCAAGCTCCTGATCCTGCTGTTGCAACTCGCTTGTAATCCGCTTTAGCTGATCCTGCAAGGACTGCTTCTCTTGCGTGAGCGTAGCTACCTGAACTTTCAAATCTGTCATGTAGGCCTGCAGCTCGTCTTTGGCTGATTCGCTGGCCTTCCTGGAGAGCTCCGCGTCGCGTATCGCTTGCTGAACCTGCTGTTCCTCGCTTTGTAATACGATTAAGGACTGCTCCAAGTCCTTCTTCCGCGCGCGATACTCTTTCACTTCCGCCTCGTGTTGACCGCGATCCTGCGAGTGCAGTTCTAGCTGCGGAGCAAGCTGGGTTAATTCGCCCTCCAACTGTTTCAACTCTGCCAACAATTGTTGTTCGATAATGCGGGCTTGCTCACCTGCCTCGCGCGATTGCTCCAGCTGTGTGGTCTCGCCTATAATTTCTTGTTTCATTCGTGCAATCTGAGCCTGCAACTGCGAGATTTGCTCCTGCGATTTGTGAATTTCTTGAATTAATTCATCTATCTGCCGTTGACGCCCCAGCAGACTAGTATTCTTCTTCTGCATTGAACCACCGGTCATGGAACCGCCGGCATTTACAATATCGCCTTCTAACGTAACGACACGATAGCGGTATTGGCACTTGGCCGCTATGCGGTTCGCGTCTTCCAGAGTTTCCGCAATAATCACATTGCCCAGCAAGTTCCCTACAATGTTACGATATTCGGGTTCGCTGCTTACCAGTTCTGCCCCAACACCGACAAAACCGCTTGCTCCTTGAAGACCGCGATGCTCGGATTCAGGTATGTACCGCTCTTTAATAACATCCAACGGGAGGAATGTCGCACGGCCGAGTTGCCGCCGTTTCAGGAAGGCGATCGCTTCGCGGGCGCTGCTTTCACCTTCCATGACCACGTGCTGCAACGCTCCGCCCAACGCCGTTTCCACGGCCAGCTCAATCCGGGCAGGAACTTTAATCAACTCGGCTACCGCACCCAGAACGCCCCGAAGTCCGTTTTCCCGGTTTCGTGCTTTCAACACTTCTTTAACACCGTGCATAAAACCGTCGAAATCATTCTGCATCTCGGTCATCGTATCTTTACGGGAAACGAGCGCATCCGTCTTTTGCTCCCATTTACGAATGGTGCTTTGAGCGGTTTCAAGTAACTCTTGCTTACTCTGGATGCTTTGGGAAGCCGCAACGTAGGCATTCTTGCTTTCGGATAATGATGCAATACAGTCCGTTAGCTTGGCGCTCAAATCTTTCTTGCGTGTCTCCAACTTCTTCTGTTGTTCGGCCAGCCGCCCGTGATCATCATTCAACCGGGACATTCGACGTTGCGCCGATTCCATCTGCTGTTCCATGTACCGTATTTCATTGCGGGCTTGAGCGGACTGGTTTAACTTATCCAGCAGGTCGCCCCGGAGCTTTTCTTCCGTATCGCTGCTCGTCCCGCCGGTTACCCCAAGCAAACGCTCCTCTTCGGACCGTAACGTGGATTGAAGACGGTTCAGTTCGCTGCTAATCGCGTTATACTTATCCCGGTAACCCGTTTGTTCCGTCCGCCGCTCTTCAATTCGCTTCTCGCCCACTTCAACCATTTGCAATAACTGCAGACGGTTCTGCACGAGGTATTTGCTGCGTTCCTTGAGAACCTCGCCTTGCCCTTCGCTTTTCTCAAGTTCCGCACTGATCGAGAGCAATGAGGTCTGCAGTTCATCCAGCTCCAGTTCCAGCCGCCTGGTTTCCGATCGATGCTGTTCCAGATGCGCGTCATGCTTCGAAACGACGGTGGACAATTCCAGTTGCTCGGTTTGCAATATGTTCAACCGTTCATTCGCTTCTGCCCAAGACTCATGAATTTGCTCGATCTGATGGACGTACATTGAAATTTCGCTGGTTTTCAGCTCTTCCTTCAACTGCTTAAACTGCACAGCTTTGGAGGATTGTTCCCGCAAAGGTTCAATCTGATCCTCCAACTCGGACACGAGATCATGAATCCGAAGCAGATTCTGCTCGGTATCTTCCAGCTTGCGCCCTGCATCTTTCTTGCGGGATTTATATTTGACAATACCGGAAGCCTCTTCAAAGATTCCTCTGCGATCCTCTGACCGTGTGCTCAGGATTTCTTCGATTCGGCCTTGTCCGATAATGGAATAAGCTTCTTTGCCGATCCCTGTGTCCATAAAAAGCTCCGTAATATCTTTCAATCGGCATCCTTGTTTATTGATAAAATATTCGCTGTCCCCGCTGCGATGCACTCTTCGGGTTACCGTCACCTCGCTGAAATCCAGCTTCAGCGCTTCATCGTGATTGTCCAGTGTCAGGGATACTTCCGCATAGTTAACCGCTTTACGCGCGTCGCTGCCGGCGAAGATAATATCCTCCATCTTGCCGCCTCTGAGCGATTTGGCGCTCTGCTCGCCGAGCACCCAACGAATGGAATCGCTGATATTGCTCTTACCGCTTCCGTTCGGGCCGACTACGGCTGTGATGCCTTGGACGAATTCCAGTTCAGTCTTGTCCGCGAACGATTTAAATCCGGATAATTCCACTCTTTTCAAAAACATGGCTAACTTTCACCTCAACGCCTATTTTACCAAATTCGCAGTATTTTCGCTTGAAAATCCATGTACAACTGATACCGACCCTTACTATAGCAAAAAAAAGCAGGAACAACCTTAGGGTTGCTCACTGCTCCTCATGAGATTCTGTAGACTCAAGCGTCCAATCGGGCGGACTGGGCGATCGTTCTTAACGCTTCGGAAGCCGCTTGCTGCTCGGCTTCTTTCTTGGAACGGCCGGTCCCCCGCCCTAATCGTTGTTCGTCCATAAATACTTCCGACACGAACTCCCTTTCATGCGCGGGTCCTGTCTCTCCAACAATCCGGTATTCCAACGCGCCCATATTGTATGACTGCGTAAGCTCCTGCAATTGAGTCTTGAAATCCTTGTTCTGAAGCTTAGCTGCGGATGAAAGTTTAGGAAACAGATGTCTGTCCAGAAACTGTTGAACGGCAAGTAGGCCTTGATCCAAATATAAAGCGCCTATAAAGGATTCAAATACGTCAGCCAACAACGCCGGCCTTGTACGTCCCCCTGTCTGTTCTTCGCCTTTACCCAGAAGCACATACATCCCGAATTCAAGATCCTCTGCGAATCCGACTAATGAAGGCTCGCATACTACAGATGCGCGCAGCTTGGTCAGCTCGCCTTCCGGCTTATCCGGAAAATTTCGGAACAGGAATTCGGATACCGTCAGTTCAAGCACAGCGTCGCCCAAATATTCCAGACGCTCATTGTCATCCGAATGGGTCATCCGGTGTTCATTTACATAAGACGAGTGCGTGAAGGCTTGCGTCAGCAGCGCGGGCTCGAGAAACCGTATGTTTAGTTTGGATTGCAGATGTTTAAGATCGCGTTGCATGGTATACCCCTTCTCCTTGCTGCTGACGCAGCTTGCCCGATGTTACGCCTCGTATTTCTTAAGAATAATCGTTGCATTATGACCGCCGAAACCGAATGAATTGGACATCACCACGTCCAGATTCGCCTTACGCGGGACATTCGGAACATAATCCAAATCACATTCGGGATCTTGGTTCTCCAGATTCGCAGTAGGCGGAATCGTCTGATGTTCCAAAGCCAGACCGCAAATAACGCCTTCCACGCCGCCCGCGGCACCTAGTAAATGTCCTGTCATAGACTTGGTCGAAGATACAGCCAGCTTGTAAGCATGGTCGCCGAACGCCTGTTTAATGGCATTCGTCTCCGATTTGTCGCCCACAGGGGTCGATGTGCCGTGCGCATTAATGTAATCCACATCAGTCGGCTCCAGGCCGGCATCCTTGATTGCTTTAACCATACAGCGCGCGGCACCGGCCGGATCCGGTTCGGTCATATGATGCGCATCCGCGCTCATCCCGTAACCGACGATCTCGGCATAAATCTTCGCGCCGCGTTTCTGCGCATGCTCTAATGATTCAATGATCATGACACCGGCGCCCTCGCCCATGATAAACCCGTCGCGGTCCACATCGAACGGTCGGCTGGCTTTCTCAGGTTCTTCATTGCGAGTGGACATCGCCCGCATGGAGCAGAAGCCTGCCATGCCTGTCGGACGAATCGTCGCTTCCGCACCGCCGCAAATCATGACATCCGCGTCCCCGCGCTGAATCATTTTGAACGAATCCCCGATGGAATGGGTTCCCGTAGCACACGCGGAAACCGCGGCTGTGTTAGGTCCCTTGGCTCCTGTGGACATGGAAATTTGACCGGACGCCATGTTAGCTATCATCATCGGAATGAAGAACGGCGATACCCGTTTCGGACCTTTCTCGAGCAGAATGGCGTGTTGATCTTCCCAAGTGCCCAATCCCCCGATGCCGGAACCGACAATAACGCCTACCCGTTCAGGATCCGTATCATTCTTCACATCCAGCTTCGCGTCGCGAAGCGCCAGCAAGCTTGCGGCCAAACCGAATTGCACGAACCGGTCCATCCGGCGCGCTTCTTTCTTATCCATGTATTGTTCGGGATCGAAGTCCTTCACAGAAGATGCAATTCTTGTCGGGTAATCGCTGACGTCGAACGCCTCTACCACCGACACCCCGGATTTACCTTCCAGCAGGTTGTTCCATAATGTCTCCAGATCTGAACCTAAAGACGTCACAACCCCCATACCTGTCACCACTACTCTATGTTTCAACATCGCTCACCTCGAAACCGGTCTCGTTAAAGCTGATTGCTATATTGTAAATCTATATATTAAGAACATGATGGCAAAGAAAAATCATCGTTCAAACTGTGGCTTAATAGGGTAAAGAATGAGGAGAAGTCCCGTTGATGTACTAACGGGACTCGTTCACTTTACGTATGAGATTGTATGTATTTCACAACTTCTCCTACAGTAGTAATCTTCTCAGCATCCTCATCGGAAATTTCCATATCGAACTCGTCCTCTAGCTCCATAACCAGTTCTACAACGTCGAGAGAGTCAGCGCCTAAGTCATCTTTGAAAGATGCTTCGGTAGTAACTTCAGCCTCGTCAACTCCTAGACGATCAATAACGATACGCTTTACACGCTCTAATACATCGGACATCCGGTTCACCTCCTCCTTGGTATTATACGAGAATCCATAGCAAATTACCATAGAATCCATTCAAATCTCAATTTGCGGCTCCAAACCCTTCTGAGCCCATACACCAGACTATTATTCCTCTGTTGCCAAATTACATGTACATGCCGCCGTCTACATGAATGGTCTGGCCTGTCATATAGGAGGAGTCATCCCCCGCAAGGAACAACACGGCATGAGCGATATCCTCAGGTTTACCCAAACGGGAGAGCGGTATTTGTCCCAATAACGCATCCTTGGTTTCCCCCGAAAGCTTATCGGTCATATCGGTTTCTATGAATCCCGGCGCCACGGCATTAACCGTAATTCCCCGCGAAGCCAGTTCCCTTGCCGCAGCTTTCGTCAAACCGATGACACCGGCTTTGGCAGCGACATAGTTAACCTGACCCGGGTTGCCCAACACACCTACAACCGATGAAATGTTGATAATACGGCCTGAGCGTTGTTTCATCATCGGCCGGGTTACGGCTTTGACACAGTTGAACACACCTTTAAGGTTAGTGTTAATGACGGCGTCAAACTCCTCTTCTTTCATCCGCATTAACAAGTTATCCCGTGTTATTCCGGCATTATTCACCAGAATATCGATTTTTCCGAAGCTTTCCATAACCCGCTTCATCATATCTTCGACATCTGCGGCCGAAGCCACATCCGCACGAATCTTGACGGCTTTCCGCCCCATCGTTTCAATGGCCTGAACCACAGCGCCGGCCGCATTTTCACTGCCCGCGTAGTTCACGGCCACATCCGCGCCGGCCTCGGCGAGCGCCAAAGCAATCGCTCTCCCGATGCCTCGGGAAGCACCGGTAACCAAAGCTACCTTGCCTTCCAGTTTCTGCATCCTGATTCCCCCTTCCCCATGCTTCTTAAGGATTCACAATAAGCCTGATGCTAAACCAGGCGTGCCCCTTCAGGGCTAACGCGCACCCTACCATTGTTACCGCAACAACCAATGTTATACGGTTCTAGGACCGGATAAGCTCCCCGGCCGCTTCAGCTGTCTCAAGCGAATTCACGGAGAGGACGCGCACATTGCGGTCAATTTTCTTGATTAATCCGGCGAGCACCGAGCCGGAGCCGATCTCCACGAAGGTATCGACACCCTGTTCGATAAGCCAGCGGACTGAGTCCTCCCATAGTACAGGGGAGGACACTTGCTCTACCAGGAGTCTGCGGATTTCAGCAGGCTCCGTCACCGGTCGTGCCGTTACATTGGCCACGACCGGGGCAGCGGCCGGCGACATCTCGATGCCGGCCAAGGTGTCTTGCAGCCGCTGCGCGGCAGGCTGCATGAGCGAGGAGTGGAACGGGCCGCTCACCTCAAGCGGGATGACCCGCTTGGCGCCGGCTTCCTTGCCGCGTTCTACGACAGAGGCTACACCCGCGGCGGTACCGGATACAACGATCTGGCCGGGACAATTCACATTGGCCAGTTCGACCGCTGTCCCGCCCGCGGAAATATCCGCGCAGAGCGAGGTTAACGCCTCTCGCTCCGCGCCCAGCACCGCAGCCATCGCCCCCGCCCCACCGGGCACGGCCTGCTCCATGAACTCGCCGCGCTTTCGGACCGCCGTAACGGCGTCTTCAAAGCGGAGCACGCCGGCGGCGACAAGCGCGCTGTACTCGCCCAGGGAATGACCCGCGACATAGTCGGGTTGTATTCCTTGCGCGGCGAACGCGTCCATCAATGCGATGCTGGTTGCAAGCAGAGCGGGCTGCGTATGATACGTAATCTTTAATTCTTCTTCAGGACCGTTAAATATAAGTTCGGTAAGCTTAAACCCTAATGCAGCGTCAGCTCGGTCAAACCGCTCACGACCGGCCGCATGATGATCGTATACATCCTTGCCCATGCCAACCGCCTGCGCGCCTTGGCCGGGAAATACAAATGCGATTAACCCCATTGGTACAGCTCCTTTGTCACCCAGAATAAACGGCTTTCTACCAGACCAGAACCGTGGCTCCCCAAGTCAAGCCGCCTCCGAAGCCGACCAGTACGACCCGGTCTCCCTCGTTCAAGCGTCCTTCCTCCACCGCTTCAGCCAGCGCAACCGGAATGGATGCCGCCGACATATTGCCGTAGCGGTCCAGATTCACCATGCACTTGTCCTCGCTCAATTCGAGCCGGCTAAGCGCCGATTGGATGATACGCTTGTTCGCCTGATGCGGCACCAACAAATCGATCTCCGATTTGTCCATGCCTGCTTTACGAAGCGCTTCCTCCGCCGCGTTCCCCATGATACGCACAGCAAACTTGAATACCTCGCTGCCCGCCATATAAATATAGTGCTGGCGAGCTTCGACGCTTTCCACACTGGAGGGTACCAATGATCCTCCTCCGCGAACGTGCAACAGTTCCCCGCCGGAACCGTCGGCGCCGAGTTCAAAGGACTTGAAGCCCCGTCCCTCCGGCACCTCGCCAAGCACAACAGCTCCCGCGCCGTCCCCAAACAAAATGCACGTATTGCGGTCTGTATAATCCGTAATTCGCGAAAGACACTCGGCCCCCACAACCAGAACGTGTTTGTATATTCCTGTAGCGATGAAGTTGGATGCATTGGCCAAACCGTAAATAAAACCGGAGCAAGCGGCGGACAAATCGAACGCGGCGGCCTTCTTAGCCCCGAGCTTTTCCTGCAACATACATGCCGTTGAAGGGAAATACATATCTGGCGTAACCGTTGCGACGATAATAAGATCCAGCTGTTCCGCGGTAATTCCTGCTTGCTCCAGCGCGATCTTGCTTGCATGAAGCGCCAAATCCGACGTAGCTTCTTCCTCCGCCGCCAACCGCCGTTCACGAATACCCGTCCTGCTGACGATCCATTCGTCATTCGTATCCACCATCTGCTCCAGATCGTGGTTTGTTAGAATCCGTTCGGGCACATACTTGCCGGCCCCGAGCACGCCTACCGGAATGATATTCATCATTGCACCGCTCCCTTACCGCTGATTTCCGCCGAAATTGAACCGACAAGGTCGTTCTTCAGCGCTTCCCTTGCCTGACGCACGGCGTTCTTGATCGCACGGGCATCCGAGGAGCCGTGGCTCTTGAGCACCAGCCCGTTTAACCCCAGTAACGGCGCTCCGCCATGCTCCTTATAGTCGAGCTTCTTCTTAAACCTCGACAAACCCGGTTTTAACACCGCGGCCGCCAGTTTACTGAGCAATGAGCTGGTGAATTCCTGTTTCAGCACCGAGAAAATCGTGCCTGCCGTGCCCTCCAACGTTTTCAGCAAAATGTTACCGACAAAGCCGTCGCACACCAATACATCACAATTGCCTTGCAGCACATCCCGTGATTCCACATTGCCCACAAAATGGATCGGCGCTTCCTTCAGTAAAGGAAAGGCGCCCTTGGTGAGCTCATTGCCTTTCATTTCCTCTGTACCGACGTTGAGCAACCCGATGCGCGGCTTCGTCAAGCCGTGAACCTTGTTACGATAAACG
This sequence comes from Paenibacillus swuensis, assembly GCF_001644605.1. Lineage (NCBI taxonomy): Bacteria > Bacillati > Bacillota > Bacilli > Caryophanales > Paenibacillaceae > Paenibacillus > Paenibacillus swuensis. The sequence goes on along the minus strand of NZ_CP011388.1, from coordinate 3,573,290 downwards.
CTGCCCATGATGGCGTATTGAAGTAGATGCTCCGGCGTTGCATCCATGTTGGCGCCCAGATCAAGCGCCAGAACCCCCTTGCCGTCCACCGTGGGAATCATAGGCGCCAGGGCGGGGCGTTCAATTCCCGGCATTCTACCGACAACAAGTAATCCCGTAGCCATCAGCGCGCCCGTATTTCCGGCCGAAATCATGGCGTCCGCCTGACCTTCCTTCACTAACCTGCCCGCAACGACCATGGAGGCGTCCTTCTTCCTGCGAACGGCCTTAACGGGTTCATCATCCGGAAGAACAACCTCCGATGCGTGCTGTACCCTCAAATTGGAAGGTATTTCTGTCATGAGCGGCTTCAGCTTCGCCTCATCCCCGACGAGAATAATCTCAACATCCGGCCACTCTCTTGCCGCTTCTAACGCACCCTGTATGTTCATGTCCGGCGCCGCGTCTCCGCCCATGGCGTCAATTGCGATCCGCATCGTTGTCCACTCCTTTATTGCTGTCTTTGCTCTCTTCGTTGTCCAGACCGGCATTTCGGTACACCGTAAATGTTCCCTGAAACACCAATTCTTCGCCGACATATGTAAATACTTCTACTTTAGCTTTCCCACTTGGCCCTGTATTAGAACGGACATAGGCTTTAGCCACGCATTTCTCTTCCAGCAGCACGGAACGCACAAACCGGATATCCGCCGATGCTGTCAGCGCAATCTCCGCATTCATAATTCCCACCGCCAAGGAATTGGCCTGAGAGAAAATATGATGTCCCCTTGCAATCCCTGTACGTGAAAACACATGCTCCGCTTTAATTTCAAATATGGATATCCCGCTTTGATCCAGTTGCAGATCGATAACTTCACCTATGATTTCATCTAACGGCAAAGATTTCACCGGATCCAATGATCGCTCCGCCATCAGCTTCAGCCGTTCCCTTACTTCAGGTATACCGAGCTCCATCCGGTCCAACCGAATCGTCTGTATGCTCACCTTAAGCTTGCGCGTCAATTCTTGGTCGGTGATAAACGGATTATCGTCGATATGCTGCGACAGTTGTTGTTGTCGTTGTCGTTTAGGCAGGCGCTCGATGCTTAACACCCCTTGTTTTTAATACCTGGTACTAATACTAGTATATATAAATGCCCGGCAAAAAGAAAGCAAAAAAAATAGCACCTCACCATAGGATGAAGTACTACTTATCGATTATTGTTTAATAATCTCTCTTGCCTTGTATGTTCCGCAAACTTTGCAAACGCGGTGACTCAATTTCAATTCTCCGCAATGATCGCATTTCACCATGCCCGGAACTTCTAATTTAAAGTGAGTACGGCGCTTGTCGCGACGAGTCTTGGACGTTCTTCTTTGAGGTACTGCCATATTCCCACCTCCTTACTCGAGTATAATGGGTTCTTTGTCTCTTATTGTTTAAAAAAATCCTTGAGTCCGGCTAAACGAGGGTCGACCTTCTCCGTATTACATCCGCACTCGGTTTCATTGCGATCTGCTCCGCACACAGGGCACAACCCCTTGCAGGCTTCTTCGCAAAGCGGCGCGAAAGGTAAATAAAGCATTAGCGCTTCTTCTACATAAGGCTTCAAGTCTACCCGTTCTTCCTTAACGGCGATGATGTCGTCCGTCTCGTCCTCTTCGGTCGCTTCCGTCTTCAGAGCAAACTGCTCATCGAAAGGAATCCGCACTGTTTCTTTCACCGGCTTCAAGCAGCGCGAGCAGGCCATCGTCAGATCAGCCGACAATTCCCCTTCCACCCGCACGATTCCGCCTTGATACTTCGCGGCTAAATCGGCTTGCAGGGGACTAATGTCCATTACATCGCGGCGGCTTTTCACCAGGGCGTCGACGTCGAGTCGTTCGTGGAATTCCTGTGTAACGTCCTTGGAAGCCAGCTCTTTAAATTGAAATAACAATGAGATCAACTCCAAACAAACAAAGATTATTATATCTATTTTATGCCTATCTTGTCAACAGGGGCCGGTGTTTATTTTCCCATCCACCTGTTTCATGTTATATTTCGATACATAACTAGTATACCTGTAGTCTTATATAGGCATTCGGAGGTCGTAACATTCATGAGTACCGTAGGCGTTATTGTAGAATATAATCCTTTACATTATGGACATGTTTATCACTTCCGTCAATCTTTAAATCTGACTGGCGCCGATACATGCGTCGCCGTGATGAGCGGACACTTCCTGCAGCGCGGCGAACCCGCTCTTGCGGGCAAGTGGGCACGTGCCGAAATGGCGCTTCGGATGGGCGCGGATCTGGTTATCGAGCTTCCGGTGGCGTACAGCTCCCAGCCTGCCGAGTGGTTCGCCTTCGGCGCCTGCGCTCTGCTGGACGCTACCGGCGTCGTGGACAGCCTGTGTTTTGGCAGCGAAAGCGGCGAGCTGGGCTGGCTTCTGCCGTTGGCGCGTGTGCTTGCGGACGAGCCGGAGGCATTTCGCGCGCAGGTCAAGGCGGGGATGGCGAAAGGGATGAACTATCCCGCCGCATACTCGGCCGCCGCGGCATCGCTGGCGCGGGACTTGGGCGGACGCGGCGCCGCGGCGTTCGCGGACGTTGCGCCGGAGGCGCTCGGGCAGCCCAACAATACGCTGGGGCTGCATTACCTTATCGCGCTGGAGCGCCTGGGCAGCTCCATTGCGCCTTACACGGTAGCGCGCCGCGCCGCCGGCTATCATCAGGCGGACGTCACGGACGCCCAGATCGCCAGCGCCACCGCGATCCGCCGCCTGCTCTTCGAGCAAGGCGACCTTGCCGCCGCGCAGGCTTATCTCCCGCCGTACACGTATGACGTGTTACAGCGGGAATGGGCGGCCGGGCGCGGGCCGCAGCGCTGGAGCCGGTACACCCCGCAGCTCCTGCACCAGCTCGTCAGCCGGACGGCTGATGAGCTGGCGGAGCTGGCGGAGGTGACCGAGGGGCTCCAGCATCGGCTCAAGGGCGCGCTGCCGCGGCTCGGGGACGGCCCGCTCGATTTCGAGCGGCTGCTCGCCGCGCTGAAGACGAAGCGCTACACGCGGACGAAGCTGCAACGGATGCTGACCCGCATCCTGCTCGGCCACAGCAAGTCCGCCCTCAGCGCTCATAACCTGCGCGAAGGCGTTTCCTATATCCGTGTGCTTGGCTTCACGGAACGGGGACGCGCGCTCCTTAAGCGCATGAAAACGACAGCGAAGCTCCCCGTTGTCACCAAGGTGACGAAGGAGAGCTTCCCGTTTCTCGATATGGATATACGCGCCACATCGGCATACGCACTAGGCTTTGACAAGCCT